>NZ_JBYCKM010000009.1:0-366121 GCF_057473385.1 Alkalihalobacterium sp. TH-98 | reverse complement strand
AATATGGAGAAGTACTCAAGTGGCTGAAGAGGTGCCCCTGCTAAGGGTATAGGTCGGGTAACCGGCGCGAGGGTTCAAATCCCTCCTTCTCCGCCAGTGTCATCTGGCCCGTTGGTCAAGCGGTTAAGACACCGCCCTTTCACGGCGGTAACACGGGTTCGAATCCCGTACGGGTCACCATTGTAGAAATTAGTAGATGATAGTTATTAGTTAAGTTAGTCAATTTTATGCTGAATGAAGTAAACTTCATGAGCCATTAGCTCAGTTACGAGCAAGACAACGTGAAATTGGTACGAGTTGTTCCGACACAGCATGCTACAAAGTATTACTAGTAGAGGAAGGAACAGGTAGGACCACAAAGCGAAACATCGTCCGATACGACATGAGAAACATCATGAATTAACATCATGAGCCATTAGCTCAGTTGGTAGAGCATCTGACTTTTAATCAGAGGGTCGAAGGTTCGAGTCCTTCATGGCTCACCATTTATATGCGCGGGTGTGGCGGAATTGGCAGACGCGCTAGACTTAGGATCTAGTGTCTTTGACGTGGGGGTTCGAGTCCCTTCACCCGCACCATTACATAAGCAATGTTTTTAATCTCAAGTTTAAACTTGAGGTTTTTTGTTTTTTAAAGATATGTTAATTTTATGTAATTATAGAGATTTTAAAATCAACTTATTGTATTATCAATTTATAAATTGATAAGGAGTGATGTCATCTATAAAATAGTAGATCAGTAAGCCCTCTATCTTATCCATCTCCCCATCTCCCCATGTTTTAGTGACATTAAAGTTACCATCCCTATCATTAGTTATTTTATCCCCTTTCTAATTAGGAGTGTGTTGTCTATGAAAAAGTGGCTTAAATTACAAAAAGGTTTTACTTTAATTGAAATGCTTATAGTTTTAATGATCATATCCATCCTGCTACTCATCGCTGTACCGAATATGACGAAAAATACTAATGTTGCTAATGAGAAAGGGTGTGAAGCAACGATTGATCTGCTTCAAGCACAGGTTGGTGCTTATACGATTGAAAAGAATAAGAAGCCAGAAAAGATTGAAGATCTAGTACCGGAATTTGTAAATAAAACAACATGTCCAAATGGTTCCTCTTTAAAGATTGATAGTGAAGGTAAGGTAGTATTTCCTGAATGAACTTAAAACAACAAGGCTACACGCTAGTTGAACTCCTCATTGTATTAACGGTCATATCAGTTGTTAGTTCTGTTACACTGATCTCTCTTAACTCCACTTATTCTTCATATGAAACAAATATTCTCCTCTCGCAACTAGAAAACGACTTGTATTATGCTCAACAACTTGCGATATCTAATGGCGCTCACGCTGTTTTTTACTTCAATTCTGAACGTAGCTGCTATGGGATCAGGCAACATAATCAAATTGTTTATGAACAGCCAATTAATATCGATGTAACCTTTGAACGTGGTTCTTTAGGTACCACTGATGTCAGGTTCCTCTCTAACGGAAATATAAGCAAAGCTGGGACGTTATTTATGAATGTGGGTAGTCAACGGTATATGATTGTGTTTCATATAGGGAAGGGGCGCTTTTATATTGAAGAGAGATAAAGGCTTTTCATTACTAGAAGTAATTGCTTCGATTTTTATATTTTCTATCCTATCTCTTTCCGTTTTTCCCGCTTTTATAAAGGTTTATGATGAACGAATAACAATCCGTCAAGAAAATATCGCAAATAAAATGATAAATGAAACGCTTCAACGTTGGTTATTTGAAAATCAATTACCAAATGGAGTGTTTGAAAAAGAGGATATATTGTTCCAATGTTCAGTGACTCAGGTGACACAAAGAGACCTTAAAGTGTGTCTTTCCTGGTCTAGTAAAAATGGACGTGATTTTGAAAAATGCGGATATGCCAAAAAATAAATCAGAGAGGTTTTACATTAATTGAAGTTATTATAGCTCTTACCATAGTATTAATCATTGCCTCCGTTTTACCTCTCGCTATTAAAAGTATTCCTATCCTTCCTCCTCCAACTGAACAGCCTCATAAGCTCCAAGTTGAATTATTTTTTAATCAATTTAGTATGGAAATAAGAGAAGCAAGTGAAATTGAGGTTACGGGTGATACACTTAGGCTCCGTAAACCTGATGGTACAGTTATTTCAATTGAAAAGTTTGGAAAACTTATTCGAAGGAGAGTTAATCAACAAGGACATGATGTATTTTTGCGTCATGTATCTTCTGTTTCTTACCAATTAGTTCCTCATGGTGTCGTAGTAGTAATAATTGATACAAATGGGAAAAGGTATGAGCGAAGGTTCTCTTTCGTATGTTGTTTGGAGGTTACCAGTTGAAGAAAAATGGACAAAAGGGGTTTATTCTTCCTATCACTTTAATTCTTTGTCTACTTTTATCTTTAGCTTTAATGCATGTATTGGATATGTACGTGACTGAAAAAAAGTTTTATGCAGAACAAGAAGAGATTTTTCTTCTAGAGTCCTTACTGCAGATGGCTGTGGTTGATATAGTTGCTGATTTAACAACCAATCAATGGTCTCATTCAGGTGCGTTTAATTACGAAAAAGGTGCAGCTGTGTATTGGATTTTAGATGATACCCATGATACATTAAACATACAACTTAAAGTATGGACAGAAAAGGAAAGGCAAAGAGTCGTTCGATTTCTACTAGACAAAGAAAAAATGAGGGTGAAGGAATGGACAGAGTATACGATGGGGTAAACATTATCTTTTTAACTGGATTTATGGGGGCAGGAAAATCAACTATTGGAAAAATACTGGCAGAAAAATTAAATTATACTCTACTAGATACAGATGCAAAAATTGAAACCACAAAACATAAAAGTATTGCAACGATATTTCAGGAAGAAGGCGAAGGGGCCTTTCGGTCATATGAAACCGATGTGTTAGAACAGTTACCTATCGAAAATACGATTGTAACAACAGGTGGTGGTATTGTTGTCAATGAAGTAAACCGAAAGATTATGCGAGAAAAAGGCAGCATTGTTTATTTACATTGTGATATTGAGAAGATTTTAGAAAGAACTAAAGGCGACACTACAAGACCACTTTTACAAAATAAATCAAAAGAACAGGTAAATGAGCTGTTTTTGCAAAGAATGCCTTTTTACGAAGACGCTGATTATAAGATTGATACTACAAATTTATCCATTTCTGAAATTGTTGAAAAAATTCTTTTGATCTTGAATGAGTACCACTCAAAGTGACAATAATAATTACAAATGCTTGGTTCGGGAGTGGGAAAATTGTCATCATTCAATGACTATGTAAAGTTTGTTACTCAACAATTTGTTTCTTATGTAGATCGCCCTAAAGAAGAGCGAATCGCATTGAGAAAGCAAAGGAAAGAAGCCAGACCGCCTATACAATATCAAATGTTCGGTATGTTACCACTAGCTTTATCAATGATATTAAAAAAGAATCGAAAACGAAAAAAATAATAGCATTAACGAGGATGGCTCAATCGATTGTGCTCCCGACCTATATTTTAATGTGTAATTCAAAATAGGAGGTTGGCTGTAGCAATAATTGGGTCATCTTTTTTATATTTCTTTGACAAAAAACTACAAGTTTTGAAAATTGATTTGAATGTTTATTGAGTTGTATTATAATGGTACAAGACATGAAGAGGGAGTGACGTAATTTGGAGCAACAAACACTTAAGATAACTAGCGTTTTATCAGATCCAACTCGGTTTTCCATATATCAATATGTTACGAAACGACACGGTGATGTTACAGTTCAGGAAATAGCTGACCAGTTTAACATTCATGCCAATGTGGCTCGTTTACATTTAACTAAATTAGAAGATGTAAATATGGTAGTTTCAGAGACAAAGAAGACGGGTAAGGGGGGGAGACCTAGTCGTTTCTACCGATTATCAGATGAAGTCGTTAGTCTTCAGTTTCCATATCGAGACTATCAGCGCTTAGCTGAGTTGTGTCTAGAGACATTAGCTGGCTTTGGAGATGAAGGAGTAGAAGCATTAAAGAAAATTGGTTATAAATTTGGAATGGAATCGGCTAAAACATTTCTAGCTCGAATAAACCGTAATATTGAAGATATTAACGATGAAGAAAAAATTAAGTTTATTGAGCAAATTGCTACAAATCAAGGGCTAAATCCTGAAATTGCTTTTAACCAGGAAGAAAAACAAGTAAGTTTTAGTATTTATAATTGTACTTTTAAAGAGGCTATTCGAGAACACTCTGTTCCATTATGTTCTATGCACTATTCTCTATTACTTGGTATATTCGAGTTTTTCTTTGGGGAAGTTATACTCAAAGAAGAGCAATCCATGAAAAATGAAGGTTGCATTGCTTGTTCCTATACAACGATTATTCTATAAGAGGATGTTCAAAAAGTCCGGGAAAAATCTCTAGGGATAGATGATCTTCGACTAAGAGCCCCACGTCCTGTGGAACGTCGAAGTCACCACATCCTGTGGAAGTTCGTTGGTTTGTTGCTTCGTTCCTCACGTATTAATAGCATACGCTGCGGTACTCGCAACTGCACCGCCTCGAACTTCTGGATCTTTTTGTCCTCCTTTTTGAACACGCAATATATAAGTAATTATAGAAAGACACGATATAGACAAGGATAAGTCATTTACAATCAATTTAATTGTCATATATAATTGTAGTGTACTGTATTTTTTTATGATATGATTAGCATAGACATGTACTATTGTTGATCAATGGATTAAGACATAGAGAAGGAGGGGACAGGAATGGATCGTATGTTTCGTGTTTTAGGCTTCTGGACAGGTATTTTTGCAGTACTTTTCTTTGTTGGAAGTATGTACAACATGGCATTATTGTTTTTTGCTCAAACAGGGGCTTTCGTTGCATTAAGCTACTTAAATCTATCAGAGCGAGTGTACATTTACCTTTTTGGTGCATACTTAACTGTTTTCTTTGTAGGTTTTACGTGGTATTCGCATTTCCTACTTGTACCAGGATTTGGAAATCACTAATATGTAACTTCAGTTTACATACTGAAGAGGCTGACACTTATGAGTCAGCCTCTTTTTCAGCTTTTAAGAAAGAAAGGCTTTCGGTTACTGAAAGTGATTTTGCTTGAACGATCACATGAAACGCTTTACTCATCCCATCCGTAATGAGGGAACGTATCGCTCGATTTTGCTTACTTATTTCTGAAAAAGGATTAGGGTCGTAGTTTTCTTGTAAGTAGTTAAGAATTCCTGCCTGGAGTAAAAACTGATCTTGAGTTGTAACGAGCTGTGTCTCGAGCCCATGTTCTTTACCAATCGTAATAAAAGGATCCAACTGGATATGTGTGGTTAAATCCATATCACTCGGATAGAGTAATGGGTTGTCAATCATTTGATGCTGATAGTAGCCCCTTAAACTACCATCCCGACGTTCCGGGTGTTGCCACTCTTCGTTCCAATACCCATAATCAATTGTAAAGATTGCTCCTTTATATAGGAACTGACTTATTTTTTCAATCCATTTCTTCATGGCTAACGGAATCTCAATTCGTTGATTATTATTTAGCTTTGGTCCATATGTTTCTATCCACATTTGAATTTCTTTATTTTCAAGTGGTACTCTCACTTCCATTAATTCATCTAATTCATTTACTGTAATAAAAACTTCATATATAACGTTTTTGTGTTTTTCTATAACATGTACAGGGAAGGCGTCTATTAATTCATTAGAAAATACAATTCCATCAAAAGCGTCAATATTCATATGTTTAATAGAGGGAGAATAGTGAACGTTGTTAAATTCTCCTAGCAACTCTTTTTGCATTGCAATGTGGTAAGGACTTTCCTCAATTAAGTAATACGAGAGTTCTTCAAATGTTTCTGGATATTTTGCTTTCCATTCTTTTAATAAGTCATAAGTGAAGCGACCAGTTCCTCCACCGATTTCGATGATGACGAATGGTAGATTATTTTTCGTAATGACCTCATGAAAGATAGAACAAAATACTTTGGCGAATATAGAATGAATGTTACTTGTTGTGATAAAGTCGCCTTTTTTTCCAACTTTTTCTTTTTGCTTCATATAATAGCCATATTCTGGGTCATAAAGTACTTTTGCCATATATTCAGCATAATTTATTTTTTGACTCGTTTGATTCTTTATATAAGAAATGATTGGATGTGCCATAAAATCCCCTTAAATGCTTTAAATTATGATATTAGAATACTTTTAGTAGACCGAAAGAAATTCATGTTAATACTGTTGACATAGTGTAAAGTCTATAATATAATTTTAATACATTGGTGAATACAATGATTTTGGGAGTCCCCCTCCCCCTCATAGTTCATTTATCAATACGATTTACTCCCCTTGTGACCTCCCAGATAGGAGGTCAATTTTTTTGCTTTTTATACATATTTGTCAGTAAAGAAGTACATTCGAAGTAGTCTGCAACCTTAGAACTAAGAAAGGGTGCAACTACCCCTCTCCCTTCGCTTAAAGGCTTACCAATCGGCGAGTTTTTTCTATAGAAGAATATTCCTAGAAACCGCTTAAAAATGGATTTGAGTCCATTTCTTGACCAATTGTTGTTGTCGGTCCATGACCGGAAGCTACGATGGTATCCTCTGGTAGTTCGAGTAGTTTATCATGAATACAGTCTAATAATTGTTGATGATTCCCTCCAGGTAGATCTGTTCTGCCGATACTGCCAGCAAATAGAGCATCTCCTGAAAAAACAATACCGAGTGGTCCAAAATAGAAAGAAACACTTCCTGGAGAATGACCAGGTGTTTCATATATTTTGAATTCAAAAGAACCAATCGTTAATGTCCCTTCTTCGTGAATGATATGATCTGCGTCATTAATAATAATTTCCTGATTTCCTAAGAAAAAAGCAGAACCATTCTTTGTTGAATCTCCAAGCCATTCTGTTTCATTTTTATGTAAATAAACTTTAATACCCCACTCATTTCTTACATCATCAACGGCTCCGATATGATCGAAGTGAGCGTGAGTCAGCAAGATAGCTAATGGTGTAATTCCTTCTTTTTTTAGGTACGCATTTAATTGTGGTCCGTCTCCACCTGGGTCAAAGATGACGGCTTCTTTTTGGTCGTTTATAAGTATATAACAGTTGGTTTGAAGTGGACCTAGTGGTACTTGCTTCCAGTTCATAAAATCTCCTCCATTGCAGTTTATATAATCCTATTCTACACTGAATACATACGTTGTTCAAAGAATGGGGTTGTCTATCGTGAATAGTGGGTTTGCCTTAGAGTTAAAAAGTAACCTTAATATTGATATAAACATATTAGAGAACTGCTATTTTCATATTTATCAGCAAGATCCTTTCGATGAAGCTGAATCGTTGTATGTTTTTACTGAACATAATGCTATTGCTTCCTTATCTAATCAGTTTTCGAATTTAGGTCTAATAGAAGAAGTTCATGAGATTTTACTCTTTGAAGAGCTAACAGTTTATGAAAAGTTTTCCGATTACGGTTGGAAAGGCAAACTCTATTATTTGTATCGTGAACTTGTGTTACCATTTAAAATTGTAGATGGTGAAGAAGTGCAAATAAAAATGGCAACTATACAAATGGAAGAAGATGTAATTGCTTATGATGATGAAAAGAGAACATTTTTTGTTGATTGTCATGTAAAAGAATTAATCGAGGGATATGCAAATGCATATCAGATTCGTATAGAGTTCTTATAAATCGAAGTTATTATTACGAATGAGCACCTACGTACAAGAATTTATATAAGAAAAAACGCTCGTTCTCTTAAGCGTTTTTATAAGTGCTTAGAATTCTTTTTTCCAAGCCTCGACATTTGCAAAAAAAAAGAGTAAAATGAGGTAGAATGAGTCAAGCTATAGAGGGATATTCTGTGACATTTTCAAGTTTATAATGAAACATCCCTCGCAAGTTATTATAATATAGGTGAAAATGCCATTTAGTAAAAGCGTTATACATAAGGGGGGAAGGCATCGTGTTTCTTGGAATTAACATGACTTTAGTTGCTCTTTTCTGTGCATGGGGACTAGTTCGTGAAGTGCGCAAAAAGAACTTTTTTGCTGTAGGATTTGCAGCAATTTCGTTAGCAGTGTTTGGCTGGTTTGGAGTTATGACATTAATCTCTGGTGCACCAGTTGCTCACTAAAGAGAGAAGAGGCTGCCATTATTATGGTCAGCCTCTTTTGCATTTTAGGAAAAGAACTGTTGTCTTAAATAGAACATTCCGCCGTTGATAAATTGTACGCGAATTTTTGGTTCATATTGACTGCGAAGTGCTTCTTTTTCGGTTTCGTAGCTTTCAGGCTTTTCATCAACTTCTTCATAAAAACGGTTTAATAGCTGTAAATCTTCATCCCACCGCTTTCTTGCTTCGATTGCCCAATTTTTATCTTGTTCATTAATATAATTCTCGATCGTTCGCTCCACCCTCAGTAATCCGCTTTTCGGTGTAATTAGTGGAGATAAGGTAAAGCAAAAATCAGGAATTTTTGGTGTCAATTCTTTTTCTCTTATCCTGTCAAAAAAATTATCAACGATTTGGCCGTGAATTAAATTTAATCCTAATGATAAAATGACATCTTTTTTCCGGTCGCACTGAAATGAGATCTTAACATTGGTACAAAGCCATGGTTGAAGAGGGACCGACCCATGGGAAACCATTTGAATATTTTCATACATTCGAATAAATCCGCCGAGCTCTTTCGTTGTTTGAAAGATTTGGTGTAACCTAGGAGATCCAAAGTGTATTTGTTCACCTTTTATTTCTTCAGGTGCCTTTGTATGATCTGTTACTAAGGTCATCTGCATCGGTTGAGGTGTCCCGCCTGTTTTTTCTAGGTAATGCCAATAAAACGGGCGATTCATTAATGTCTTATCAAGTTCAATGGATAATTGAACTTGAAGATAGCCATTGCCACTATGTAGGATAGGGCTTTGATTGGCTGTAAAATAACGCTCTAAGTAATTATGGATGTGTTGCTGTTGCATGTGTATCGCCCTCCTCGTTAGGATCCGTTTCAGTAGAAATATCATTAATGATCGCGGATAAATGATCCATTTTCACACGGACTTCTCCTTCTGAGTCCGAGTGAAGTAAAATCTCAGAAACGTGTTCTTCGAGTGAAGGTAGTTCTAATTTGGTTAAGATGTCGTCAAGTTCACCGACGACACGTTCAAATAAGTTAATCTTCTCATACAACAATTTAAGAATGTGTTGTTCTACCGTATCCTCTACGGCAAAGTTATATATACGAACATCATTTTTTTGACCTAAACGATGAATACGCCCAATTCGTTGCTCAATCCGCATTGGGTTCCACGGTAAATCATAATTGATAATATGGCTGCAAAATTGGAGATTAATTCCTTCGCCTCCAGCTTCGGTTGCAATCAAGACTTGAGCATGATTTTGGAAGAGTTGTCTCATCCAATCTTTTTTACCTCGTTTAAAACCGCCTCGGAACGGAACAGAAGAAATACCGTGTTGCTTTAAAAACCATTGAAGATATAGTTGTGTTGCTCGGTATTCCGTAAAGATAATAACTTTCCCATCTATTCCCTTAATAATTTCAAGTGCTTTTTCAGCTTTTGAGTTTTGTTTAATATTTTCAATCATTTTAATAAACCGGTCGGCATTATTTAATGGACGACCTTCTTCTTTAGCTTTATCCATCATATTCTTTAATGTCATAAAAGCAGCTTCTCGGCTTGAACAAATTTCTCGTTGCAGTGTGAGCATACCAAAGCTGCTAGTCAAAACATTCGGGTCATGTTTTAAAGAAGAAATGGCATCATACAACTCTCTTTCTTCTTTACTAAATGTAATTGGAACCGTTTGTACAATTCGTTTGGTCCATTCTATTCCCGTTTCTTCACGTCTGTTTCGCACCATTACTTTATTAACTAACTCACGCAACTGTTCATCATTTTTTGGCGCTCGTTGATTAGATCGGTAGTTCTTTTCGAACGTTGATAAATCTCCAAGATGTCCCGGCTTTAAAAGAGAAACAAGATTAAAGATTTCATCTAACCGGTTTTGTACAGGAGTTGCTGTGAGTAGCAAACAAAACTTCTTCTTTAAGTTTTTTACGAACTCATAGTTTTTAGTTTTAGGATTTTTTAATTTATGAGCTTCATCAATAATAATTAAGTCATAATCTTGTTTCATAACAATGTCAAAGTGTGGATTTCGTTTAGCCGTATCAATTGAAGCAACGACTACATCACATTGCTCCCATACATATGCTTTTTTCTGTGCAACTGCTGGAATATGAAATTTTTGATTTAACTCGTATGCCCATTGAGAGACAAGTGAGGCAGGAACTAAAATTAGTACTTTTTTTGCGAGCCCGCGAATCATATATTCTTTTAAAATGAGTCCTGCTTCGATGGTCTTACCTAATCCAACTTCATCAGCTAAAATTGCTTTTCCGTTCATTTTCTCGATTACAGTATTTGCAACTTCAATTTGATGAGGGTACGGCTCTAAATGAGGCAGATGCTTGGGTGCTTGAAGTCCATGAAACTCTGGGATGGATAAATGTTGCTCAGCTTCATAAGCTAATTGAAACAGCTCCCAGTTCGACCAAGGACCATCTTCATCTAACCTTTTGCAAAAATCTTCTTGCCATGATGTCTCAAATAAAACGTCTAAATTCAAGAAATATCACCCTTTCCTGAAAATTTTATATTGCCTTTCTACTCATCAATTGATAGGATATTAATATAATATTTTGTTTAAAACATAAAATTTTCAACCGAAAACTTTATAATGGCGAATGAAAGCAAGGGGAGAGCTCGTATATTGTTCGGATTTAGAACAAATTGGCGACGCCGAAGGAGCAAGCGAAAGTGAATCTCTCAGGCAAACAGACTCTTGCTCGACGCGACTCTGGAGAGTGTTCAGTGACTAGTAGTCTAAGAACCACCCACGAAGACATTCCTTGCTTCTTCATATAGTAAGGAAGAAACTTTCTGGTATCAGGACAGAGAAGTACATAGATTTAGTATGTACTTCTCTGTCTTTTTTTATAAACAGAATAAATATTTTAGTCCTGTCTAGATTAAGGTCAGATATCTTGAACCATGCATAAGGTCAGTTATTTGCATTAATCTAGCGGTAATTTATTTTTACCTTCTATCTTGTATTCTTGCTAAATATTTAAGGAGGATTGACATGTCAACTTTAAAAAGAACACCACTATTTGACTTGTATAAAGAACATGGCGCTAAAACAATTGATTTTGGTGGTTGGGATTTACCGGTTCAATTTTCAAGCATTAAAGAGGAACATGAAGCAGTAAGAACTAAAGCCGGGCTTTTCGATGTTTCCCACATGGGTGAAATTGAAGTGAAGGGTGAAAAGGCATTAGAGTTCTTACAACTAGTAATGACAAATGATCTAGCAAATATGGAAGCAGGGCAAGCAAAATACACCTTGATGTGTTATGAAGACGGAGGAACGATAGATGATTTACTCGTTTATAAACGTAGTGATGAAGACTATCTACTTGTCGTAAATGCTGCCAATACAGAAAAAGATGCTAGTTGGTTAGAAAGCCACATCATTGATGGGGTTGAATTAGTTAATGTTTCAGATCATGTTGCTCAACTTGCGATACAAGGTCCGTTAGCGGAATCTGTATTACAGCGATTAACGAACGAAGACTTATCAAAAATTGGCTTTTTTCGTTTCAAAGATAATGTAGATGTTGCTGGGGTTAAATCTCTCGTTTCTCGTTCTGGCTATACGGGTGAAGATGGTTTTGAAATTTATTGTGAAGAAAACGACGCAGCAAAATTATGGTCAGCTATTTTAGAAGAGGGTAAGAATGGCGAAGTTTTCCCGTGCGGATTAGGGGCTAGAGATACGCTACGTTTTGAAGCTAAACTACCATTATACGGTCAAGAACTTACGAAAGAAATTTCTCCTCTTGAAGCTGGTTTGGGCTTTGCTGTAAAAGTCAATAAAGCAGCTGACTTTATTGGGAAAGCGGCACTACAGAAACAAAAAGCAGAAGGAACGACAAGAAAACTTGTTGGCCTTGAAATGCTCGACAAAGGAATTCCTCGTACGGGGTACGAAGTTTTCGTTGATGACAACCAGGTTGGAGTTATAACGACAGGTACACAATCTCCAACACTAAAGAAGAATATTGGCTTAGCCATTATTGATAAAGAGTTTACCGTAATTGATACAGAAGTTGAGGTTCAAGTTAGGAAAAAACGTTTAAAAGCTAAAGTAATTCAAACACCATTTTATAAAAGGCAAAACTAGGGGGAAAAACGATGAGTTTTCGATACTTACCGATGACCGAGTCTGATAAGCAAGAGATGCTTGAGACGATTGGTGTACAGTCAATAGAAGATCTTTTTAATGATATTCCAGAGGATATTCGCTTTAAAGGGAACTTAAATATTAAAGAAGCATTAACAGAACCAGATCTAGTAAAATACCTTCAAGGTCTTGCTAGTAAGAATACGAATATTAAACAAATGCCATCGTTCTTAGGGGCAGGAGTTTATGAACATTATATTCCATCTGTTGTTGATCATGTGATTTCCAGGTCTGAGTTTTATACAGCGTATACTCCTTACCAACCTGAAATCTCTCAAGGTGAGCTTCAAGCCATCTTTGAATACCAAACGATGATTTGTGAATTAACAGGTATGGATATTGCGAACTCTTCTATGTATGATGGACCAACAGCACTTGCAGAAGCAGCGATGATGAGTGCAGGACAAACAAAGAAAAAACAAATCCTTGTTTCTAAAGCTGTTCATCCAGAAGCACGTGACGTCTTAAAAACGAATGCAAAAGGTCAAAACTTAACAGTGGTAGAGATTGACATTCGTGATGGTGTTACGGATATAGATGATTTGAAAGCGAAGTACGATAGTGAAACTGCGTGTGTAATTGTGCAATACCCTAACTTCTTTGGTGCAATTGAAAACTTAGCT
The DNA here is from genome assembly GCF_057473385.1 of Alkalihalobacterium sp. TH-98. Taxonomy (NCBI): domain Bacteria; kingdom Bacillati; phylum Bacillota; class Bacilli; order Caryophanales; family Bacillaceae; genus Alkalihalobacterium; species Alkalihalobacterium sp. TH-98. The sequence goes on along the minus strand of NZ_JBYCKM010000009.1, from coordinate 353,161 downwards.
GCGATTGAGGAAGTTACGCATTCTGAAAAAGGTATGTTTGTTGTATCAAGTAACCCACTTGCATTAGGAACACTAAAGCCACCTGGTGAGTTTGGTGCAGATATTGTTATTGGAGATGCGCAACCATTTGGTATTCCAACACAATATGGCGGACCACACTGCGGTTATTTTGCAACAACGAAAAAGCTGATGCGTAAAATTCCAGGTCGTCTAGTGGGGCAGACAACAGATGATCAAGGTCAACGTGGTTTCGTTCTAACGTTACAAGCCCGTGAACAGCATATTCGTCGTGAAAAAGCGACTTCTAATATTTGTTCGAACCAAGCATTGAACGCTTTAGCTGCATCAGTGGCTATGACGGCAATTGGAAAGTCTGGAGTAAAGGAAATGGCTATCCAGAACGTTCAAAAAGCAGCATATGGCAAAAAGAAACTGCAAGAAGCAGGCGTAGAGGTTGTTTCTTCTCATCCAACATTCAATGAATTTGTCATTAAATTAAACAAACCTGTAAAAGAAGTAAATCAAGCGTTGTTTGCTCAAGGCATTATCGGCGGATATGATTTGGGTAAAACGTACCCCGAACTAGAGGGACATATGTTAGTAACGATTACAGAAATTCGTACAAAGACTGAAATTGACCAGTTTGCTGGTGTATTGGGGGCGGCTATCAATGAGTAAAAATCAACCACTAATTTTTGAAATGAGTAAGCCAGGACGTATTAGTCATAGCCTTCCTGAATGTGATGTACCAGAAGTAGATCTTGCTGAATTACTTCCTGAAGAATTTGTTCGTACGAACGAGCCTGAGCTTCCAGAAGTATCAGAACTTCAGTTAATGCGTCATTACACGGCTCTATCTAAACGTAATCATGGTGTTGACTCAGGTTTTTATCCACTTGGATCATGTACGATGAAGTACAACCCCAAAATTAATGAGAATGTAGCTCGTTATGAAGGGTTTGCTCATATTCATCCGTATCAAGAAGAAGAGCAAGTTCAAGGGGCATTAGAATTATTATTTGAGTTACAAGAGTCATTAGCTGAAATCACAGGAATGGACGAAGTAACTCTTCAACCCGCTGCAGGGGCGCATGGTGAGTGGACGGGGTTAATGTTGATCCGTGCTTATCATGAAGCAAATGGAGATACAAAGCGTACAAAGGTTATCGTTCCTGACTCTGCACATGGAACAAATCCAGCATCGGCGACAGTAGCAGGTTTTGATTCGATCACTGTTCGTACAGATGAAAATGGTTTAGTTGATTTAGAGCATCTTAAAGAGGTAGTTGGAGAAGATACAGCTGCTCTTATGTTAACGAATCCAAACACATTAGGATTATTTGAAGAACATATTGTTGAAATGGCAACTATAATTCATAATGCTGGCGGTAAGCTTTACTATGATGGAGCAAATTCTAATGCTATTCTTGGAATTGCTAGACCAGGAGACATGGGATTCGATGTGGTGCATCTGAACTTACACAAAACATTTACTGGCCCTCATGGCGGTGGTGGCCCAGGTTCTGGACCAGTTGGGGTTAAAAAAGACTTAATTCCTTATTTACCGAAACCATTAATTGTAAAAGATGGAGAGACATATCGTCTTGATTATAATCGACCTGAGTCCATTGGTCGTGTTAAACCTTACTATGGCAACTTTGGTATTAATGTTCGTGCTTACACGTATATCCGAACAATGGGACCTATTGGATTACGCCTAGTGTCTGAGTATGCAGTGTTAAATGCTAACTATATGATGAGACGTTTAGAGCCTTACTTTGATTTACCATATCAACAGCATTGTAAACATGAATTTGTTATTTCTGGTAAGCGTCAAAAGAAATTAGGAGTTCGTACGTTGGATATGGCTAAACGTCTTCTTGATTTTGGTTATCATCCACCAACGATTTACTTCCCGTTAAACGTTGAAGAGTGTATGATGATTGAACCTACTGAAACGGAGTCAAAAGAAACGCTTGATGAGTTTATCGATGTAATGATCCAAATTGCAAAAGAAGTAGAAGACAATCCAGAAATCGTTCAAGAAGCTCCGCATCATACGGTTATTGGCCGCCTAGATGAAACGACAGCTGCAAGAAAACCAGTATTACGTTACGAAAAAGAAATGTAACTATGATTAAACTAGACAGTTAACTGCTGTCTAGTTTTTTCTTATAATAATAGGAATTTAGCCATATAGGTAAAGCAACCCAGTTAATTAAAATAACAGCATTAAACTCATAAGAAAAAGACTAGAAAAATATCCAGTCCTCTTCGTTTCGATTTATTTAGTTAAGATTTTGTAGAAGAAAACGTCCTCACTACATTTATTTCTTTTTAATTTTTCCTGTCCACTTTTTAAATCCACCTTTAAGGTGATTAAGGTCTTCACAGCTACGCTTTTTCTTTAAGATTTCAGCTGCTTGACGACTTCTTGCACCTGACTGACAGTATAAATAAACTGCTTGGTCAGGACGGACTTCGTTCATTCGTTGTCTTAATTGAGACATTGGAATGTTACGCGCTCCTAGAATATGGCCGCCATTAAATTCTTTCGGTTCCCTGACGTCAATGAGTTGAGCTTTTCGGTAGCCCTTAATGAAATCATCTTGTGTTAACTCTGTTAAATATTTAGGCTTAATAAAACGTTTCACAATAAAAAATACTAATAATCCAAAAAGTAAACCCCATAAAATCCATTCCATCTTTTACAATAACACTCCTTTATTTACAACAATCAATAGTTCCCTCATTTATTATAAACATGGAAGTCCATTTTCGCAAAGTAATTGTTGGTAGTAGTTTATGGTTTGTCTACTAACTAGTTTCTGTTTATAAATTTTAAGGGGATTTATTGAGAATTGGATAAGCGAAAGTTTGTTTCTTTTGTTTTAATTCGTCTTTTGATACACTTAGGTTTGTATTTTAGTAGTAGAAAAGAGGAAATGTATGATGAAAGAGACATGGCGGTTTATTGATTCTGGCTTCAGTTCACCAGCTTATAATATGGCGTTAGATGAAGCTTTATTAAATTGGCACAGTGAGGGTATCATTCCACCTACGATTCGTTTTTATGGCTGGAACCCCCCTACATTATCCATTGGTTACTTTCAAAAAGTAGAAAAAGAAATAAATATGGATGCTGTAAAAAAGTATGGCTTAGGTTTTGTACGCAGGCCAACAGGAGGTAGAGGTGTCCTTCACGATAAAGAATTAACATATAGTGTGATAGTTTCTGAAGCCCATCCGGAAATGCCAAACACAGTTACTGAGGCGTATCGCGTTATTTCACAGGGGTTATTAGAAGGATTTAAAGAACTAGGACTGGACACATATTTTGCGATCCCGAAATCGCAGCTAGAAAAAGATGCTTTGAAAAATCCACGATCAGCTGTTTGTTTTGATGCCCCTTCTTGGTATGAATTAGTCGTTGAAGGTAGAAAAGTTGCGGGAAGTGCACAAACGAGGCAAAAAGGGGTTATTTTGCAACATGGGTCTATCATTTTGGATTTAGACGAGGATCAATTATTTGATCTATTTAAATATCCGAGTGATCGTGTGCGTGAGAGATTACAAAAGAATTTTAAAAATAAAGCTGTTGCAATTAATGAATTAAGAGAGCAACCAGTTAGTTATGAAGAGGCAATGAAAGCATTTAAACTAGGATTTGAACGTGGTCTTGATATTAAATTAGAACCTTACACATTAACGGAAGAAGAAGAAGAAATAGTCCAAAATATTGCGGCTGAAAGATATGCAAATGATAGTTGGAATTATAAAAAATGAAGCAGCAGTGTCTACTGCTGCTTCTTTCTGTAATCTGTAAATGCTTCTTGTAATTTCCTTGTCCACGGCCCAATACTATATGAAGCGGTTAGATCCCCTTTAATCGAACGAACAGGAGTTACTTCCATTGTAGTACTCGTAATAAAAACTTCATCAGCGTGTTTTAATTCTTCTAACGTAAAGGATTCCTCTTTAATTGTTGCTTCTATTTGATGTGCTAAACGGATGGCAATTCTTCTCGTGATGCCATTTAGAATGATATTGGTAGATGGATGTGTATAAATAACATCATCTTTAACAATGAAAAGATTTGAAGATGATCCTTCAGTCACTAGCCCATCCCGATGTTGAAGCGCTTCATGACAATTGTTATCACTAGCTTCTCTTTTGGCCATTATATTTCCTAGTAAGTTAATGGTTTTTATGTCACAGCGAAGCCAACGGATATCTTTTGTCATCCACGTATCAATGCCGTTCTGCTGCCATTCGACATTTGTTTCAAGTGGCTTCGAGAAACCGCTAAGAACAGGCTCTATCTCTCGTGAGTATAAATGATTTCGTGGTTGAATCCCTCGTGTTAGCTGAAAGTAAATCATTCCACTATTAATATCATTTTTTTGAATTAAGCCATAGACGAGTTCCTCTATTGTTTCCATAGAATACGGCACTGACATATCAAGCGCTGAGGCACTTTGCTGTAAGCGTTCCAAATGTTCATCCATTGCAAATGGAATTCCGTTATAAACACGTACAACTTCATATATTCCATCCCCAAAATTATATCCTCTATCATCCATATCTATATGTAGTTCATTTTTTGGTATAATACGATTTTGGTAAAGAACGTAGTCCATTAATTTTACCTCCTTTAATGTCTTGTACTTCAATTTATCATTTTCGCTATAGAGATTCTCTAGGTATTATTACCTAAAAGTTGTTAAGGAAATGTTAAAAACGCTACAAATCAACCTTTTTGACTATTACTAAAATGCAACAAAGAAAATTGTTTGATTACGTCGAATTTAAGTAGTAAATTTAATCTATTCTCGAAATATCTCTGTTTCTTTCATTTCTTTTAACATTGACAAATAAGATGTACGGACGAACAAATTCACAATATATAGTATATATTTAATTCTTTGATACACAATATATTGATTTGGGATTTATTTTATGTTACGCTTGTCCAAGTTACCCGTAATCATGAAATTGTTGGTAACTTTCAAAAAATTAAACCTCTTTGCTACATACAACATGTTCAGCAGAAGAAAAATAGATAAGATACAAAAGAGAGGAGCTTATTTGTATGACGATGATGATGTCAAAGGTGATGACGATCAACAAAGAAAGACTCAATGATGATATTAAGGTGTTTCCTCAAGTTCATCCAATAACAGAGGACATGAACATTACGAAAAAAGGTGTTTCTCGCCTCGTAATGCTCGATCGTTACACATTTAAAGACACAGAAAAGAAAACACTAAAAGAAGGGGATTTCGTTGTTCTTACTGTGAAAGATGATCCTAAATTCCCAGCGAGAGGCTTTGGCTTTATTCTTGAAATTGATCGAGAAGCTAATAAAGCGAAAGTACTCGTTGATGAGGAATTTCATGGTGTTTTAGATGAACCGAACGAAATGCAAACAGGCATCGTCGAACGCTCACTAGATACAATTGAAAAGCCATTAGAAATTTATTATGAGCAAATTGCAAAGCGTGTTGCTACGGGGCTGGCATCTGTTGAAGTAGATGAGAAAAAACGCCAAGAAACATATGAAAAGTTCTATCATGAACTAGTTCATATGAATTTTATACCAGCTGGGCGAGTTTTATATGGTGCAGGTGCAGGAACGGATGTTACCTATTTTAACTGCTACGTGATGCCGTATGTAAAAGACTCAAGAGAAGGTATTTCTGAACACCGTAAACAAGTAATGGAGATTATGAGCCGTGGTGGCGGGGTTGGAACAAACGGTTCAACATTACGTCCTCGAAACACTCTAGCAAGAGGAGTAAATGGGAAATCTTCTGGATCAGTATCTTGGCTAGATGATATTGCAAAGTTAACACATCTAGTTGAGCAAGGCGGTTCAAGACGTGGGGCTCAAATGATTATGCTATCAGATTGGCACCCGGACATCTTAGAATTTATTATTTCTAAAATGCAAAACCCTCGTATCTTACGTTTCTTATTAGAGACGACTAAAGATGATCAAATTAAAAAGCTTGTAAAAGATAAATTGAAGTTCAATCCACTGTCAAACGTAGAAGAAGCAATGTATCAAGGAATTGTTAACTTTAAAAATGTCGAAGGTCAAGGCGGATTTAACGATAAAATAATTAAAGAGGCTGAAGAGAAGCTAGCGGTTGGAGGAACGTATACGGTTAATAATTCTGAGTTCTTAACTGGTGCGAATATCTCAGTCTGTTTAACGAAAGAATTTATGGAAGCCGTTGAAAAAGACGCAAATTATCCATTACGCTTCCCGGATGTTGAGAATTATACGGAAGAAGAAATGGAAATTTATAATAGAGAATGGCATGATTATGGTGATGTACGCGAGTGGGAAAAACGTGGCTTTAAAGTTAGAACGTACCGAACGATTAAGGCGAAAGAATTATGGAACTTAATCAATATTTGCGCGACGTATTCTGCTGAGCCTGGAATTTTCTTTATTGATAATGCAAACGACATGACGAATGCTAAAGCATATGGTCAAAAGGTAGTTGCAACGAATCCGTGTGGTAGAGTAGCTTAGTTTGCCTCACGTAAAAAACTGCGGAATAAAGCGGGAAGGCTGAGATGCTAATCCGAACCGAAGGCTAAACGTAAAACTTTAGTCAGGGGCAACGCATAGATGGTGAACCTCTAGAAATAGAGAATATAACCCATCCAAGAGGCCGCAGCATTTTACGTTTAAAACGTATAATGAAAAGGTATGCTGAACTGCTTTGTTACCCTAAAAAGTTATAATATAATTAACATAGAACTTATTGTGGGGTGACAACGTGCTCTATAAAGATAAAGTTTGGTTAAAGGAAGCTGCTGATAATGGTTTATGTGCAACCGAGGTAGCAAAACTTTTTAACGTTAATAGGAATACTGTAGTTTACCTCAGTAGGAAAACCAAACTTACATTCAATACTGGAGCATGCTGAATTCAAAGAGCAGAACTATCGGATAAAAAGCCGATAGGATAACATTATTGGAACAACCACTTGCGCCATATTCAGTTTGTAACCTTGCAGCGATTAACTTAGCTGAAATGGCTGATAAAGAAAATAAAGTTGTAGACTTTGAAAAGTTAAAGCAAACCGTTGAAGTTGGAGTGCGTATGCAAGATAACGTAATTGACGCTACGCCTTACTTCTTAGAGCAAAATACAAAACAAGCAAAAGGTGAACGCCGTGTCGGTTTAGGAGTAATGGGATTACACGACTTACTCATCTATTGTGAAACAGTTTACGGTTCTGAACAAGGAGATCAACTGGTAGACCGTATTTTCGAGACTATTGCAACTACAGCTTATCGTACAAGTATTGACCTTGCGAAAGAAAAAGGAAGTTTTCCTTTTCTAGTAGGGGAAACGTACGAAGACACGGTTGCATTAAGAGAAGCATTTATCAATACAGGATACATGGAAAAAATGCCTGAGGATATTCGTCAAGGAATCCTTGAACATGGGATCCGTAACTCTCATCTATTAACCGTAGCTCCTACTGGTTCTACCGGGACGATGGTTGGTGTATCGACAGGTCTTGAACCATACTTCTCATTTTCGTACTACCGTAGTGGCCGCTTAGGAAAATTTATTGAAGTAAATGCTGAAATTGTTCAAGAATACTTGAATGATAATCCCGAAGCAAGCAAGGATAACTTACCTGAATGGTTTGTTTCTTCGATGGAGTTAGCTCCAGAAGCACATGCTGATGTACAGTGTGTTATCCAACGTTGGGTTGACAGCTCTTTATCAAAAACGGTAAATGCTCCAAAAGGCTACACAGTAGAACAAGTACAAAAAGTGTACGAGCGTCTCTATAAAGGCGGAGCTAAGGGTGGAACGGTTTATGTTGATGGAAGTCGTGACGCTCAAGTACTAACGTTAAGTGCTGAAGAAAATACATTTGATAATGAAGCACCGGAAAGTGCAACGAAAAGGCAACCTGTTGTATTAGTAGACACAATTGCAGATCTTCGTTCAACTAAAGTAACATTTGGTTCTGAAGTTGGAGATACTTGCCCTGTTTGTCGTGAAGGGACAGTGGAAGACCTTGGCGGTTGTAACACATGTACAAGTTGTGGCGCTCAATTAAAGTGTGGCCTCTAAGGTATAAACGATAAAAGTAAACAAAGATAATAAAAAGAGTCTGGCTCTTTCGCTTATAGTGTGTTCTATGTATGTCACTATTAAAACGCGAGATATGAGGCCAGACTCTTTAATTTTGGGATGCTTTTAATGTGTTTAAGCTTTTGGCAAATTATTGGAGTCGAAAAACATTGTTGTCTATCGTCAGTTATAGTAAAATATAGTTTAGACTTAATTGGACAAGAGACGAATGGAGTGGAGGAGTACCGATGCCAACACCTAGTATGGAAGATTATTTAGAACGGATATATATGCTTATAGAAGATAAAGGGTATGCGAGGGTTTCTGATATTGCAGAGGCGTTGGAAGTTCATCCGTCTTCCGTTACAAAAATGGTTCAAAAATTAGACAAAAGCGAATACTTAATATATGAGAAATACCGCGGATTGGTTTTAACTCCAAAAGGAAAAAAAATAGGTAAGCGTTTAGTATACCGCCATGACCTATTAGAAGACTTTATGAAAATAATCGGTGTTACAAACGAAAACATTTATGTAGATGTTGAGGGAATTGAACATCATTTAAGCTGGGACGCAATAGATCGGATTGGTGATCTCGTTCAATATTTTCAAGAAGATGAAAAGCGTATTAATGAATTGCGTGATGTTCAAAAACGAAATGAAGAAGAGGCTGACTCAAAAGGGCACGTTTAGTGACCGGATGAGTCAGTCTTTTGTGTTTTTATCCTAGTAATTGCTTTAAGGTTTACAATCGGGTTGCTGGTTGTGCTATCCCCTAGAGGACACCAACACACTTCACGTAGTCCCCTAAAATATTTCATTACCGTAATAAAAAAATTCTCAACTATTGTACCTCCTTAGACGAATAACACATATTTTATTGTGAGGAGGAGGAGAAGGGTATGAAAATAGATGGTGTTTTTGCTGGAGGGGGCGTCCGTGCATTTGCGTTTATTGGGGCAACACAAGTTCTCGAGGAAAAAGGGTATACTTTCGAGAGATTAGCAGGTACAAGTGCAGGCGCTTTATTTTCAGCGCTATTGAAAGCAGGTTATACGAGTCATGAACTTAATGACATGATGAATGAACTTAATGTGGCTCAATTTATGGACGGTAGAAAAACGGTACTCCCTTTTAAATGGATGAAATGGGTACAATTATATTTTAACTTAGGGATGTATAAGGGAGATGCATTAGAACAGTGGATTGATGAGAAGTTGGCAAAGAAAGGAATAAAAACATTTGCTGATTTACCAGAAGGAACACTTAAAATTATTGCTTCTGACTTAAGCAGAGGGCAGATCGTTGTTCTTCCTGATGATTTACCGGCCTATGGTATTATGCCGGAAAAATTTTCAGTTGCCAGAGCGGTTAGAATGAGTAGCAGCATCCCCTATTTCTTTGAACCGGTGAAAGTATATAATCCATCAGGTAAAAAATCGTATATAGTTGACGGAGGGGTTCTGAGTAATTTTCCATTATGGCTTTTCATGAAGGATATAAATCAAAAGATTGTAAGGCCTGTATTAGGGTTTAGGTTGACACCAGACTTAGACGAAATTCCACCACATGAAATTAAAACTGGGATCGATATGTTCCAGTCCTTGTTTGAAACAATGCGTAAAGCTCACGATGTCCGTTATATCGTGAAGGAACACGCCAAAAATATTGTATTTATCCCTGTAACAGATGTCAAAGCTACGGATTTCGATTTAACGGAAGAAAAAAAAGAAGCTCTCATTCTATTAGGAAGAGAGCGTACACACAAGTTTTTAAAAAAGTGGGTGTACTAACAACGGTTACACCCCTATTTTATTTCCTTGCTGTCCATAAATTTTTAAACTAACAAATAAAACCGGTGCAATATAGGTAATCCATAATCCGATTCCAATTGCATAAATGAATTCAATAACTACTTGATCTGGTAAATACAGTCCAATAGTCTGAAGAGCAATAATTCCCATTAAACCTATAATTATAGCGATTAATTTTTTGATAAACGTGACTTTCATATCCATCCGGTTCTTAGTTTGTTCTAGGTGATAGCCAATACCGGCACCTAGTAAAGCACCACTAAATAAAGCTTGATCCGGGGATAGGACAAAAAGTGCAACAGGAATAATGACCCAGAGTGAAAGTTTGATTCGCTCAGGCATTCCACCCGTCCAGTCTAATGACCGATAGCTAGCATAAACTAGAAACGCTCCAATAATAATGGCCCCTAAAACATCAAATGGCCAATGCGCTCCTGAATATAACTGAGAAAACGCAACTAAGGCAATAATAAAGCAAGCAAAAATAGTAAACCATTGTTTAGTTACGGCAGGGATGAGATAACCCCAAAACGTAGTCGCCGCTTGTGTATGAGCGCTCGGGAAAGAATAGCCGTTATCAAGTGGTGTAACTTCTGGTCGCTCAATCATAAAAACATCTTTAATGAAGCTGTTAACATACATGGAAAATAAAAATAAAGACAAAAGCTGAAAACCGGTCTGTTTGTGAATAGCCCAGTAAATAATTGGAATGAATATGAAATAAATATATTCATGGCTAATCAGTTGAAAAAGTGACATGAAAAAGTCAAGGATCGGATGTTCTATCGATAGTAACCAGGTGAGGAAGTTTGACTCAAACATGTTGACCTCCTTTCATAAACGAATATAAATAAAAGACTCTCTCTTATTATATGTGAAAATTTTTCCTATTTCATGGATAAAAGAAAAAATCGCGCATCTTAAAACAGTGCACGATTTTTTTTCTTTCCTTTTTTTCCTTCAATCACTGTTAAAGTTGGTGCTGAACTTCGTTTATTAAGCGTACGATTAGAAGCTTTCTTTTGTCCGGCCTTCTTACGATGCGGGATAACATTGGTCGTTTTCTTTATTTTATTTTTGACCGGCTGTTTCGGACGGTGAGAGGTCCCTTCCACTCCAAATTGCTTCGCAAGGAAGCGTTTGTACAAGAAAAATAGGATAGCAGCTATCGCCCCAAAAATAAGGAATTGGGTCAATAATTGCAGCGGCTCTGTAATTAGTCGATAAAAGAAGCCGAACACAGCTAACCCAATAAGAATTAAAACAAGCGGATTGTACATTTTACGAGACATTTGGCTCACCTCCAAAGATTTAGCACAAGTTGTTATATAAAAGAAATTACAAGAATTTATTAACACCCTAGTTCAGTATATGTGTATGAGACGGCTTGGCCTCGTTTATCATAGTTGCATATGTTAGCGAATGCTATCATAAGATTATTATTTTTTAATTTATATTCTACAACAATGTCCATAATTCCTCTAATGATATCTTCCTGTTCATAGATTTCCCCTTTATTTTTTAAATTACACATATTTCTAGAAATTTTCTAAAGTTATCCATAATACAGACCAAATGAATGGAATTGAAATTTAATGAAAACTATAGAAAAAGATGGGACATACTACAATTGGAGGTGTTGAACATTGGAAAATCAACAATCATTAGAACAAAACCAAAAAGATGACCCGATGTCATATAATGCCAAAATTGCAACCATTGGAGTAGTCGGCGGGTTATTATGGAGTACGATAGGTTATATTGCCTTCTTTTTTAATTTTGCGCGAATTGGTCCTGCTCTTGTATTGATGCCGTGGGCGTTAGGCGATTGGAAAAATGGTTACATGGGACAGATCGTTGGGATTATTGTCATTGGATTGTTATCAATTCTAGTTGCATTTATTTATAAGCTGTTACTTGAAAAGGTTAATAACATGTGGGCAGGAGCTTTATATGGAATTATTCTGTGGTTAATTGTGTTTTACTTATTGAATCCAATTTTCCCTGGCCTGAAAAGTGTGGCAAATTTAGATTCGAACACTATAATAACTACTTTATGTTTGTATTTGCTATATGGTGTGTTTATTGGATACTCAATTTCCTTTGAATATCAGGAATTGAAAAGAGTACAATCATCATAAAGGTAATGAGTTCATTGGCAAAAGAAGAAAAAACTATGGTAGAATAAACCATAAAGAAACATATATACTGGCTCTTTTAGAGTAATTTCTAGAGTGATACTAATGGCGGTTTGGGCTCAATAACTGATTAGAAAATTGATTGGTGTGTAGCATTATTTTACACAAGGGCCCAAATCAATGATCATCATTTATCCACTTTAAAGAGCCTATTTCAAAAAGAGGAGAAAGAATCAATGAACTCGATTCTTGTAATTAATGGACCAAATCTTAATCGACTTGGAATGCGAGAGCCTGATATTTATGGTCATGAAACACTAGCGGACTTAGAGAGTAGACTTGTAGAACATGGTAAAGGTCTAGGTTATGAAGTGGTATGTAAGCAATCCAATCTTGAGGGTCAAATTATTGATTGGATTCACGAAGCCCAAGATACTGGCTGCGCAGGTATTGTTATCAATCCTGGGGCGTTTACTCACTATAGTTATGCAATTAGAGATGCAGTTGCTAGTATTTCAGTGCCTGTTATTGAGGTGCATATTTCAAATGTGCATGCTAGAGAAACTTTTCGACATACCTCGGTCATTTCACCTGTTACGAAAGGGCAAATTGTTGGATTAGGTTTTTTGGGTTATGAACTTGCAATTCAAGCAATAATTAAAGGGGGAAGTTAAGTGGAACGTTTACAAAAGTTACGTGCGACATTTAAAGAGCAAGGTATTGATGGATTATTGATCGCAAGCTCTTATAATCGTCGGTATATGACGAATTTTACAGGTACAGCTGGAGTAGCTCTTGTTTCAGAAAAAGAAGCTAAATTTATTACAGATTTTCGTTATGTGGAACAAGCTCAAGCGCAAGCAACTGGTTTTGAGGTTGTACAGCATACAGGACCTATTTTTGAAGAAGTAGCTAAGCAAGCCAAAAATATGGGGATTAGTCAGTTAGGTTTTGAGAGTGACCATACGACGTATCAAACGTTTGAAATTTATAAAAAACAAATACAAGGAGAATTCATTCCTGTAAGTGGCGTTGTGGAAAAGCTTCGATTAATAAAAGATGAGCACGAAATAAAAATTATTACGGCAGCAGCAGAAATAGCTGATGCGGCTTTTGATCATATTACAAAATACATAAGACCAGGATTAACAGAACTTGATGTGGCCAATGAACTAGAGTTTTTCATGAGAAAACAAGGAGCAGCGTCATCATCATTTGATATTATTGTCGCATCAGGGTTACGTTCTGCTCTTCCCCACGGTGTGGCCAGCGATAAGGTAATTGAAAAAGGAGAGCTGGTTACACTTGATTTTGGTGCATATTATCAAGGGTACTGCTCAGATATTACTCGTACGCTGGCGGTTGGTCAAATTAGCGATGAGTTAAGAAAGATCTATGATACAGTTCTAGAAGCACAAAAAAGAGGAATGGACGGAATTAAGCCAGGTCTGACTGGTAAACAAGCAGACGCTTTAACTCGTGATTATATTACCGAGCAAGGGTATGGCGAGTATTTTGGTCATTCAACTGGACATGGCTTAGGAATGGAAGTTCATGAAGGCCCATCATTATCAACAAAGTCTGATACGATTTTGGAGCCAGGTATGATTGTGACGGTTGAACCAGGAATTTATATTTCTGGTGTAGGCGGTACCCGTATTGAGGATGATACTCTTATTACAGAAGAGGGAAATCGTTCTTTTACAAAGTCGACTAAAGAACTACTTTTCGTCGGCGAATAAATTATGCACCCTGCGGATAATGTATGGTATATTCTTATAGTGAACTAAACAATTGATTGAACGAAGATGGAGGACAAAGGATGATTTCTGTAAATGATTTAAGAACTGGATTAACGATTGAAGTAGATAACGGAATTTGGCAAGTACTTGAATTCCAACATGTAAAGCCAGGTAAAGGTGCTGCGTTCGTTCGTACAAAACTACGTAACATTCGTACAGGCGGGATTCAAGAAAAAACATTCCGTGCTGGGGAAAAAGTGGCTAAAGCACATATCGAAAATCGTAAAATGCAATACTTATATGCTAGTGGTGATACACATACATTTATGGATAACGAATCGTATGAACAAATTGAACTGCAGACTTCACAAATTGAACGTGAATTAAAATTCCTAAAAGAAAATATGGAAGTTCAAATCATGACATACCAAAGTGAAATTTTAGGAGTAGAAGTTCCAAATACAGTTCAACTAGAAGTTACAGAAACAGAGCCAGGAATTAAAGGTGATACAGCAAGTGGAGGCACAAAGCCTGCAACTCTTGAAACGGGGTTAACGGTACAAGTACCATTCTTTATTAACCAAGGTGATGTTTTAATTATCGATACTCGTAACGGTGATTACGTGTCTCGTGCCTAAGTTTAAAAAGCTTGATGCATTTGCATCAAGCTTTTTTTATGTTCCGTGTTAGTTGGCTATCAATGAATGGGGACTGAGCGTGAATTTCAATAATAGCTTAATACCTACTAATATAAAACCCTATTGAAGAAATGAAGAAAGAAACTGAAAAAAATAATAAATTGAAAGAAGCTGAACAATGTTTCCGGCTTCTTTTTTATTTTTTAAACAAGCTGTTCTGAACTGATTACTTGCAACATAGTTTGTACAAAGAGAGTTTCGCTTAGAGGTGAATGAAATGAAAGGCTTCTTTACAGGAATTGAAACAGCGTTACTAGGAATGGTTTTATTGCGAGTCATTTCAGGATTGATCGAACTATCTGCAGCTGGTCTTATGCTCAAGTTCAACAGTATTGAAAAAGCAGTAGCTATCAATGCGATATTAGCTATTGTTGGGCCGCTCGTTCTAATTACTACGATGACAATAGGGCTTATTGGATTAGCAGACAAACTGTCAGCAAGTAAGCTCATACTCATTGGATTAGGAGTAACATTAATTCTTATTGGTATTAAAAGATAAGGAATAAACAAGCTGTTTGTGCATACATTTGGTTGAGACTAGCTTTTTGAGGATGAAGGAGAGAGAAATATGAAAGAAGTCCTAGAAGTTCTGCCAGATCCAATCGCCAGGCTTATTACTCAGTGTCCAGACTCAATAAAGAAAGAGTTAGAAGAAATTCGTATCCGTGTAAATCGGCCATTAGAAATCATCGCTCGTGGAAAACCCTTCTATCCCGAAGTTCGAAGTCAAATGTATATGGTTAGGCCAGAAGATGGTCAACAGCTATTAAATCAACTTAGTCAATATTCTTTATATGCTTTTGAAGAGGAATTGAAACGAGGATTTATTACGATCCGCGGCGGACATCGAGTTGGTTTAGCTGGAAAGGTGATTATTGAACAAGGGCAAGTGAAAGCTTTAAGAGATATTAGCTCATACAACATTAGGATTGCAAGACAAAAGATAGGTGTTGCAGACAAGGTAGTCCCGCACATTTATCAAAAAGGGTGGCAAAATACATTAATCGTCGGAGCACCACAGACGGGGAAGACAACGTTATTAAGAGATATTGCCCGGATTGTCAGTAGTGGAGTGCCAGAGTTAAATATACCGCCTAGTAAAGTAGGTATTGTTGATGAACGCTCTGAAATAGCGGCTAGTGTACGAGGTGTACCGCAGCATGATTTAGGGCATCGAATTGATGTTTTAGATGGTTGTCCTAAGGCGGAAGGGATGATGATGATGATCCGTTCGATGAGTCCTGATGTGTTAATTGTAGATGAAATTGGTCGGCAGGAAGATGCAATAGCAATCATGGAAGCCATTCATGCTGGCGTAAAAATTATTACGACAGTCCATGGTTTTGATATGGAGGAATTAGATCACCGTCCGACTATTTCAGGTCTAATGAAAGCTAATGTGTTTAATCGATGTATTGAACTAACGAGAAGGAATTCTGCTGGTGCCATTCGGAGAATTCGTAACCAGCTTCGGAAAGATGTGGTGAGCGCTATTTGAAGCTTATAGGTGCAATCATCATTTTAATTGCTACGACTTGGGTCGGCTTTGAAATTGCAAGAAGGTTAAGTGAACGTCCACGCCAACTAAGACAATTAAAAATTGCCCTTCAATCACTAGAAGCTGAAATTATGTATGGTATGACACCATTAGCGGAAGCTTGTCATAACTTAGCTAAGCAAATGCCTAAGCCGGTGTCTTATTTCTTTTCGCAATTTGCTCAAAGGTTGAAAAATCAGGAAGAAAGTGTACCAGTTGCATGGGAAGAAAGCTTGAAAGAAACATGGCAGCTTACCGCACTTTGCGATGCAGAATATGAAATTATGCAACAATTTGGCACGACACTAGGTCAACATGATCGAACGAACCAACAGAAACAAATATTACTTACTATCAATCACCTTGAGCGTGAAGAAGGCGAAGCGAAGGATCGTCAAAATCGATATGAAAAGATGATTAAAAGTCTTGGTTTCTTAACTGGTTTACTCATCATTATATTAATGTTATAAGTATTTATTTTGCATCCTGAGGAATAAGGGAGGGTTTAACGGTGGCATATGATGTAAATACCATTTTTCAAATCGCAGGAATAGGGATCGTTGTTGCCATGATTCATACCGTTCTAAAACAAATGGGAAAAGACGATTGGGCACAATGGGTAACACTCATCGGTTTTGTCGTAGTTCTTTATATGGTGGCATCAATCGTTGATGACTTATTCCAAAAAATAAAAGGTGTATTCTTATTTCAAGGTTAGGGGGTGGTGACCATTGAAATCATTCAAATTGTTGGACTAGGGCTGATCACCACCTTCCTTGCTCTCGTTGTAAAAGAACAAAAGCCGATCTTTGCTTTTCTTTTAACCGTATTTGTCGGGATCCTGATTTTCTTATTTATCATAGATGAAATTGTTAAAGTGGTTACGATGCTCGAGGATATTGCGAAAAATGCCAATATTAATATGGTCTATGTACAAACGATTTTAAAGATTATCGGCATTGCCTATATTGCTGAATTTGGAGCACAAATTGCAAAAGATGCTGGACAAGCAGCAATCGCTTCCAAGATTGAGTTAGCAGGAAAAATTTTAATTCTAGTAATGGCTATCCCGATCCTGACTTCCATTATCGAGATGATTATTTCATTAATTCCGGGCTAAATTGAGTGGTACAAGCATCTCCTGATTAATCATAGAGGGGGTGAAGAGATGCGCATCTTAACTGTATGTTTTTTCGCTTTATTATTCTTTATACCATTTCAAGTATCAGCCGAGACTACACCGATGGATGAACACACTTTTGTAGAAGAACAATTAGAGAAATTAGGAGTAGATGAAGTTAAGGAATTTTGGGACAAGGTGGCAACAGAATATGGAGGTTTTCTTCCAGAAAGTCAAAAAGGCACATTTATGGAATTTGTAAAAGGTGAAAAAGAGTTTTCTATTAAAGAGTGGTTTGGTGGACTTATAAAATTTTTTCTTCATGAATTATTAGTCAATGGAAAGCTTCTTGGCTCACTTATACTTTTGACCATCTTTGCGATGGTTTTACAATCCTTACAAAATGCTTTTGAGCAGCATACGATCAGTAAAGTGGCTTATGCAATCACCTATATGGTCTTAATTGTCATAGCGCTGAATAGTTTTCATGTTGCAATTACGTACGCATCGGACGCAATAAGTAATATGATCCACTTCATGATCGCCTTATTACCTTTACTTTTAGCCCTTATGGCTGCTGTTGGAAGTATCACATCTGTGGCATTGTTTCATCCATTAATCGTTTTTCTCGTCAATACGAGCGGGCTGCTTATTCAACATGTGGTCATGCCGTTGCTGTTCCTGTCTGCGTTATTAAGTATTGTAAGTACGCTCAGTGATCACTACAAAGTTACGAAGCTAGCAAACTTTTTACGTAATATTAGTATTGGAATTTTAGGAGTATTTTTAACGGTTTTCTTAGGTGTCATTTCTGTCCAAGGTGCAACGTCAGCTGTAGCCGATGGAATAACAGTAAGAACAGCAAAGTTTATTGCAGGGAATTTTGTTCCAGTTGTCGGGAGGATGTTTACCGATGCTGCTGATACTGTAATGGGTGCTAGTGTCCTGCTAAAAAATACGGTTGGACTAGCTGGTCTAGCGATACTTCTCATGTTATGCGCATTTCCAGCGATCAAAGTATTGTCGCTTGCCATTATTTATACAGTTGCAGCTGCAGTTCTTCAACCGCTTGGAGGCGGTCCAATCATTGATTGTTTATCGATTATTGGTAAATCAGTTATTTTTATATTTGCAGCTTTAGCAACAGTATGCTTAATGTTCTTCCTAGCTCTAACGATTATCATTGCAGCCGGAAATGTTTCATTAATGATGCGGTAAGGAGTGTGAAAAAATGAGCTTTTTAACAGATTGGCTAACGAATATTATTATTTTTATTTTACTAGCTACGATCTTGGAGCTCCTATTACCGAATTCTAGTATGCAACGCTATGTCAAGATGGTTGTTGGTTTGCTGTTACTAGTTATTATTCTTAATCCTTTGCTTTCCATTTTTTCTAAAGATATTAATGATATACTGCCAACCTTTTCAAACAACGAACACGTTTCAGAAAATTCTTTAGAAAATTCAATAGAAAGAAAGAAAATAGAAATAGAAAGAGGACAACGTGCATATATATCAGAACAGATGGCTGTCCCAATGAAGAGACAAGTAGAAGAGGAGTTGGTGGCAAAGTTTGATGTAGAAGTTGATAGTGTTCAAATTACCCTCGATGAATTTGCCTTTGATACTACAGATGAGGATGCCATTGTAAAAGTAACAGTGCATCTTAAAAGAGTGGCAGAAGAGGAAAATGAAGGTGAACTTGTTCAAGCAGTTTCTGTGGTAAATATCGACACACGGAAAGAACTACCTGCTGAAGAAGAAACAAGAGTAGACGCAGTCCCCATTCAAACATTTTTAGCAGATGAGTGGCAAATTCCTAAAGATAAAATTTCTTTAGCCTGGGAAGGAGGGGAGCAATGATATGGAAAAAGGTGATAAAGGGGATAAGCAATGGCTAAAAAAGCTGTTTGACCAAAAAGCTGGCAGTCCAAAGAAAAAAAATACGATCCAATACGTGATCATGGTTCTTTGTGTAGGTGTTGGACTAATGATATTAGGAAATTTCATTGGTGATGATCAAAGTGCTCCACCAAGTGAACCAGTGTTTAACCAAGACGAGAATGAAGAAGCAGAGCCAGCTTTAGGAAGGAGTAGCTCTTCCGGGCCTATGACGATGGAAGACTATGAAATCCGTTATGAAAATCAATTAAAGGAAGTTTTAGAACAAATGATAGGAGTTTCTGATGTTTCCATTATGATCAATTTAGCAGAAACCGAGAAAAGGGTGTATGAACGAAACATTCATACAAAGCATCAGAAAACGGATGAGACTGACCGTGAAGGTGGAACGAGACAAGTAGATGACTTAACGAGAGATGAACAGGTTGTCATTATCCGTAAAGGAGACAGTGAAGAGCCGCTGTTAGTAAAAAAGCAAAAACCTGAAATCCGTGGGGTCCTAGTTGTAGCTGAAGGAGCTGACAATATGCAAGTAAAAGCAAGAGTTGTCGAAGCTGTAAGCCGAGTCCTTGATGTACCAGCTCACCGTGTATCAGTAATGCCTAAGAAATTAAAGGAGGAATAAAAAATGGTATTAAAGAAACAAACAGTATGGTTATTAACAATGCTTAGCTTAATTGTAGTTTTATCAGTGTATTACATGACATCTCAACCGCAAAATACAACGGACCTAGCTTATATGGATGAGGAAATGGAAGGTATTGAAGAGATGATGGGTGAAGAAGATGCCGGGCAAGTTTCTGTAAATATTGAAGAAGATGAAATGGAAGAAATGATGACTGAAGGTAACGAAGAAGGCGAAGGGGAAGTTGAAGACGGAATGATTTCCGCGATTAATAGTGATGAGTTTTTTACAGAAATTCGCTTAGATCGTGAAGTATCACGTAGCAAAATGCTGCAAGAGTATACAAATATCATTGCAGAAGCAGATGTACCAGCTCAAGTCAAAGTGGAAGCATTAGAAAAACAAAATAACTTACTAGCGTTAGAGCAAAAAGAAAATTTATTAGAAACATTAATTCGCTCAAAAGGTTATAAGGATGTTTTAGTATTAACTGAAGAAGAGCAAGTAAAAATCATTGTAAAAGCAGATGAATTATCAAAAGAGCAAGCGAATGAAATTCTTCTAATGGCAAACGAGCAATTAGGTGAAAGATTAGTTGTTGTAGGGCATCAGCCATCAAAATAATAAAAATTAAGATGAGAACTTAAAGAGGCTAATATCGTATTAGTCTCTTTTTGATATTCGATGTTTATATCTTTATTCTTTTGGAACATGATATACTATAATGCGTAGGAAACGATGAAATGGTATAATACGTCAATATCGGAGTACTAAATGATTGTAAGTATGATTTTATGAGGTGATTATAGTGGAATGGAATGATTTAACAGAAGGTGCAAAAGCAGTATTTGAACAAACTCGTAACTTGAAAAATGATAACATTCAAATTGTTGAATTTGAAGTTGGATTTGTGCAGGATTTTGAAACAGAAGGCGGAAATACATATACAGTATCTATTCAAGAAGAAGACTACGACAGCATCAAACGATATACGAAAGAAAATGAATATGGAGAAAAGTTTCATATGGCGAGAAATAAAAACATTGTAAAACTTATCTTATTAGAAAACGGTAAAATTCCAGATAACTTATCTGAGTTTCCTGTGTTTCGTCAATACAAAAACGATGTTGTTGTTAAAGAAACTGAAGAGAGTGAAATGACAGAATAAATACAATAGCTAGATCATGAAGGGACAAAAGAATTATGTTAAAAGTTCAAGATATAAAAGAATTGATAAGAGTAATTGATAAGTCGACTATTAATGAAGTTAAAATTGAACAAGATGGAACAAAAATAACGATTAAAAGAAACACGAACTCATATACACCGACAATCGTTGAAATACCAGCAGTTCAAGAAAACGTACAAGTAACAAACGCAGCGCTAGAACAAAAAACAACTGCAGTAAAAACACCAGTAGAGGCAGAAAAGCCAGTTCAAACTGAGATGAAGGTAAATGATACGCATGTCACTATTAAATCTCCAATGGTAGGAACTTTTTATGCTGCACCAGCGCCAGATGCACAACCTTATGTAAAGCCAGGCGACCAAGTCAATGAAAGTACGATTGTTTGTATCTTAGAAGCAATGAAACTAATGAATGAACTTGAAGCTGAAGTTAACGGTAAAATTGTAGAAATACTCGTTCAAAATGGGGAATTAGTAGAATATGGACAACCATTATTCGTTGTTCAACCAGAGTAGGGAGAGTTTATGATGATAAAAAAGGTTCTAATTGCTAACCGAGGAGAAATAGCCGTTCGAATTATTCGGGCGTGTAAAGAACTAGGTATTGAAACGGTCGCAGTTTATTCAGAAGCTGATAAAGAATCCCTTCATGTGAGGCTGGCAGACCAAGCGTTTTGTATCGGTCCAACTCCATCGGCAAAAAGCTATTTAAACTTCACGAACATTATGAGTGTAGCTACCTTAACTGAGGTCGATGCTATCCATCCTGGATATGGATTTTTAGCTGAGAATGCTGACTTTGCAGAAATTTGTTCAGCATGTAATGTAACATTCGTTGGACCAAGCCCTGAGGCCATTAATAGAATGGGAACTAAAGATGTGGCACGAGAAACGATGGCGAAAGCCAATGTACCAATTGTTCCTGGTTCTAAGGGCATTATTGAAGATGTTGAAGCAGGTTTAAAAGTAGCTAGCGAAATTGGATACCCTGTCATTATTAAAGCGACAGCCGGCGGCGGCGGAAAAGGAATTCGTGTCGCCCGCAATGAAGCAGAGTTAAAAAAAGGCATTCAAATTACCCAACAGGAAGCAAGTACTGCATTTGGTAACCCTGGTGTTTACTTGGAAAAATACATAGAAGATTTCCGCCACGTTGAAATTCAAGTACTAGCGGATAATTATGGTAACGTAATTCACCTAGGTGAAAGAGATTGTAGTATACAAAGAAGATTACAGAAGCTATTAGAAGAAACCCCTTCTCCGGCGCTTGACCAAGAGATGAGAGATAAAATGGGTGAGGCAGCGGTTGCAGCAGCAAAGGCGGTTAATTATTCAGGTGCAGGGACAGTTGAATTTATCTATGATTACCGCTTACGTCAATTTTACTTTATGGAAATGAATACGAGGATCCAAGTAGAGCATCCAGTCACAGAGATGGTTACTGGCATCGACTTAATTAAAGAACAACTTCTTGTAGCTTCCGGGAAGAAGCTGTCAGTAACGCAAGAAGATGTTACACTGAATGGTTGGTCGATTGAATGTCGTATCAATGCTGAGAATCCAAGTAAAAACTTCATGCCTTCACCTGGGAAAATTACAAAATATTTACCCCCTGGTGGTTTAGGTGTGCGCGTAGATTCAGCAGCATACCCTGGATACACGATATCACCTTTTTATGATTCGATGATTGCCAAAGTAATAACTTACGGAGCAACTCGAGAAGAAGCAATTGCAAGGATGAAACGATCGTTGGCGGAGTTTGAAATCGAAGGAATTGATACTACAATTCCGTTTCATATAAAGTTGCTTAGTCACGAAAAGTTTATTTCAGGCGAGTTTAACACGAAATTTTTAGAACAATATGATTTAACCAAACCGTAATATGGTAAAATGAATATAAGGCTGAATGATGGAGGTGCGGTAAGATGGCAGAAAATCATATCATAGACCTAGAGGAACAGAAAAATGACCTAGGTAAAGTAGAAATTTCTCCAGAAGTAATTGAGGTAATTGCAGGAATTGCATCATCAGAAGTAGATGGTGTTGCAACAATGAGGGGAAATTTTGCAACAGGTGTTGCCGAGCGATTAGGAAGAAAAAATCACGGCAAAGGTGTAAAAGTTGAGTTGAAAGAGGATGGAATAGTTGTTGATGTTTCCGTAATTATTATCTACGGGGTGTCTATTCCGGATGTAGCTAAGAAAATTCAATCTAATGTAAAACAAGCGTTACAAACGATGACAGGTATTGATCTTGAAGCCGTTAATGTTCATGTGGTAGGTGTTCAATTTGAGGCTCAAACAGAGCCACAAGAAGTTACCGAAGAATAAATTTTAAAGTTAAAATAGTTATTAACTGGTTTGACGATGGGAATACTATTTGAAAACAAACAGCCAAAGGATTGTGCCTTTGGCTGTTTTCTAATTGATAATGGTCCGATAGCTGCATTCCAGAGAATTCTACAAAAAAGTCGTATGTTCAATAAATATCGGCAATCTCTGTTATCAGCTAGTAGAATATGCTATTATCATACATATAATTAGGCCAACAGAAGGAGAAAACACGTATGAATAGACGTCTAGCACGTTTAAGAGCCGTTCAAGCTCTTTTTCAAATTGACTTAACAGCAGTGGAATGGAAAGAAGCATTGTCAAACTCACTTGAAGACGGTGAGGAGATGACTCCATTTTTAGAGAAAATCGTCTCAGGAACTTTGTCACATCAAGAAGAGATCGATGGTATTTTGTCAAATAATCTCTCGAATTGGTCGTTAGATAGAGTTGGGAATGTCGACCGTGCCGTGCTTCGTATGGCTGTGCACGAAATGAAATACATTGATGACATTCCGAAGAATGTTACATTCAATGAAGCAATTGAACTTGCAAAAGCTTTTGGCGGGGAAGAGTCAGGCCGCTTTGTCAATGGAGTCTTATCTAATGTTGTCGAAGCGATAAGTAAAGAAGAAAACTAAAAAAGATTTAATGGGATAGGAGTGTAGAAAATGTCAGCAACGATTATTAGTGGGAAAGAGTTAGCAGCTAGCAAAAGGCAAGAAATGAAGGTAGAAGTAGAACAACTTAGTAAAAAGGGGATTGTACCAGGTTTAGCTGTTATTTTAATTGGTCACCACCCTGCTTCTAAATCTTATGTAACTGGGAAAGTAAAGGCATGTGAGGAAGTAGGCATCCGTTCATTACTTATTGAGAAACCAGAAGATATATCTGAAGAAGAGCTGTTAAATTTAATTGATAGTTTAAATAATGATAAGGGCGTACATGGAATTCTTGTTCAACTGCCACTACCGAAGCATATTTCAGAAAGAGCTGTAATTGAAAAAATTAGTCCAGAAAAAGATGTAGATGGCTTCCATCCGATTAGTATTGGAAAAATGATGATCGGCGAAGAAACCTTCCTTCCTTGCACTCCATTTGGCATTGTTGAAATGCTGAAATCTAAAGGTATTAAATTAGAAGGTAAACATGTAGTCGTCATCGGAAGAAGTAATATTGTTGGAAAGCCAGTTGGACAACTTCTACTAAATGAAAATGCAACTGTTACATACTGTCATTCACGTACAGAAAATATGAAGGACTTAACAAAACAAGCAGATATATTAATCGTTGCTGTAGGAAAAGCCAACTTTGTTGATGCTAGTTATGTAAAAGAAGGAGCTGCAGTAATAGATGTAGGTGTTAACCGCCTAGATACAGGAAAATTGTGTGGGGATGTTGTTTTTGATGAAGTAAAAGAAGTTGCATCATATCTAACACCTGTGCCTGGTGGAGTTGGACCGATGACCATTACGATGCTTTTACATAACACGATTATTTCGGCAAAGCGAGGTTAAGATAAGGAGCCGTTCTTATGTCTAGGGAAAATATATTATCTGTAACGGAAGTGACTCGTTATATAAAAAGGCAATTTGAAGCTGACGATGTTCTGCAAAATGTATGGATTAGAGGCGAACTTTCTAACTTTAAACATCATAATCGCGGGCATATGTACTTCACCATTAAAGATGAACAAGCTCGAATGCAAGCAGTCATGTTTGCTGGTAATAATCGTTTTCTAAAGTTTAAACCAGAAGATGGTATGAAAGTGCTTATTCGTGGTGAAATCACTGTATATGAATCATATGGCCAGTACCAAATGTATGCTAGAGAAATGCAACCTGATGGTGTTGGAAGCTTGTATATGGCCTACGAACAATTAAAGGAAAAATTAGAAATTGAAGGCCTTTTTTCTCCACATTTGAAAAAGCCCCTTCCAAACTACGCCATGAGAATTGCCGTTGCTACTTCACCAACTGGAGCAGCGGTTCGTGATATTATTACAACGATAAAGAGACGCTTTCCAATTGCTAATATTACGATATTACCCGTATTGGTACAAGGTGAGGGTGCCGCACCTTCGATTGTAAAAGCAATCCGACAAGCAAATACAGTCAATATGTTTGATGTCCTAATTATCGGCCGTGGCGGAGGTTCGATTGAGGAATTATGGGCATTCAATGAAGAAGCAGTTGCACGTGCCATATATGAATCGAAAGTTCCAATCATATCTGCTGTTGGGCATGAAACGGATTTTACAATTGCTGACTTTGTTGCAGATATAAGGGCAGCAACACCAACAGCTGCAGCTGAATTAGCAGTACCGGAACTAAGAGAATTAGTTAAAGCCATTGATCTCCAAAAACTTAGATTACGCCGAGCTTTAATGGAGAAGGTTGAGCGAGAAAAACACAGGTTAACCCGTTTGCAAAAATCATATGCATTTCGCTACCCGCAGCAATTGGTCCATCAAAAAGAGCAAGAGCTTGACCGTTTGTATGATCGTCTTGAACGTGAAATGCGACGATTACTTGAAAAACGTTCCGAACAGATAAGTCAATTAACAAAAGACATAATGAGGAACCATCCGAAAGCAAAGCTTGCAGAGGCTAAGCAACAGTCGTTATTTTTAAGAGACCAACTTCTAAAAAATATGAAATGGCTGCTAAAGGAAAAACAAAACGAATTTCATAATAAAGTACAGACATTAGAAGTACTGAGTCCGTTACGAATGATGGAGCGAGGGTATAGTTTAGCATTCAATGATAGTAACCAGTTAGTAAAATCGGTAAGTGATGTAAGTATAGATGACGCAGTTCAAATTAGAGTTATCGATGGAACTGTAAAGTGTCAAGTTTTAGATACTAAAAAGGAAACTTTATTAAAGGTGGATGAGTGATGAGCGAGCAAAACCGTGAGGAGTTATCTTTTGAAGATGCAATAACTGAGCTTGAGAGTGTCGTCGAAAAGCTTGAGCAAGGTGACGTACCATTAGAAGAAGCCATTTCAATGTTTCAACAAGGTATGAACTTATCGAAGCTTTGTCACGATAAGCTGACAGTCGTTGAAAAGCAATTAGAGCAAATTCTAACCGAAGATGGCCAACTAGAAGAAGCATCGTTTCAGGAGGATCAAGCAGAGTGATTGATCTTAAACAATTTCTACAAAAGAGTAAAACCGAAATAGAACAACATATACCAGAGTGTATTAATCATTTAGTAGCCCCGCCCACTCTTAAAGAGGCGATGCTTTATTCGCTTTCTGCTGGAGGGAAAAGAGTTCGCCCAGTGTTATTATTAGCAACTCTTCATGCTTTTAATCGTGATGAAAAAATTGGAACTAATATCGCGTGTGCCATTGAAATGTTGCATACATATTCTTTAATACATGATGATTTACCAGCAATGGACGATGATGATTTACGAAGAGGAAAACCAACGAATCATAAGGTGTTTGGAGAAGCAATGGCTATACTTGCAGGGGATGCATTGCTCACTTATTCATTTCAATTAATTAGTGAAATGAATAGTCCAAATGTAACCGATGGAATGAAGGTAAAGTTAATCCAAGAGCTTGCAAAAGCTGCAGGACCTGAAGGAATGGTTGGTGGGCAAGTTGCTGATATGGAAGGTGAAGGCAAAGACCTTACCTTAGAGGAATTAGAATACATCCACCATCATAAAACAGGCGACCTTTTAACTTACTCTGTAATAGCTGGAGCAATTTTAGCTGAAGCAAAAGAGGAAGAAATTGAACAATTACGTTTGTTTGGTCAGGAACTTGGTCTCGTTTTTCAAATTAAGGATGATATTCTTGATATTGAAGGGGACGCAGCTATGATTGGCAAGCCTGTAGGTAGTGATTTCGGGAAAGAAAAAAGCACATACCCTGCATTATTAACAATGGACGGGGCAAAAGAAAAATTATTCGAGCATACAAATCGTGCAAAAGAATATTTATATAATGTAAAGCTTGAAAACTCATTGTTAATGGCTATTACCGACTATATTGTGGAAAGAGACCACTAAGCTGTTAGTAACGGAAACATGTTTTAGGACTGACAGACATTTTCATTGAGCGATTTTCTATCTAGTGATATAATAACTCTACAAAGAGAGTGGTGCAGTATTCTAGTCGGCTCTCTATTCTTGAAGGCGGGGCTAAAAATCCGCTAAAGGGCACATCGATGAAGCTCCTTGTGTCGGCTTGAGGCGCCCAGCTTTGGGTCGGCGCTGGGTGTTAAGGTGTGGGGGCGATCCACAAAGGCATGTGGGCGTTGACCCTCACACCGCGGAGGCCTTATTTTACAGCTGTATGCGGTGCATACAATAGCGGTAACATAGGGTATGAACCTGTTAAGGCAAACTTGGGTAGTTCTGCCAGCAGCGTAGCCTGCCTTGAGTGGAGTTAGAGGGGATTATGGAAGCAGGTGTAAAGGTTGTCGGCCAACAACGTTTACTCTTTGCCATATGAAATCTGCTCTGCAAAAGAGGATAAAAGAATAGCGAGGAGCTGCTGAGGAAAACTCCTAGACTGTTCGCAAGACATTTAAAGAGGATTGAAGTGTGGACTAAGTGGTAATCCAGTCTAGCGTTTGGTGACGGCGCTAAGATAGGTTTAAAGGGAAACCGCCAGAGCGGCGACGCTTCGGTACGTATCTGGGAAATCCTACTGGACCTAAGCCACAGCGTTTACTCTTTAAATGACCACTCAGCATTATACATATATCTTAAGGATGTGTATTGCTTAATTGTGTGTCTTTTAAATTAAAAAGATAGGTGACAAATAATATAAATGAAACAATCATTTATTAAATCCATAAATTGGAGTTTAGCAATTGCCGTTATCACACTTGTGTTAGCGGCTATTTTTTCAGTTATATCAACGTTTCTCTTAAGTGGTGTAACCTGGGGCATAGGTATGCTTATAGTGTTTTTTATTGTATTAACAGGTGTGTTTTTTGATACAATTGGGGTAGCCGCGACAGCTGCAGATGAAGCGCCTTTCCATGCGATGGCTGCAAGGAAACTATTAGGAGCAAAACATGCTGTAAGGATAACAAGAAACGCAGATCGCTTTGCAAACTTTTGTAATGATGTAATTGGTGATATAGCAGGAATTGTGAGTGGAACGGCTTCAGCATATGTAGTCATTCAGCTATCCTTACAATTAGGACATGGTGAGGGGTCACTTGACCAATTTTTTATTTCTGTTTTATTTACAAGTGTAGTGGCTGCAATAACTGTTGGGGGAAAGTCTATAGGAAAAACAATAGCTATACAATATTCTACTCCTATTATCTATCATGTCGGTAGAATATTATATATTTTAGAGGTAAAATTAAAAATAACACTTTTTGTTAATAATGGTAAGAACGGAAAAAGTAAAAAAAGAGATAAATAATTGAAAGTGAGGGTTCTTAATGGAACTTGAAAATATAAAAGACCCTAGTATGTTAAAGCAGCTATCCAAAACAGAATTAGAAGAATTAGCATCTGAAATTCGTCACTTTCTAATAGAAAAGTTATCGGTTACAGGTGGTCATTTAGGTCCTAACTTGGGTGTTGTTGAGCTTACAATGGTTCTACATTACTGTTTAGAAAGTCCGAAAGATAAAATTATCTGGGATGTAGGACATCAAGCTTACGTCCATAAAATTCTTACTGGGAGAGCGGACCAATTTGACACCTTACGTCAATATAAAGGTTTATGTGGTTTCCCAAAAAGAAGTGAAAGTGAACATGATGTATGGGAAACGGGACATAGTTCAACTTCTTTATCGGCTGCGATGGGGATGGCAGCTGCACGTGACTTAAAAGGAACGGATGAAACAGTCGTTGCTGTTATTGGAGATGGAGCTTTAACTGGCGGTATGGCTTTAGAAGCCTTAAATCATATTGGCCATGAACAAAAAGATATTATAGTGATTTTAAATGATAATGAAATGTCTATTGCTCCGAACGTCGGTGCCCTTCACAATGTCTTAGGACGATTAAGGACAGCTGGGAAGTATCATAAAGCTAAAGAAGAGTTAGAGATGTTAATTCGTAAAATCCCTGCTTTCGGTGGAAAATTGGCTACGACAGCTGAAAGAGTCAAAGACAGCTTAAAATATTTACTCGTTTCAGGGATCTTCTTTGAAGAATTAGGTTTTACTTATTTAGGACCTGTTGATGGTCATGATTTTGACGATCTGCTTGAAAATATGAGGTATGCAAAAAAGACAAAAGGACCTGTATTAATTCATGTTCTAACGAAAAAAGGGAAAGGCTATGGCCCTGCAGAAAACGACGCAGAGGGAACATGGCATGGCTTAGGGCCATATAAGATGGAGTCTGGAGAAGTAGTAAAAAAACCTGGACCACCGAGTTATAGCGGTGTATTTAGTGACACGCTTAAAAAAATTGCACGAGAGGATAAACGATTAGTAGCAATTACAGCAGCGATGCCTGGTGGAACAAAGTTGGATAAGTTTGCAGCAGAATTTCCTGATCGGATGTTTGATGTCGGGATTGCTGAGCAGCACGCAACAACAATGGCTGGCGGTTTAGCTACCCAAGGCATAAAGCCTGTATTTGCAGTTTACTCAACATTTTTACAAAGAGGATATGATCAAGTCGTTCATGATATCTGTCGTCAAAACTTAAATGTTGTGTTTGCAATTGACCGAGCGGGTCTAGTAGGTGCAGATGGTGAAACACACCAAGGTGTATTTGATATTGCCTACCTTCGTCACCTGCCAAATATGGTAATATTGATGCCAAAAGATGAGAATGAACTTCAGCATATGATATATACGGCAGTACAATATGATGATGGTCCAATTGCTGTCCGCTATCCTCGAGGAAATGGTTATGGCATTAAAATGGATGAACAATTAAAACAAGTACCTATCGGAAAGTGGGAAGTACTCCAAGATGGTAATGATGCCTGTATACTGACATTTGGCACGATGATCCCAGTAGCTGAAGAAGCAGTTCGTCAACTTGCTTTACAAGGATTGTCAGTGAAAATAATAAATGCCCGTTCGATCAAACCGCTAGATGAGCAAATGTTAACTGAACTTGCTGAAGTTAACATCCCGATCCTGACATTAGAGGAAACCTCTGTTCAAGGAAGCTTTGGAAGTGCGGTACTCGAATTTTTCCATGACCATGATTTCCATAATATTGTCGTCGAGCGTATGGGCATACCGGATCAGTTTATTGAACATGGGAGTGTCTCTCAGTTGCTTGAGGAAATTGGTTTAACCTCAGGGAAAGTTGCAGAAAAGATTACGGCAATGGTACCTCGAAAAAGACAAAGGGCATAAAGATGAGCAAAAAAGAACGAATTGATGTATTACTAGTAGATAAAGGTTTAATTGAAACAAGGGAAAAAGCTAAACGGGCAGTTATGGCTGGTCTAGTCTATGTAGAAAGTGAACGTATTGACAAGCCTGGAATGAAAATCAGTATAGATGCACCTCTAACGGTTAAAGGTGATGTATTACCTTATGTCAGTCGTGGAGGTTTAAAGCTAGAAAAAGCGATGAAGGTGTTCAATCTTAAGTTAGAGGGTGCTGTCGTTTTAGATATTGGAGCTTCGACGGGAGGATTTACTGACTGTGCTCTCCAAAATGGAGCAAAAAAAGTGTATGCCTTAGATGTAGGGTATAACCAATTAGCTTGGAAGTTAAGAACGGATGAGCGTGTTTGTGTTATGGAGCGAACGAATTTTCGTTATGTCAAGGCAGAAGATCTTGCCCACGGGCTTCCTAACTTTGCAACAATTGATGTTTCATTTATTTCCTTAAAACTTATTCTTCCTGTTTTAAAAACATTGCTGTTAGAAAACAGTCATGTGATTGCTTTAATAAAACCACAATTTGAAGCCGGTAGAGAAGAAGTTGGTAAAAAGGGAATCGTTCGTGAGCCAAAGACACATCTAAAAGTTGTACAAGATATTACAGATTTTTCTAGAAACGAAGGATATGAAATTGCTGGTATAGACTATTCCCCTATAAAAGGTGGAGAGGGTAATATTGAATTCTTGTTACATTTACGATGGAATTCTAAAGAAAACATCGTTCCTCCTTCGTTTTCAGTAGAAGAAGTTGTAAGTCAAGCACATGAACAATTGAAGAAAGACTAAACAGAGGGGGAGGCCCCTCTGTTTTTTTACATGTAATATATCATCTATATGCAATAGCGAATAAACTTTGGGTTTTATTATTTATACATTACTTATTATAAATATTTGTAAAGACCTTGAATTGATTGAGGATACATGTAAAATAATGAATATACAATTAGTGAATATTGATAAAATGATGAGTGGGTGAAAGAAATGAATAAAGGACAGCGGCATATTAAAATAAGAGAGATTATTACTAATCAAGAGATAGAAACACAGGACGACTTAGTCGAACAACTGAAAAACTCGGGATACAATGTAACTCAAGCAACTGTATCTCGAGACATTAAGGAGTTACATTTAGTTAAAGTACCGATGATCGATGGCAGGTATAAATATAGTCTGCCGGCTGATCAACGTTTTAATCCATTACAAAAACTGAAAAGAGCACTTATGGACAGCTTTGTAAGTATAGATCGTTCAGAAAATATGATCGTCATGAAAACTTTGCCAGGAAATGCAAATTCGATAGGAGCACTGATCGATAACTTAGATTGGAATGAAATTATGGGGACGATTTGTGGAGATGATACGATCTTAATCATCTGTAAACATAAAGAGGACAGTCCAAGTATTACTGAACGCTTTTTAGAAATGCTATAGAGGGTGAAATATTATGCTAGTAGAACTGTCCATTAAAAACTTTGCTATTATTGATGAGTTAACAGTATCACTGAATAAAGGACTAACAGTACTAACAGGTGAAACAGGGGCAGGAAAATCAATTATTATCGATGCCATCGGTTTGTTAGTCGGTGGCAGAGGGTCAACTGAATTTATAAGGTATGGAGCCAATCGAGCCGAAATCGAAGGGTTATTTTCAATCGAACAGGATCATCCAGTAATTGAGAAAGCAAAATCGTTGGGTATTGATGTTGAAGAGGGAATGATTATTGTTCGTCGTGATTTAACGACTCATGGAAAGAGCATATGTCGATTAAACGGTAAATTAGTGACATTAGGGATTATTCGAGAAATTGGACAAACTTTAGTTGATATTCATGGACAGCATGAACATCAATCTTTACTTCAACAAGATCGTCACATTGCGTTTTTAGATAGTTTTGCCCTGGATTCTCTAAAGTCGACTAAAAGTGAATATCAATCACTTTTTAAAAAGTTTAACAACGTTAAAAATCAATTAGAACAAATGAATAAAAATGAACAGGAATTAGCTCATCGCTTAGATCTCATTCAGTATCAATTAAATGAAATTGAAAAAGCGAAGTTAAAGCCTCATGAAGATCAAGACTTAGTAGAAGAAAAACTAAAGCTAACTAATAATGAGAGGCTTTATAAAGCTCTTCATGCTAGCTACAACAGCCTCTATGGTGAGGGGAAAGGACTCGATTGGCTACATAATGCTCTAAGTCATACAGAAGAAGCAGCCGGAATAGATCCTAAACTACAATCACTTGTTGAAACAGTTTCTAACTGCTATTACTTGCTTGAAGAAGCATCTTTTACATTAAGCCATCAATTTGAGAATTTAGAATTTGATCCAAATCGACTTGAAATGATTGAAACTCGGTTGAATGAAATTAGCTTTTTAAAAAAGAAATATGGAACATCAGTTGACGAAATTTTAGAATATGCTGCAAAAGTTGAAGATGAATTGGACACGCTTGTAAATAAGGATGATCGAATCCAAAGTTTACAACATGAATTAGATGCACTACGCTTAGACCTTGAAGTTGAAGCGAATGCACTATCAGCCATTAGAAAAGATACGGCAATGCAATTAAGTGATGCTGTTCATGAACAATTAAAAGCTCTTTATATGGAAAAAACGAAATTTACAGTTGAGGTCAATAAAATACCTAATGATCGGTTTACAGCGGATGGAGTTGATACTGCTGAATTTTACATATCACCTAATCCAGGTGAACCATTAAAGCCTTTATCAAAAGTAGCGTCTGGTGGGGAAATCTCGAGAATTATGTTAGCAATGAAAACGATCTTTTCATCTGGACAAGGAGTTACTTCATTAATATTTGATGAAGTAGATACTGGAGTAAGTGGCAGAGTAGCACAAGCTATTGCAGAGAAAATATACCAAATAGCAACAAAATCTCAAGTATTGTGTATTACTCATCTTCCTCAGGTTGCAGCAATGGCAGATCAACATTTATATATTTCGAAACAGCAAATAGAGGAAAGAACGAAAACAAATGTAAGGCAGCTTACAAATGAAGAAAAAATTAATGAAATTGCAAGGATGATTTCAGGTGTTGAAGTGACTGACCTTACGAAGGAACACGCTAATGAACTACTAATATTAGCAGAACAAATAAAAACCAATAAATGAAAAGTCGGCCAAATAAGGCTGGCTTTTTATTTGGGATAGCGGTTATAAATGACACAAAACAAGGCAACATTAGTAATACAGCAAACATGGAGGTGTGTGTAAGGAGCGAGGAGAGTGAATTAGTTGTATTCAGAACAAATTAGAAAAATTATAGGAACAATTCTCCTTGTTTTTGTCATCGGTATTGGCTTTTATAAGCCTGTACATGAGTGGATAAACATTCCTTCTCAAGTAGTTGTGTTTGAAGGGGTGGAACAACAATTAGTTAAATCAGCACCTGAATCAGGAAACCTCACAGCTCAGACAGATCAAGATCATCTCAGGTTTAATAAAATTAACCATGATGAACAACAGGCTATAACTGTATTAGCGCAAGGGCAAGGGGATGGTGAGGTGACAGTTCAGTCAGGGTCTTTGCCTGTAAAGAAAGTAGATGTAAAAGTTTTACCGGAAATTAAAGTTGTACCTGGAGGACAATCAATCGGTGTTAAATTAAACACAGATGGAGTTTTAGTCGTAGGACATCACCTTATTCAAACGGAAGATGGAGAGGAATCACCAGGTGAGATTGCTGGAATCGAAGTTGGTGATATGATCACTGAAATTAATGGTGAAAAGATAACGAGAATGAGTCAAGTGGCAGCATTTGTTCAAGAAGCTGGTGAAAAAGCAGAAAAACTGGATATTCAAGTAAAACGTGATAAGAAAACGTTGCAAAAAAAATTGTTACCATTGAAGTCTAAGGGAGAAAGTTCATATCGGTTAGGCCTATATATTCGCGACTCCGCTGCTGGGGTAGGAACATTAACGTTCTATGATCCGAAGTCAAAGAAATACGGTGCGTTAGGTCATGTTATTTCTGATGTTGATACTAAAAAACCAATTGTTGTCCATGATGGGCAAATCATTCGATCATCGGTTACTTCCATAGAAAAAGGCAGCAACGGTGATCCAGGTGAAAAATTAGCTAGCTTTTCTGATCAACGACATGTATTAGGAAGTATAACAAAAAATAGTTCATTTGGAATCTTTGGTGAATTAAATTCACCAGAGGAAGTAAAGAACGATTTGATCGACGAAGCAATGCCTATTACACTATCTTCCCAGGTTAAAGAAGGACCAGCGAAAATTTTAACCGTTGTGGAAGGGGAAAAAGTCCAAGAGTATGATATTGAAATTATTAGTTCTACCCCTCAAAAATATCCTGCTACAAAAGGGCTTGTTTTAAAAGTTACTGACAAAGACTTAATTGAAGCTACAGGTGGAATTGTACAAGGGATGAGCGGTAGTCCAATCATTCAAGATGGAAAAGTAGTCGGTGCGGTCACACATGTATTCGTTAATGATCCGACATCTGGTTATGGATGCCATATTGAATGGATGCTGCAAGAGGCTGGTATTGATATTTATGGAAAGAAAGATGACAGTGCAAAGGCGAGCTAAGCTCGTCTTTTTTATATGGTAAGAAGTTGCGGTTACATCAACTTTGAGTCCTTATTCATCCCTGAAAACCGCAGTAGATAATAGAACAACTATTGCCTGCAGAATTAAAAAGGTACCTTCCTTTTTTTCTTTTTGTATCTTTAACAAAAACCGTCTATATCTTACAATTTATTTATGATACGATTAATAATAAAGCAATGTAGACATATAATTGAATTGTATTGCAAAAATAAAAACAGATAAAGATTATTCGACAAATATGGAAGATGTTGCTATTTCGTTATCGAAAAATATCGAATTTTATATTATAACGCATTTGTTTTATAAAAAACAATATTTTTTTTAAGAAATTTAGAAATTTTAAAGGAGTTTCCATAACGATGTCGAAATTGTTGTTTGGAATATAAACTTTGACATTTATTTTACTACTATAGAAGTTGAGGAGGACGTCGTGTGCAAAAGGTGAAGGTATGTATAGCTGATGATAACCGAGAATTGGTTGGTTTATTAAATGAGTATATTTCTGCTCAAGATGATATGGAAGTTGTGGGGTTTGCTTACAATGGTCAGGAGTGTTTGAAGATTGTTGAAGAGAAACAACCTGATGTACTTATTCTTGATATTATTATGCCTCATTTAGACGGTTTAGCGGTATTAGAGAAGATGAACCAGATGGGACTTAAGAAAAAGACTAACATCATTATGTTAACTGCTTTTGGTCAAGAAGATGTGACAAAGAAAGCTGTAGATTTAGGGGCTTCTTACTATATTTTAAAACCGTTTGATATGGATACACTTATTTCAAACATTCGTGAAATTAGCGGCCAAAAGCAAACATTTATTCAAAAAACCATTTCATATCAACAACAACCGCAATTAAAGTCTGCAACAAAAGAATTTAATTTAGATGCGAGCATAACAAATATTATCCATGAGATTGGAGTACCGGCTCATATTAAAGGGTATATGTATTTGAGAGAAGCGATTACGATGGTATATAACGATATTGAACTATTAGGCTCAATTACAAAGGTTTTATATCCAGACATTGCAAAGAAATTTAATACGACAGCAAGTCGCGTAGAACGAGCAATTCGTCATGCGATTGAAGTCGCTTGGAGCCGTGGGAACATCGATTCTATTTCGTCCTTATTTGGTTATACTGTAAGTCATTCCAAAGCTAAACCGACGAATAGTGAATTTATCGCAATGGTTGCTGATAAATTAAGAATTGAACATAAGGTAAGCTGAAAGGACCGAGAATAGATAAAAAGAGGCTGACTGTAGAGTTAGCCTCTTTATTTTTGTTCGTGTCTATAGTTTTTGAATAAACGGACAATAGCATCAGTACCGACCATAGGGGTGATGTGTTCGATTTCGTCTGTTTCCGAATTATACGTAATCAAAAAGCGTTCCTCGCAATACTCCGCTTGATAAACTTCCCTGTCATTATGTTCATGTAAAAATTGAAACATCTTTTCACCTCCAACATTCATTTTATTTTTTCCTTGTACTTTCTCCCTTATACAGTTTATCTATATGGTTGAAATATGCCGTATTGGAACATACTATCAAAAAAGACACGAGGGGTATTTTGTATGAATTTTTTCCTGCGTGGAGTATGTTATGAAGGACAAATTACAAAAGACTTAGTGAAGACTATTCCGTCAAATAGTATCGTTATACTGCACCATGAAGATATTGACAGTACTGCTGCAGATGCGTTAATTGATAAAAAAGTTAAGGCAGTTATAAATGTAAAGCGTTCAATGACAGGCAAGTACGACCATAATGGTGTATTAGAATTGTTAGAAGCCCAAATACCTGTGTATGACATTGTTGAAATAGTCGATCATAATATCTCCTTAAATTTAACAAAAGCAAAAATAATAAGTAATGAACTTTTTTTATATGAAGAAAACAAGTGGTTTAAAGTCGCAAGACTATACCGATATACAATTAACCGGGTAAAAGGTCTAAAAAAAGTCGCCTTTTTTCATTCGACAGATACCTTTAAAGATTTTGTAAGTAATTCACTTACCTATGCTGACAAAGAGCTGGGGGATTTCTTAAGTGAGTATCAACAGCTTCAACCATTTGACGAACTAGATGGTAAAGAAGTAGTCATTGTTGTTAGAGGGGCAAAATATAAACAAGATTTTCTAGCGGTATTACCAAAAATAAAGCGAAAGAAATTGCCAATTGTCGCAGTGGACGGGGCTGCAGATGGGTTAGTTGAACTAGGTGTGCTTCCAGATTATATTATTGGAGACATGGACTCTGTTAGTGAGCGGTTATTACAATCAGGTGCCAAGCTTATTGCCCATTGTTATCTTAATGGAAATTCACCAGGCTATGATCGAGTCTGTAAATTAGGTTTACCGTGTGAAAAGCTGCCATTTGTAGGGACGAGTGAAGATGTTGCTGTGATTTTCTCTTACTGGGCAAACGCGAAAGTCATTTATTTGGTTGGCGGTCACAATTCAATGAACGATTTTTTAGAAAAAGGAAGAAATGGGATGGGCGCAACCCTTTTGACTCGAATGCAAGCTGGCCATCGTATTGTCGATTTAAAGGGGATCCATCGTTTGCGGTCAAACAGCGAGAAGTATTCACTACCGATGTACCCAATTGCGGGTAGTATCATGGCATTACTAATTATGAGCTCTACTTCAAAAATTCAATTGCTTTTCATGATTTTATGGAATTGGATAAAAGTGGGAGGGTGAAGGTAACAAATGAAGTCACGGTCTAATTTCATTTTATTGTTTATTTTTTTATTCGGTGTTTTTGTCGGTGTTATTTTAGATAAAGATTGGTTGAACGAGCAACAACTATTATATTTTAATCAACTGCAAACTGAGAATAGTTTGTTAAAGGCTGAAAGAGACGGATGGTTAACTTTTGTTGCTGAAGAAATAGGGTCTACACCACTTTATATCGTCTCAGAAGAGGAAACTTATAGCAGTTTAGCCTTTTTGCTCGAAGCGATTGGTGCTGAAGTCAAGCTGATTGAAAAAGGAGTAGAACCGATACTTGAAGAGGATGGCATACTAATTTCATTAGGAAATGAATTTTATAATGATTTTGAAGGACCACATGTGGCATTAGAAGCCATCCCTATTCATGAGATAGATGTGCAGAATTTTTACTTGACGTTACTACGACTAAAAGGAGAAATTTATACACATGACTATTCAGGCTAGCGTTGTAATTCCTGCATTTAATGAGCAGGAGAGAATAGAACATACACTTAAGACATTAAAAGAACAATCATGGGTTCAAGAGATTATTACAGTAAATGATGGAAGTAGTGATTCGACTGGTGACATCTGCGATAAATTTAGTGATGTTACGGTTCATTTTAAGACGAATCGTGGAAAAGGACAAGCTTTAAAAGCCGGTTGGGAAAAAGCAAATGGCCTGTATATTGTTAGTTTGGATGCCGATATCGGTTCATCTGCAAGTGAAGGTGAAAAATTATTAACTCCATTAACATATCCGTTTATTGATGTAGTAATTGGTACTCTACCGCCATCTAAGAAAAGAGGTTTTGGGCTTGTTAAACGAAAAGCTCAAAATGTGATTTATAAAAAAACGGGTAAGTGGATCACTGCACCGTTATCAGGTCAACGTGCTTTTCATCGTAAGTGGTTACCCGCATTATTAAGTAAAAATTACAACGGGTTTGGAATTGAATTGGCTATGACGATTGATTTGATTATGGCAGGAGCTCAAATAGTCGAAGTGGATACTAATATAACCCATAGACATACAGGAAAAAACTTGCGTGGTTTTTTTCATCGTGGAAAGCAGTGGTTAGATATCGAAGCCGCATTGAGAGGTGGTTAAAGTGATTATTTTATCGTTTACATTACCTTTAGTAGCTATTGCTAGTATGCTTTTCTTTACGCGTATGAAGTGGACATCAACAAACTTTTTAAAACGGTCTATTCCTTATAGCATTGGTTTTTTTGTACTATATAGCTACATGACTTTTGCGATTTTCTCACCTTGGGACATTCATGTATTTAGTGGAGTAAGTATGATTTACTTATTTGGGTTATGGTTGATTGGGTTAGTCGATGATGTTATGGGTGATAAGAGAACAAAAGGTTTAAAAGGACATCTTCGAAAATTAATTCAAGAGGGAACTTTTAGTACGGCTTTACTGAAACTAACAGGCACAATGATGTTAGCTTATATATGGATTAGTTTAATGGAACCTGCAACAGTAGAGCAATGGATTCGTTACTCGGTCATTTTAATATTAACACCGCATGTCATGAATTTATTTGATACGAGACCACTTCGAGTGTGGAAAATATCACTTCTTCATGCTGCCATATTTTTACCGTATGTGGTAGTAGATGTTCCGTTTGCCTATTACTTATTTTTGTTATCATTCTTTTTTCTTTTTTATGTTTTAGATGGACATGCCGTTGCCATGTTAGGTGACAATGGAGCAACGTTAATAGGTGGGATTTTAGCCATCGTCACTGTATTATATGCTCCAGTGTTACAGCAGTATATTGTCATTATCTTTTTAATTTTATTAACCGTAATTGCTGAGCGAATTTCTTTTTCAAAGTGGATTGAAAAGCACCCATTAATGAAGAGAGTCGATAAATGGGGATTATCAATAAAATAGATGAGGTTGGATTTAAGTAGATTGAATTCCTAATGAAAAACGATATATAGCTGAACAACGAAAACCGTTCACTATATATCGTTATATAAGGAGGGGATATGCTTAATTCAGCTTCTTTTTGGTTTCTTTTGGAAACGAGGTGCGATTTTGTTGTTTTTACGATCACGATGAAAGATAAAACCGCCAATAAAAGCAATCCCTAGTATACAGAGAATTAGACCTGCAATAAATTGGAACCATAGGGAGAAAAATGGAGTATGGAGAATTTGGAATATGGTATCCCGCATCAGTTTTATTCCATAACCTGCGATAATAGCTGGTATTACTAAAATCATTAATGCAATAAATCGTTGCATAGAAAAATATCCTTTCATTATTACTTTTTGAGGTGATTCTAAATTTATATGGATTATAAAAGTGCTGTACTTTTATAAAAAGACAGTACAATTATTATTTTAATTGATTATACCATGTTGTCCAAGTAATCAGTTGCAAGTTTTCTAAGTTTCAGTAATAGTTGTTTATGAGGTAAGTTCCTTTGAAGGGGGAAGACGCATGAAGACAGTTGTTATTATTGGTGCCGGGAGAGGCGGTACGGCTTTATTGAAGCTCCTGATGGAAACAAAG
Organism: Alkalihalobacterium sp. TH-98; assembly: GCF_057473385.1. Classification (NCBI taxonomy): domain Bacteria; kingdom Bacillati; phylum Bacillota; class Bacilli; order Caryophanales; family Bacillaceae; genus Alkalihalobacterium; species Alkalihalobacterium sp. TH-98. The sequence continues at coordinate 312,750 of NZ_JBYCKM010000009.1, read as the reverse complement.
AAAATGGAAGTAATCGGCGTTTCTGATATTGATCCTAATGCACCAGGTATGCATCTTGCAAGAGAAAATAAAATTCAAACTCTTCTAAACTGGAAAGACTTAATAAGTCCAAAAATAGACATTGTAATTGAAGCTACAGGCTCTAAAGGTCTAATAGAAGAAATTAAGGAAGTTTGTCATAAAGATACGACAGTCATTTCAGGAACCATTGCAAACTTTATTTTTCAATTAATTGATGAAAAAGAATCGTTAATCGCCTATATGAAAGAGCACGGAACGGTTCAAGAAACGATCCTCAATTCAACCCATGACGGAATGATCGCAATTAATATGGACAGTGAAGTGACACTATTTAATGATGCTGCGGGAAAGATGGCCGATATTGATGCGAAGTCAGCGATTGGACAAAAAATTGAAATGGTTATGCCGACTAGCCAATTACCGCGAATTCTGCAAACGCAAAAGGAAGAAACCAATCAAGAGCAGTTGTTAGATAATGGCCGTAAAATCTTAACCACACGTGTACCTTTAATTTGTGGAACTGAAATGATTGGTGCGTTAGCTGTTTTTAGAGATATTACAGAAATTGTTCAAATGGCTGAAGAAGTTACGAGTTTAAAAAGTATACAAACGATGTTAGAGGCGATTATTCACTCTTCAGATGACGCCATATCAGTTGTAGATGAACAAGGTTTAGGAATTATGATAAACCCTGCTTATACGAGATTAACAGGATTGTTGCCTGAAGATGTAATTGGCAAACCCGCAACAGCTGATATTTATGAGGGTGAAAGCATGCATATGCATGTCCTTAAAACGAGGAAGGCAGTAAGAGGCGTCCAAATGAGGGTAGGTCCAAAACGAAAAGATGTTTTAGTTAATGTAGCGCCGGTTATTGTGGATGGGATTTTAAAGGGGAGTGTTGGAGTTATTCACGACACTTCTGAAATTAAAACATTAACAGATCAATTACAGCGCGCAAGGCAAATTATTCGAACATTAGAAGCCAAATACACGTTTGATGATATTATTGGTGATTCGGACGAAATGAAAGTAGCTATAGAGCAAGCGAAGTTGGGGGCTACGACGCCAGCGACGATTTTATTGCGTGGAGAGTCAGGGACCGGTAAGGAGTTATTCGCGCACGCCATACATAATGAAAGTGAACGAAAATATAATAAGTTTATTCGTGTAAACTGCGCTGCCATTTCCGAAACATTGTTAGAAAGTGAATTGTTCGGTTATGAAGAAGGTGCATTTTCCGGTGCAAAGCGTGGTGGGAAACGTGGTCTTTTTGAAGAAGCAAATAAAGGCAGTATTTTTCTAGATGAAATTGGTGAGTTGTCAGGGAATATGCAAGCTAAACTCTTAAGAGTATTACAGGAAAAAGAAATAGTAAGAGTTGGCGGGACAAAACCAATTCAAATTGATGTACGAGTAATTGCTGCAACAAATGTTAATTTAGAAAAAGGTATGAATGACAATACTTTTAGAGAGGATTTATATTATAGATTAAATAAAATGCCCATTTTCATACCACCACTTCGTGAACGTAAAGAAGATCTTCCAAAGCTTTGTATCCATTTAATACATAAACTAAATCAAGATTATGGAAGAGCTATTTATAACATCTCTGAGGAAGCGCATGAACTAATCAAGAAGTATGATTGGCCGGGTAACGTAAGAGAACTTGAAAACGTACTTGGACGAGCTATGATCTATATGACATTAAATGAACATGTTATTGAAACAAAACACTTTCAGCACTTACCTACGATTGAAAAAGGTACAGTTGAGTCAAAAACAACCTCTCATGTGTTAGGGACTAGTACTTTATCAGAGCAGGTAGAACACCTTGAGAGGGAAATCATCATTAATACACTAGAGAATTGTGAGTGGAACAAAACAGCTGCTGCCAAAACACTTGGGTTATCTGTGAGGAATTTATATTATAAGATGGACAAATATAACATTGAAAAAAATTTCATGCAATAATTTTCATACCATGAAAATTATTGCGCACTTTCATTTTTGAAAAACTGTAAAATAAAGCGCTTTCACAGGAAATACTTTTGGCACGGTTCTTGCAATGGTAAATTTGAGAAAGAGAGAAAGAAGGGAAAGAGGTTATGTTATTACGAAACATGCTTTCAAGGGTTGCAGATTTCCCTAAAAAAATAGTTGCTGTCGCTGCTGCAGACGATGAACGGATGATGATCGTTGTAGAAGAGGCTGTGCGTTTAAATCTTGCATCTTTCTTGTTGTTTGGAAATGAAGAAAAAATCCGTCAATTAGTAGAACAAAGAAAAATTAATTGGCAACATGTTAGTATCGTTTCCACAGACAGCGTAGAAAAATCTGCTCAAGAAGCAGTAAAGGCTGTTCACAATGGCGATGCCGATATATTAATGAAAGGAATGGTCCCTACATCAATTCTCATGAAGGCAGTCTTAAATAAAGATTACGGATTAAGAGTAGGTAAGTTATTTTCACATGTGGCGGCGTTCGATATTCCAAATTACGATAAGTTGTTGTTTATAACGGATTCTGCCATTAATATAGCACCTGACCTAAATCAGAAGGTCCAAATTATTGAGAATTCAGTGGAAGTTGCACGGAAGGTAGGGGTTCATTTACCTAAAGTAGCTCCGATTGCTGCTGTCGAAGTGGTAAATCCTGAAATGACAGCTACAGTAGATGCCGCGCTATTATCCCAAATGAACCGAAGAGGTCAAATTAAAAATTGTATAGTTGATGGGCCGCTTGGTTTAGACAACGCCATCTCTAAAGATGCAGCACAGTACAAAGGAATAAAGGGAGACGTGGCAGGTGAGGCTGATATTTTATTAGTCCCTACTCTAGAGATAGGAAATATCTTATATAAATCCTTAGTTTATTTTGCGAAAGCAAATGTCGGCGGTTTTATTACTGGAGCAAAGGCACCGATTGTATTAACGTCGAGATCAGATTCAACAATAAACAAATTGTATTCAATAGCTTTTGCCTTAAATGCAATTAGCACTAAAAAAGCTTTAGAACATCAAGCACACTAGGAGGAAACAAAAATGGAACTTTTCAAGTATATGGAGCTATATAATTATGAACAGGTAGTTGTTTGTCAAGATAAAGAGTCAGGTTTAAAAGCGATTATTGCTATTCACGACACTACGTTAGGTCCGGCATTAGGTGGTACGAGAATGTGGATGTACGAAAGTGAAGAGGCTGCTTTTGAAGATGCATTACGTTTAGCACGTGGTATGACATATAAAAATGCTGCAGCAGGTTTAAATCTAGGTGGCGGTAAAACTGTAATTATCGGAGATCCTCGTAAAGATAAAAATGAAGAAATGTTCCGTGCGTTTGGACGTTTTATTCAAGGGTTAAACGGTCGTTACATTACAGCAGAAGATGTGGGAACAACTGTAGCAGATATGGATCTTATTCATGAGGAAACTGATTATGTAACTGGTATTTCACCTGCGTTTGGTTCTTCAGGAAACCCATCACCTGTAACAGCATATGGTGTATATGTTGGGATGAAGGCTGCAGCAAAAGCTGGTTTTGGATCAGACTCTTTAGAAGGTAAAACGGTAGCGGTTCAAGGTGTTGGAAACGTTGCATACAATCTTTGCCGTCACCTTCATGAAGAAGGAGCAAAATTAATTGTTACTGATATTAATAAAGAAGCAGTTCAACGTGTTGTAGATGAGTTTGGTGCAAAAGCTGTTGACATTAACGATATCTATGAGGTAGATTGTGATATCTTTGCACCGTGTGCGCTTGGGGCAATTATTAATGATCAAACTATTCCAAAATTAAAAGCTAAAGTAATTGCTGGTGCTGCAAACAATCAATTAAAAGAAACAAGACATGGTGATCTCATTCATGAGATGGGAATCGTTTATGCACCTGACTATGTCATCAATGCTGGTGGTGTTATTAACGTAGCTGATGAGTTATATGGATATAACAGAGAGCGCGCTATGAAAAAAGTTGAAGGTATTTATGAAAACATTGAAAAAGTAATTGAAATTTCAAAGCGTGATGAAATTCCAACATATCTAGCAGCGGACCGCATGGCAGAAGAGCGTATTAGAAGAATGAGAAATTCAAGAAAGCAATTTTTACAAAACGGACAGCACATTTTAAGTCGTAGATAAGTTGGTGAATGAGGATGGAGAGTCGACAAAGAGTCTTAGTTATTAATCCTGGATCGACTTCAACGAAAATTGCAATATATGAAGGTTATACACCGCTTTTTTTGACGAAAATTGAACATAGCTTAACTCAAATTCAATCGTTATCAACAGTTGAAGAGCAATACGATTTTCGTAAGAATATAGTCTTGAAAACATTAGATGAAGAAGGTATTAACCTTTCAAAACTAGATGCAGTCGTTGGTCGAGGGGGATTAGTTAGACCGATCCCAAGTGGTACCTATGCTATAAATGAACTCTTACTCGAAGATTTGAAAAACGGATATGCTGGTTGGCATGCATCGAACTATGGCGGAATTATCGCCTACGAAATAGCGAACCAGTTAAACATCCCATCGTTCATCGTGGACCCGGTTGTTGTGGATGAAATGGAAGACATAGCTAGAGTGTCAGGTCTAAAAGGTGTAGAACGAAAAAGTATTTTTCATGCTTTAAACCAAAAAGCAACAGCGCGAATCGCAGCCAAAGCGCTTGGGAAAAAGTATGAAGACTTAAAACTTATAATCGTCCACATGGGTGGAGGTATTACCGTAGGTGTTCATAAGGAGGGGCGTGTCATTGATGTTAATGACGGGCTTTATGGCGAAGGCCCCTTCTCACCTGAAAGGGCAGGGACACTGCCTACAGGAGCAGTCATTGATCTTTGTTTTTCAGAAGGTATGACAAAAGAAAAGGCATTAAAATTAATGGCAGGTTCGGGTGGTTTAGTTAGCTATTTAGGAACTCAGGACGGCCATGTCATTGAGCAATCGATAGAAAATGGTAATGAAGAAGCGTTACTTTACTATGAATCTATGGCATATCAAATTGCAAAAGAAGTGGGCGCAGCTAGTACTGTTCTATCAGGTCAAGTAGATGGAATTGTTCTAACCGGCGGTTTGGCATACAGTGAACGCTTGATATCATCTCTGACAGCAAAGTTAGAGTGGATTAGTGATATCCTCGTATACCCAGGTGAAGATGAGATGTTAGCGCTTGCAACTGGTGCGATACGTATCATTAATGGAGATGAAACAGCTAAGCATTATCCTAGTGGAATGATGCTTAGTGAATTAGAAATATCAGGAGGTAAGTAAATGGCTCAAGAATACGATTTGGTCATCCTTGGTGCAGGTACAGGCGGTTATGTTGCTGCCATTCGTGCGGCTCAATTAGGACTGAAAACAGCAGTAGTGGAAAAAGAAAAGCTTGGTGGAACATGTCTACATAAAGGGTGTATTCCTTCAAAAGCTCTATTAAGAAGTGCAGAAGTGTTTGCAACAACGAAGCGTGCAAGTGATTTTGGGGTAGAAACGAGTGACGTTTCACTAAACTTCTTTAAAGTTCAGGAACGGAAACAAGCTATCATAGATCAGCTCCATAATGGCGTTCAACATCTAATGAAAAAAGGAAAAATAGATATTTATGAAGGAACGGGGCGTATTTTAGGACCATCGATCTTTTCACCAACTCCAGGGACGATTTCTGTAGAAATGAATAATGGTGAAGAAAATGAAATGTTAATTCCGAAAAACGTTATCGTTGCAACGGGTTCAAGACCACGAATGTTGCCTGGTATGCAAGCAGATGGAACACATGTCCTGACATCGGATGAGGCACTGCAACTTGAAGAACTTCCTTCTTCAATCATCATCGTTGGTGGGGGAGTTATCGGAATTGAATGGGCTTCAATGTTAGCAGACTTTGGAGTAGCAGTAACGGTTATCGAATACAGTGACCGTATTTTACCTACAGAAGATCACGAAATTTCAAAAGAAGCACAACGTCTGATGAAGAAAAAGGGCATTAAGATTGTAACTGGTGCGAAGGTGCTTCCAGAAACTCTTGAAAAATCTGCTGGGGTTACGATTAAAGCTGAACATAAAGGTGAAGAAAAAACATTTGCTGCAGATAAGCTTCTTGTTTCGGTTGGGCGAGCAGCAAACGTAGAAGGAATTGGACTTGAAAATACAGACATCCAAGTAGAAAAAGGGATGGTCTTAACGAATGAGTTTTATCAAACAAAAGAGTCTCACATCTATGCAATTGGGGATGTTATCGGTGGATTACAATTAGCGCATGTTGCATCACATGAAGGTATTGTAGCAGTTGAACATATTGCTGGACAAAACCCTGATCCGATTAACTATGACACTGTTTCGAAGTGTATTTATAGTCACCCTGAAGTCGCTTCTGTTGGATTAACTGAAGCAGAAGCAAAAGAAAAGGGGCACAATGTTAAAACAGGAAAGTTTTTATTTAAGGCGATTGGTAAAGCTTTAGTATTCGGAGAAAGCGATGGATTTGTTAAATTTGTTGTTGATGAAAAAACAGATGATTTACTAGGCGTTCATATGATTGGACCTCATGTTACAGATATGATTTCAGAAGCAGCGATTGCAAAAGTACTAGACGCATCCAATTGGGAAGTTTCTCATACGATCCATCCACATCCGACATTATCAGAGATTATCGGAGAAGCTGCGCTGGCAGTTGAAGGAAAAGCGATTCATTCATAATTAGGAGGGATATATCCATGACAGAAAACCGTCATCAAGCATTAGGATTATCTGATGATAAAGTGTTAGAAATGTATGAAACGATGTTACTTGCGAGAAGAATTGATGAGCGTATGTGGCTATTAAATCGTTCTGGTAAGATACCGTTTGTTATTTCTTGCCAAGGGCAAGAAGCAGCACAAGTAGGCGCAGCATTTGCTTTAGACCGAGATAAAGATTATATCTTACCATATTATCGTGACATGGGTGTTGTATTAACATTTGGTATGACAGCGAAAGATCTTATGTTGTCAGGTTTTGCTAAAGCAGAAGACCCGAACTCAGGTGGACGTCAAATGCCTGGGCACTTTGGTCAAAAGAAGAACAGAATCGTTACTGGTTCATCTCCTGTAACAACTCAGGTTCCTCATGCTGTAGGTATTGCCCTTGCTGGTCAAATGGAAGGTAAAGACTTTGTAACGTTTACGACTTTTGGTGAAGGTTCTTCTAACCAAGGAGATTTCCATGAAGGAGCTAACTTTGCAGGTGTTCATAAGCTTCCGGTTATTTTTATGTGCGAGAATAATAAGTACGCGATTTCTGTTCCTATCGAAAAACAATTGGCGTGTGAAAAAGTATCAGACCGTGCGATTGGTTACGGGATGCCAGGAGTAACGATAGATGGAAATGATCCGCTTGCCGTATATGAAGCAGTAAAAGAAGCGGCAGACCGTGGAAGAAGAGGAGAAGGGCCATCTCTTATTGAAACGGTTTCATATCGTTTAACACCTCACTCAAGTGATGACGATGATCGTACTTATCGTTCACAAGAGGAAGTTGAAGAAGCGAAGAAAAAAGATGCGATCTTTACATTTGCTGAGTACTTAAGAGGAGTAGGACTTCTTACTGAGGAAAAGGAAAAAGAATTAAACGACCGTCTTATGGCAATCGTCAATGAGGCGACAGAATATGCAGAAGAAGCACCATACGCACAGCCAGAAGAAGCAATGAAATTCGTTTACGGAGAATAGGGGGGAGAGAATTATGGCAGTTATTTCATATATTGATGCAGTTACGTTAGCGTTAAAAGAAGAAATGGAACGCGATTCAAAAGTTTTTGTACTAGGAGAAGACGTTGGGGCACGCGGCGGTGTATTCCGTGCTACTAAAGGCTTATATGATCAATTTGGAGAGCAACGAGTCATCGATACTCCTCTTGCTGAGTCAGCAATTGTTGGTGTTGGAGTCGGTGCTGCAATGTACGGGATGCGACCTGTTGCAGAAATTCAGTTTGCGGACTTTATTATGCCAGCAGTAAACCAAATTGTGAGTGAAGCTGCAAAAATTCGTTACCGTTCAAATAATGATTGGGATTGCCCGATGGTTATTCGTGCTCCTTACGGTGGTGGAGTTCATGGAGCGCTATATCACTCACAATCAGTAGAAGCGATGTTTGCTTCTGTTCCAGGGTTAAAAATTGTAATGCCTTCTACTCCTTACGATGTAAAAGGTTTATTAAAGGCTGCTATTCGTGATAATGATCCAGTTTTATTCTTTGAGCATAAGCGTGCGTATCGTTTAATTAAAGGTGAAGTTCCTGAAGAAGATTACACGCTGCCAATCGGAAAAGCTGATGTAAAACGTGAAGGTGATGACATTACGGTTATTACGTATGGTTTATCTGTTCATTTTGCACTTCAGGCAGCAGAAAAGTTAGCGAAAGATGGTATTTCTGCACACATTCTTGATCTAAGAACAGTGTATCCGCTTGATAAAGAAGCAATTGTTGAGGCAGCAAAGAAAACAGGAAAAGTTCTACTAGTAACGGAAGACAATAAGGAAGGCAGCATCATGAGTGAGGTTTCTGCAATTATAGCAGAAGAATGCTTATTTGATTTAGATGCACCAATTCAACGTTTAGCAGGTCCTGATGTACCTCCTATGCCTTATGCGCCAACAATGGAAAAGTATTTTATGATAAATCCAGATAAAGTCGAAAAAGCAATGAGAGACTTAGCAGAGTTTTAATAGAAGGAGGTTCAATCATGGCTACAGAAATTACAATGCCCCAATTAGGGGAAAGTGTAACTGAAGGAACGATTAGTAAATGGCTTGTAAAGCCAGGTGATAAAGTAAACAAATACGATCCTATTGCTGAAGTAATGACAGATAAAGTAAATGCAGAAGTACCGTCATCTTATACAGGTGTCATTCAAGACCTAGTAGCAGATGAGGATGAGACGGTAGCTGTAGGTGCAATTATTTGTACGATTGAAGTGGAAGGTGCAGTGCCAGCTGCTGAAGAGAAAGTAAATAAACCTGCAGAAACTGCATCCACGTCAGCTGAAGCAGCAGAAGAAACGGATCAATCGCAGAAGAAACGTTACTCACCTGCTGTATTGCGCCTAGCCCAAGAGAATAATATTGATCTTGAGCAAGTCAATGGCTCTGGTAAAGGCGGACGAATTACAAGAAAAGATATTCTTGCTGTCATCGAGACTGGTGCCATCCCGCAACCTAAAGCAGCAGAAACAGTAACACCACAACAGGAACCAACACCAGCGCCGACTTCATCAACACCAACAAGAGCTGCAACTCAGCCTGCAAAGGAAACATCATCTATTGAAATTCCTGTAGCAGCAGGTGATATTGAAATTCCAGTATCCGGTGTCCGTAAAGCAATTGCAGCCAACATGGTACGCAGTAAGCATGAAGCACCTCATGCTTGGACGATGGTTGAAGTGGATGTAACAAACTTAGTAAACTTCCGTAATTCTGTGAAAGATGAGTTCAAGCAAAAAGAAGGGTTTAATATTACGTTTTTACCGTTCTTCATTAAGGCGGTTGTGGAATCGTTAAAAGAATACCCTCAGCTTAATTCCATGTGGGCAGGAGATAAAATTATTCAAAAGAAAGACATTAATATTTCAATCGCTGTAGCAACGGATGATGCTTTATATGTTCCTGTTATCAGACATGCAGATGAAAAGAATATTAAAGGAATTGCACGAGAAGTAAATGACCTAGCTGGAAAAGTTCGTACTGGAAAACTTTCAGGAGCAGATATGCAAGGTGGTACATTTACAGTGAATAATACAGGTTCTTTTGGTTCTGTTTTATCAACTCCAATCATCAATTACCCGCAAGCAGCAATCTTGTCTGTCGAGTCAATCGTCAAACGACCAGTCGTTATGGAAAATGATATGATTGCGGTTCGAAGCATGGTCAACCTATGCTTATCTTTAGATCACCGAGTGTTAGACGGACTAGTTTGCGGACGCTTCCTTGCAAGTGTGAAAGAGAAATTAGAGAGAATTGGTAAAGATAATACATCCATTTATTAAAAATGGGTCTGCAATAGCATAATGTTTTTAATGAATAGAAAGGGTTCTTAGGAACTCTTTTTATTTTTATTTGATTTGGATTTCTCCTCAGGTTGATACGTGTGAAAAAAAGTGGCCAGAAAAAAAGAATTTAGCTAGATAATAAAGCTATTAATAACCTTGCATAAAACCGTTAGAAAAGGGCACTCTACTCGTGATACTAAAGAAAAAGGAGTAGTGCTAAAAGTGACAAGGAAAAGAGTAATAGCGCTCAGTCTAGCTTGTATATTTTCGTTTATAACTTTTTTCAGCAATCAGCAGGTGACGTATGGTTTCAGTGTTGGTAATCAACAAAAAGATGATGAATGCTGTTCGCAAACACAAACTTGTTTATTAATTAATAACGGTTTTACAGCTCATCTAAATATGTATTACGAGTTGTTAGCTGAAAAATATACACCAGAATATGTAAATGCATGGAGAGAAATAAGTAAAGAGCAAGCAGTGCTTAAAAAGAAAATCTCAGAAGCAATGAAAAACGGCGAGCTTATGCACGGTGATGTAATTGATCAAGATTGGTACAAAAAGCATGAAGAGCTTCAGACTTTGTTTGTCCAAGCTGTGGAACAAAGAAATGAAAAAGCATTGAAGAAAGTACTGCCAAAAGTTTTTCAACAACAAAAAGATTTGAATAAAATGTATAAAGAAAGACTGGCGATGATTAATTAATAACGAATAAACTGACTGTTGTTAACGCATCAATCTTTTTAGTATATTAGATGTAATTAAAATGGGATTGCATCATATATCTAAAAAGGTGAAGATGCTTTCAAAGTCAGTTTTTTTATGGAAACAAAAACATGAGTAAAGAATGATTAATGATTTACAAATCGGAACTATTACGTTATAATTTATAATCGAAAACGTAATGATTACGGAAGGGGATAATAATGCGAAAATTAAAAGCAAGCTTGTTTGCAGGTATGTTAGTAACATCGTCTTTTTTAGCAGCCTGTGGAGGACAAGAGGAGCCTGAAGAAAACGTACAAGAGGAAGTAGTAGAAGAAGAGGTAGATGCTCTAGAAGTATTTACAACGCTTTTCCCTCTTGAGGACTTTACAAATAAAATTGGTGGAGAGTATGTTAACGTTACAAACATTATTCCTGTAGGTGCAGATGCCCATACATATGAACCGACTGCTCGTGAGATGATAAGTGTTGCTGAAAGTGACATGTTCATTTATAACGGAGCGGGAATGGAAGGTTTCGCAGATGCAATTATCGATACGGTTACAAATGAAAATGTATTAGTCGTAAAAGCAATCGAAGGAATTGAATTAATAGATTACGATCACGACCACTCTCATGATCACGGACATGAACATGACGATCATGGACACGACCATGACCATGATCACGGACATGAGCATGACGATCATGGACATGAGCATGACGATCATGGACATGAGCATGACGATCATGGACATGGCGACGATCATGACCACGGACATGAGCATGATGAGCATGGACATGACCACGACCATGATCACGAGCATGAAGAACACGGACATGATCATGAGCACGATGAGCATGGGCATGATGATCACCATCATCCTCATGGAGATGAAGATCCGCACGTTTGGTTAGATCCAATTCTTGCAATTCAAATGGCTGAGAATATTAAGAACGGATTAGTTCAATTATTACCAGAACAACAAGAAGTGTTTGAAGCAAACTTTAACGAAGTAAAAACTGAATTAGAAGCAATCGATGCAGAGTTTTCTGCAATGGTTGAAGAGGTAGAAAAAGATACATTTATCGTGTCACATGCAGGGTTTGGTTATTGGGAAAACCGTTACGGTATTCATCAAATTGGAATTACTGGACTTTCTCCAACCAATGAGCCAACTCGTAAGCAATTAGAGCAGATTATCGAGTTTGCTGAAAAGCATAACATTCAACATGTTGCATTTGAACAAAATTTCACATCTCAAGTTGCTGAAGTGGTTAAAGAAGAAGTAGGTGCAGAACCAGTATATATTCATAACTTAGAAGTTTTGGTTCAAGAAGACATCGACAATAACGAAGATTACTTTAGCTTAATGAGAAAAAATATTGAATCATTAAGAACGGCATTACAATAAGAGGATTGGAGCGAAGAGTGAGTAACTCTTCGTTCCTTTCTTTTGACTTTTATGAAAATAAAACATTGATTTAAAACATAAAAATAATTTTATAAAACGTTTTAGTTGGTTGTTCATAAGAAAACGGGTACAATAATTACAGACTTAACAACATCAAGGAGTGATAAACATGCAATTTAATTTTTTGAACGATGTTGTTCAAATAGCTAGGCAAGATATGGTAAATGCGGGGTACAAGCAATTAACAACACCAGAGGAAGTAGATGAGGCATTATCTCAAAAAGGAACAGCATTAGTCATGATTAATTCTGTTTGTGGTTGTGCTGGTGGCATTGCTCGTCCTTCAGCAGCTTATATGGCCAACTATGATAAAAAACCAGATCAATTTCTAACGGTGTTTGCAGGTCAAGATAAGGATGCGACAGCTCGTGCACGAGAGTTTTTCACAGGGTATCCACCATCTTCTCCTTCTTTTGCTCTGCTAAAGGATGGGGAAATTAAAATGATGGTTGAACGTCATGAAATTGAAGGACATGAACCAATTGAAGTTGTTCAAAAATTAGAAGCTGCATTTGATCAATATTGTGATTAGAAAAGAGGGCTGACAGCATAAAGTCAGCCTTTTTTTTATAGTAAAATTCGAAGATGTCTAGCTCGAGCGCCTAGCGAGAAGTCAACATTTGCTCACTATAGCTCACCGTGTAACCTTTATCTCATACGGCGGGCTCCAGTCCGTACGGTACGTCCTAAATGGGCGCTACAGTTGTCTTGTGAATACATATTAATAAACCGTGTTTTTCTTATAGGGAAATGTGATATAATATACCCGAATATGTTTAGGAAGGGTGTCAACATGGAAGAACTATATAACCAAATACAAGGGTATTTAAATATGGACGAAGAAATTCCATTCGAAGAATTCGATCAATTCTATAAAAAAGTATTAGATGTCCTTAATGAAAGAAATGAACAATTCACTGAAGATGATGTATGGAAAGCATTGTTCATTGTTGAAAACCTAATGTCAAATGCGGATGCAAGGTCTAAAGAAACAAAAGGGGCATTAGTAAAGAAGTATAAGAAAATGGCTAAACGTAATGAGCTATGGGCAAAGAACTTTGTCGTTAGGTTACATAAATTTGGCTATAATGATGACCAAATTAATGCACGTTTTGAAAAGATGTTTGAAGACGGTCCAGTTGAAGCTAATTAATAACTAATACTTAGAATGCTTCTATTAAGTTAAGGTATCTCAATATAGGATTATGGGTTAAACCCATCACCTTTTTATTGAGATACCACACCTTGTTGTAGTCTTCATTTTAAATGAGATGTTGACTTTGAAATTATATTATTATATACTATTTATGTCGCTAAAAAACGCGCCTATGGTGAAATGGATATCACACGAGATTTCGGCTCTCGCGTTCTGGGTTCGAATCCTGGTGGGCGCGCCATATACTTATACATATTAACCTGAAGAAACTTATTCTTCAGGTTTTTTTGCATCCAATTTTGGCAGGGGACCAGGTACCTTTAGTCCACTAAAGGTACCTGGTACCGTTTTTCTTAATTCTTATTCCCCGTGCGTTCTTTTCAAAATAACAAGAAATTGTTTATTAAAAATATGGTATAGTTAAAGAAGAAATATGCTGAAAATAGTCGAATGGAGAAAAAATTGAAAGCTTTATTACAACTACCTATACGATGGAAAATCACTGGCTTATCTTTTGGGATCGTTGCTTTTTCTCTTATTATAATAGGCATTATATTATTAGGCTATGTTAGTGAGATTAAAGAAGAAGAACGATCACAGCGAGCAATGATAACCGCACAACTAGTTGCGCAAAACCAAACGGTGCAAGATAGTATTGAATTAGCAAATGCTTCTGAGATTTTACAACCACTTATAGAACGTATGCGGGTTTTGAATGAACAAGATTATATTGTGATATTGAATATGGATAGGATACGACTTACCCATCCCATTCAAGAACGATTAGGAACGCCTTTTGTTGGTGGTGATGAGGGTGCAGCATTTGCAGAACATATTTATATTTCGAAAGCAAAAGCAGAAGATGGAACAGAGACCGTCCGCGCGTTTGTACCCATAATAAATCGTGATCGTGAACAGATTGGAGTAGTTGTAGTCGGTAGCGTTCTTCCTTATCTAAGTGATATTATTTATGAATTTGGACGGACAGCTTTAATCATTATTATAATTACTACACTTTTTGGATTTTGGGGTGCTTGGTTGCTTGCTAACCATATAAAGAAACAAACCTTTGAAATGGAACCAAGTGAATTAGCTCGTGTGTTAGAAGAGCGTACAGCTACTTTTAATGCAATACATGACGGGGTTATTGCAATTGATGAACATCAAAGAATTACTGTAATCAATGAAGCAGCTAAACAGATGTTAAATGTACATGGAAATGTGGTAGGGAAACAGATATCTGAGGTGATTCCTGATACTCGGTTGCCGGAAATTTTAGAATTAGGACAGCCTGTATATCAACGAGAGTTCTACGTACAAAACAGAGCGATACTAAGCAATCGTATTCCTATAACCGATCAAGACAGGACGATTGGTGCCGTTGCTATTTTTCAAGATAAAACAGAAGTAAACCGTTTAGCAAAAGAATTAACGGGTGTACAAGCTTTTGTCGATGCACTTAGAGTTCAAAATCACGAATACTCAAACAAGTTACACACGATTGCTGGGCTGATTCAACTAAATCAGGGAAATAAAGCACTTGAGTATATTTTCGAATTAAATGAAGAACATTCTGCCCTATCTAGAATATTGATGCAACAAATTCACGACGATAGTATTGCGGGACTATTATTAGGTAAAGTAAGCAGGGGTAAAGAGTTAGGTATATCATTGAAAATTAATAAATCAAGTTCGTTTGTAAACTATCCAGAAGGTATAACTAACCATGACTTGGTCGTGATTATAGGAAATTTAATAGATAATAGTTATGATGCTTTATTAGAAACAGACACTTCCGATAAAACAGTATATATATTAGTCAAGGAGTTAGAAGAAGAACTTTTTATTCAAGTATCTGACAATGGGATTGGAATTCCAAAAGAGTATAAAGAAAGAATTTTTACGAGAGGCTTCTCGACTAAAAAGAAAGAAGGTAGAGGGATTGGTTTGTTTCTCATTCAATCCATAGTTGAAAGAGTGAATGGAACCATTGATATCGATAGTGAAGAAAATGAGGGGACAACAATATCGATAACGCTGCCTTTAAAGAGGGAGGATGGTGTTGGCCATGCCTTATAAAAAAAAGGATATACTCGTATTATTAGTTGAAGATGATCCAATGGTTCAGGAAGTAAACCGGATGTTTATAGAAAAGATTGATGGATTCTCAGTCGTTGGTGTAGCTGCGACTGGTGAACTGGGAAAGCAGCAAATTCAAAAGTATAAACCAGAATTAGTTCTTTTAGATGTATACATGCCTGGTATTGACGGAGTTGAACTGATCAAACAACTTCGTCAAGAGTTAATTGATGTCGATATCATTGCAGTTACCGCAGCAAATGATACAGAGACCGTTAAAACATTGCTTCGACACGGGGTAGTAGATTATATTGTAAAACCGTTTACTTTTGAACGGCTAGAAAAGGCATTACTCCAATATAAGACTGTATACAGACAATTAAATTACGTGGATAAAGTTTCTCAAGAGAAGTTAGATCATATTACTTTTCAACAAGAAGCGAAGCAGGATACAACTCTGCCTAAAGGTTTACATGTACACACTTTAAATCAAATTAATGAATACCTTAATAAAATGGATACAGCTAAATCAGCAGAAGAAATAGGAAGTGAAGTTGGTTTAGCTAGAGTAACTGTTCGTCGTTATTTGAATTATCTAGAGAACATTGGACAAGTTGAAATGGAGTTAACATACGGAACAATAGGACGTCCTATTCAATTATATCGATTAAAGCAATAGGAGGAAAAGATGAGAGGGTTAATTACAATCTGTTCCTTCTTAATTATTGGGGTTTTAACTGCCTTTTATATTGGGTTTGGTTTTGGAGAAAAAGATGAACCTAAGGCAGTCGACAAAGAATTAGAAGGATTAAACGAAAAGTACGTATTACGCTTTAGTCATGTTGTTGCGGAAAATACACCAAAAGGACTTGCTGCCTCCATGTTTGCACAGTTAGTAAGGGAGAAAACAGATGGCTGGGTAGAAGTACAAGTTTTTCCTAATGCTAGTTTGTATGAAGCTCAAGATGAGTTTGATGGATTAATGAGAAATGATATTCATATTATTGCACCAGCTTTGTCTGAAATTACAGTGTTGGATCCGAAGTGGCTGATTATGGATCTACCGTATGCTTTTAAGGATGAAAAAATGGTTGAGGCTGCATTTGAAGGTAAAATAGGAGAATTGCTTTTCGAAAGTATTAAAGATTACGGATTTCATGGAATTGCATACTGGGATAATAGCTTCAAACAATTTACGAATAATGAAAGGCCGATTATCGTACCTGAAGATTTCAAAGGGCTTACAGTCAGGGTCATGCCGAGTATTGCATTGATGGAAACGTATAGAGTAATAGGTGCACAACCTCGTCTGTTTTCATTTAATGAGGTTTATGATGCGCTTAGTGAAGGTATGATAGACGGAACAGAAAATACGTTATCAAATATTTTTTCTAAGGGATTTTATAAACAGCAAAAATACATGACCTTAAGTAATCATAACTATTTAGGTTATGCGGTTTTTATGAACAGTGAATTTTGGTCTACGATGCCTGTAGATTACCAAAAAAGCATTATGGAAGCAATGGATGAAGTAACGGTATGGTTACGAGAGCATTCTCAAATTATAAATGAGGAAATGCTTTACAGGATTAAAAATAGTGGAGTTATAGAAATCCATTACCAGACAGACGAAGAAAAAGAATTATGGAAACAAGAGTTTAAACCTCTATATGAAAAATTCCAAACTATGATTGGACCTGAATTAATGGAAGAGCTGAATAGGTTACAATCAGGTGATTAAAAGCTAGCATATTCGTGCTAGTTTTTTTATTTATACAGATAAAAGAAAAATAGTATAACACATTTAATAAATACTTAGGATTGTTACATTTCATTCAAATAAATGTAAAGACCAAAAAGACCAAAATGACCTTTAAGTTCAATTTATGACATACTATTGAAAGCGTTTTATACTTTGAATTGTAAGAAAAATAAAACACTTATAAATAAGGGGGAGCAGATATGAGAAAGTTTTTCAAACGTTCCATGTTAACTGCTGTTGCGAGTTTAAGCTTAGTCTTTGCAGTAGCTTGTGGAAGTGATTCCAGTAGTGCACCAGCAAATGATGGAGGGCAAGGTGAAACGCCAGAAGAAACCGAAGTAAATTATGCTGAACGTCCTTCAACAGTTGTAATTGGTACAGCTTCACAAGGAGGGACATACTTCATTTATGGTGGAGGTCTTGCGCAATTACTAGAGAGAGAATTTAGTATTACAGCTAACGTTGAAGTAACTGGTGGGCCAGTTCACAATATGCAGCTTGTAAATGGAAAGCAACAAGATATTGGAATGATTACTCTTGGTCCGGGTTATGAAGGGTACTATGGTACAGGCGATTGGACAGGCGGCGACAAGTTAACAGATGTTCGTGTTGCATTCCCTATGTATACAACACCATTCCATTGGTGGGCTTTAAAGAACAGTGGAGTTGAAACATTAGAAGATATGGATGGTAAGCGTGTCGGAGTGGGGCCTTCAGGTGGTACTTCAGGTACGTATCTTCCATTAATTCACGAAGCATTAGGACTAAATGTTACTTCAATCCAAGCGGGTGCGAGTGATATGACAAGTCAACAAATGGATGGACAATTAGACGTAATCGGTTTTGCAGCTGGTATCCCGATTTCAGCTGTATCTGAGGTCGAAGCTCAACGTGAATTAAACTTCTTCGGAATTGAAGGAGAGCAAAGAGATCTAGTTATTGAAAAATATCCGTTCTTCTATCCTTTCACAATTCCAGCAGGAACATATAATCAATTAGATCACGACCTTGAAACAATTGCTCAATTTAACTTTGGTATCGTACACAAAGAAATGGACCCTGATTTCGTTTATGAGTTTGTAAAAGCTTATCATGAAAATCAAGAATTATTAAAAACAACACATTCTTCCGCTGAAGAAGCTGTAGCTGAGGCAATCCTTTTTAATGACTCGCTTCCTTTGCACCCAGGAGCAATTCGTTACTATGAAGAAATTGGTATTGACCTTCCAGAAGGTGTATACCCGCCAGAATATAAAAAATAAAAAATAGAAAATAAAAAGAGTAAATCGTATTTATGGGAGGCTGGCTGCTTACGTCAGCCTCTATATAAAAAGTATTCAAAAAGGCACCGTTTTATAGGTTTCTTTTTGAATACCGTTTATACAAGCAGATCCTTGGAATTACATCTATTATTTTATTCATTACCTCAAGGATTGACTTCAAGGTAGAAATTCATAAAGGGAGGTAAACAGTATGAGTAAGGACTTAAAAGAAACCGAACAGACAATTGTTAATGATGAGAAAGCGAAAGAGCTCGAGGAAGCAGTTGAGGGGGCCTTACACCATCGTGAATTAACAGGATGGATTAAATACACGTTTATAACTATAGCTGTTGTTGGTGCTCTTTTCCATCTATACGTATTAAACTTCCACCCGATCGAACCATGGGTCTTTAGAAGCATTCACTTAGCTTTAGGGGCAGTTTTAGGTTTCATATTATTTAAAAGTTGGAAAACGAGTAAAAAAGTTAATGTCGTTGATTGGCTATTAATTGCAGCAACATTATATGTAACGTTTTATATTTATACTAATGTTTCCGCCTTATTGTTCAGGTTTGGCGTAATGCCACAGACACAAGATACAATCGTAGCTGTTTTAGGGTTAATTATCGTACTTGAATTAACAAGGCGTACTAGTGGCTGGACTTTGCCAATATTAGCCGGTGTCTTTATTCTTTATGCATTTGCAGGCCCGTGGCTTCCAGGTATTTTAAATCATAACGGATATAGCTTTGGACGTTTTGTTACTTATATTTTCGGTACAGACGGAGTATTTGGAGTAACACTAGATGTTTCATCAAAATATATCTTATTGTTTATCGTTTTTGGTGCATTTTTACAAATGTCTGGTGTAGGAAAATACTTTATCGATTTTTCGTTTTCTCTTGCAGGAGGTATGAGAGGAGGACCCGCAAAAGTTTCAGTTATTTCAAGTGGATTAATGGGGATGATGAACGGAACATCTGCTGGAAATGCTGTAGCAACAGGTTCATTAACTATTCCTTTAATGAGACGTGTAGGTTATAGTGGAAGATTTGCGGCTGCCACAGAAGCAACTGCATCAGCTGGTGGACAGATTATGATTCCGATTATGGGTGCTGGGGCATTTATTATGGCAGAGGTAACCGGGATCCCATATTCAGAAATCATTATAGCAGCCACTATTCCGGCTCTTTTATACTTTTTATCTGTGTATTTTATGGTAGATTTCCAAGCGTTAAAAAATGGGATGAAAGGTTTATCCCGTAAAGAATTACCACCATTAGGAGGAATCCTTAAGCAAGCTTATTTATTTATTCCAATTGTACTTCTTATTGGAGCTCTCCTAAGTGGATATTCTGTTATCCGATCTGGTACTGTGGCCATTATTGCGTGTTTAGTCGTAAGTTGGATCCACCCATCTACTCGCATGGGATTAAAGAAAATCATTCATGCACTTGAACTAGGAATGAAAAATACGATTCAATTATTAGCGGTTTGTGCGTGTGCAGGTATCATTGTTGGGGTAATCGCCCTAACAGGAGTTGGCTTACGTTTTAGTTCCATGCTTCTAGGAATAGCCGATAATAACATGTTCTTAGCACTATTATTTGCAATGGGGATTTCAATTCTTTTAGGAATGGGTATGCCGACTACAGCTGCCTATGCAGTAGCAGCTTCTGTTGTTGCACCAGGTTTAATTCAGATTGGGATTGAGCCAATCTTTGCTCACATGTTTGTCTTCTATTATGCTGTTATGTCAGCAATTACACCGCCAGTTGCTCTAGCGGCTTATGCTGCAGCAGGTGTTGCGGGTACAGATCCGTTTAAGACCGGTGTAACAGCCTTTAAGCTAGGAATTGCAGCGTTTATCGTACCGTTTATGTTCATTTATAGTCCGCAGCTTTTAATGGAAGGTTCAGCAGGAAGCATTGCTGTTGCTTGTATAACAGCTGCTGTAGGCATCTATCTTCTTTCAGCTGCTGTTCAAGGATGGTTTGCGAAGAAAAGCGCGAACATTATCGTACGCGTATTATTAATTGGTGCTTCTCTATGTTTAATCAATGCAAACTGGATGATGGATTTAATTGCATTATCTATTATCGTAGTAGCAGTATTCATTCAAAGAATGCGTACACCTGATGATCCAGTAATGACTCAAAAAATTAGCTAGCAAAAGATTACAAGGGGTTAACTTTTAAAAGTTAGCCTCTTTTCTTGTTCAATAAGTAAAATCAAGATCTTAATGAGAAATAAGTTAGTGGTATTTAATAATATAGGTTGAAAATTAAGAAAATTTAGATTAGTATAGTATTATGTGATACTAACCGGTTAGTATATTTTATAAGGAGGGAGGGTGTTAGTTATGATAGAAGATTTTCGTTTTTATTACCCAATTAGAGTAAGGTATTCTGAAATTGATGGTCAAAAAATTGTATTTAATGCGCATTATTCTACATACATTGATGTGGCATCGACTGAATATTTCAGGAAGATCATTGGGAGCAATTGGATAGAATTAGCTGAAACGAATACATTTGATTTAGTACTGGTGAAAATTACACTCGAGTATCATCAGCCGGCTAAGTTAGATGATGTCATTCATGTTCATTGTCGAATAAAAAAACTCGGTCGATCGAGTATGATATGTTCATATGTAATTACTCGAGGAGACAGTAATGAGATTTTAGTAACAGCTGAATCTGTACAAGTTTCTTATAATTCAGTAACAGGACGGTCACAACCGATTCCAGATGATATCGTTGAAAAAATCCAAGCATATGAAGGAGACCTACTAGAAACGAAATAGGAGGTGCTGCTGTGCTATCATTCTATCGGAATAAGTGGGAAGCTTATGTAGGAATTCCTCAACATGAGGCTTCCAATCTGCTCGAAAAAGTAATGAAAACTAGAAAAATACCATTTAATAAAGCAACCAATCCACCAATTTATATCTACGACTCTAACCACGATCAAATCATTTATAAAACCAAAGACCTCGAAATCTCGATTATTTATGTTTCTGCTGACCCATTAACTAGATTTTTTTCAACTTTATTAGGGACACGGGGACATTTAAAAGGGATTAGTTACCTCTCTATTACATTTACACCTGAATCGAAGCCAGAACTAGCAAAAATATTAACTGATTTCTACCATAATTGTCCCGAAGAACCTTGGAGAATAATGGGACACCCTAGGTTTCAATTTGCATTTTTACTACAGTTAATTAACAAACGAAAATGGAAAAAAGCCTGCAATCATAACTACTTGAAGGAGTCGTTTTAATGGATGAAGTAAGTATGGAGCAATATATTTATGATTTACAGGAGCGAAAAAAGCGCTCTCTCGATTACGGAAAAAATAAAAGAAAAGATGCACAAAATACACTAGCAAGGGAGAGAATTGAAAAGCTTGTCGACCCTGGAACATTTTTAGAGCTTGGGTTGTTAGCACACTCAGATGTACCTGGATTTGAGGAAAAGACACCTGCTGACGGTTTAATTTGCGGTCTGGCCAAAGTAAATGGACGTCCGGTAGTTGTTGAAGCAATCGATAAATTTGTCATGGCTGGTACAGAAGGTGCGGTTCATCTAAGAAAATCTCACATGGCCCATGAATATGCAATTAAGCGAGGCCTTCCAATCTTTAACCTTGCAGAAGGAGGCGGGTTGCGTATGCCTGATGGGATGGGCTCAGATGGCATTAGTGACAAACTGTTTCCAGACAGCCTTTTAACAGTTGGACGTCAAGTTCCCATGATCACAGGGATTTTTGGCGATAGTTTTGGAGGTCCTACATGGATGGCCGTTTCATCTGATTTCGTATCACAAGTGAAAGGAACTTGCATGGCTGTTGCCGGTCTTAGAATGTTAGAGATGGCGACTGGTGAAAAGGTAGATTTAGAGGAACTAGGCGGTTGGAAGGTTCATGCTGAAGAAACGGGACAAATTGATCATGCAGGTGAGGGTGAAGATGAGACGATCGCTGCAATGAAAGAATTTTTTAGTTATTTACCTTCTCATGAAGATGAACTTCCCCCTCGGCGAGAGACAAAAGATGACCCAAACCGGCAACTAGAGGAATTGCTGGATATTGTTCCAACTAGAAGAACAAGAGCTTATGATATGAAAAAAGTCATTAAGTCAATTGTTGATGATGGTCATTTTTTTGAATTAAAACCGCTGTTTGGCAAGTCGCTTCTTACAGGATTTGCTCATCTCGATGGAAGGGTTGTCGGAATTATCGCAAATCAGCCTATGCAATTCGCTGGCTCTAGTGGAGCTGAAGAGTGTGATAAGGCCACTGATTTTATTTGTTTATGTGATTCATATCATATTCCTATTATTTTTTTACATGATATACCTGGTTTTCGCGTAAGCAGCAGCGCGGAAAAGAAAAGAATACCAACGAAAATAATGGTTTGGAATCAAGCACTTGCAAGATCAACCGTGCCAAAGG
This sequence comes from Alkalihalobacterium sp. TH-98, assembly GCF_057473385.1. NCBI lineage: Bacteria > Bacillati > Bacillota > Bacilli > Caryophanales > Bacillaceae > Alkalihalobacterium > Alkalihalobacterium sp. TH-98. Next base: position 289,812 of record NZ_JBYCKM010000009.1, on the reverse strand, counting down.
TATCCATCATTATTCGAAAGAGTATAGGTGCGGCCTTCGGAAATATGTGTGGACCTACAATGGGAGGAGATTTTGTTTTCGCGTGGCCGACAGCTGAAATTAACTTTACAGGGCCTGAGGTCGGCATAAATGTTGTTTATGGCAGAAAACTTATGCAAACTGACAACCCTAAAGAAGCACGGCAAGAACTGTTATCTAAGTGGGAATTTGATAGTTCCCCTTACAAAGCTGCAAGTAAATATTATATTGATGACGTAATTGATCCGCGTGATACTAGAAAAATCTTAGCTCAATCACTAGAGTTTGCCTGTTCACGTGATGGCGGGAGAAGTAAACGACTGTTAGCCAATTGGCCTACAGGTTTCTAATAGAAGGGAGATATGAATATGGAAAAGGTATGGTTAAAAAATTGGCCTGAGGGTGTTTCAACAACATTACAATATCGTCTTGGGAAAAAGCCGTTACATGAGTATGTAAAACAAAATGCAAAAGATACGCCGCATAGAACCGCTTATGTTTATTATGGAAGACAAATAACATGCTTAGAAGTAGAAGAGAACTCTCAAAAACTAGCAAATTATCTATTAGAAAAAGGTGTAAAAAAAGGTGACCGAATTGGACTGTTTATGCAAAATTGTCCACAGTATATCTTTTCTCATTATGCCATTCAAAAAATTGGTGCCATTGTATGTCCATTAAACCCGATGTACAAAGCTTCAGAGCTTGAGTATTTACTAAATGAAATGGAAGCAAAAGCTGTTATTTCTGCACAAGAGTTATATCCTAACTTGGAGCAAATCCGTGCTAAAGTTTCTACATTAGAATTTATATTTACGACGAATTATGCTGACTTTTTACCTTCGCAACCATCTTTACCGATTCCGGATGAATTAAAGCTATCGAAGGTTACACCCGAAGGAACGTTAGATTTAAAGAAAGTGTTTACGAGTGAGTTGAAGGATTACGAGAGTCACCAAGTGAACGTTAGTGACGATGTTGCATTGATGGTGTTTACTTCGGGTACAACAGGCCGTCCTAAGGGAGCCATGCTAACTTATGAGAATGCGTTATTTAAGACCGCTGCTTCGGTTCATGCACAAAAAGTAGCTGAAAATGATACGTGGTTATCTGTTATGCCGTTATGTCATATTGCCGGGATGGTAATGGGCGTAAATATTCCAGTCTATACAAACACTCCATGTGTATTATTGACTCGTTTTGAACCCGAAGCGACGATCCAAGCGATCGAAAAGTATAAAGTGACAACTTGGTATAGTATAGCGCCGATTAACGCTGCATTGCTAACTTATCCAGGAATACAAGAAAGAGATCTATCATCTTTAAAAATTAACTTAGCTACAAGCTTCGGTATACCTGTAACAGAAGAACTATCGAATAAGTGGAAAGCGCTTACAAAAGGGTGTTTAATGTTCGAGGCAGCTTATGGTCTTAGTGAGACACATACTTGCGATACATTCATGCCGGCAGATAAAGTCGTATTCGGCAGTTGCGGAATACCTACGTTTGAAACAGACATTCGCATACTCGATTTAAGTACAAAAGAAGAATTACCACCGGGTGAAACAGGAGAAATTACGATAAAAAATCCTGGAGTATTTAAAGGGTATTGGAAGCGACCAGATGCAACAAGTGAAACATTAAAGGACGGCTGGGTCCATACTGGCGATATCGGATATATAAGTGAAGAAGGATATTTATACTTTAAAGGCAGAGTGAAGGAGATGATTAAGTCTTCCGGTTATAGTGTCTTTCCGGAAGATGTTGAAGCATTATTAATGGAGCACCCTTCCATAGCTCAAGTAGCAGTGATTGGAGTTCCTGATGAAACAAGAGGGGAAGCTGTTAAAGCTTTTGTTGTATTAAAGCCAGATGCAGCAGGAACGATTAGTGAAGCAGAAGTCGTAAACTGGGCAAAAAATCATATGGCAGCGTATAAGTATCCTCGTTATGTGGAATTTAGAGACAGTCTTCCCGCGACAGGAGCAGGTAAAGTACTAAGAAGACTTCTTAAAGAAGAAAAAGCGACAGAAAGCAAACAGGCTTAGAACGATATAGGTTAAAAAAAGAAAATAATCACCGTTGCTTTTTTAAGGACGACCTAATCTAATGCTAGGGGGAATTGGAATGAATCAGCAGTGGTACTCTTTGCCACGACGTGACTGTCTATTATTAATTGGGCTAATTGTTTACTCGGCCATATTCTTTCTTCCTTGGAGTTATGACATTATGATCTTTAATGTTACATTACTAGCTTGGGGCGCTTACGGTTTACACATAATTGCTCCTGTAGTAGCGATTTTATTTATCTTATCGGAACGAAATGCAAAGGTAAGTGTAGATCATCAAGAAGACCAACAGCTATAAAAGGAGGGATATGTATTGAAAACCGTTGAGCTATCCATAATGATTGCCTACTTATTATTTCTGGTCGTACTAGGGTTAATAACGCAACATAAAATTTCAAAATCGACATCGAGTATTGATGAATATTACGTTGCAGGAAGAAAAATTGGAACAGGTGTGAATTCTTTAGCCATGCTTGCTGCTCTTGGGAGTGGTGGTTCCTTCATGGCTGGAGCTGGAACGATTTGGAACTTAGGTTTTCCCTTTTTAGCGTGGATGACAGTTGGTTCCATTGTTGGATTTTCGGTTGCGAGTGTACTCGTCGCTAAACCATTAAGAAACTCTCAAAAGTTTACTGTATCTGAATTTGTAAATGATCGCTACGGAGGACAATTTTTCAAGATTGCTATTCCAGTTGTTATCATTATCGGTTCAGCCATGTATTTAATGTCTCAAATGAGAGCGGGAGGATTAATTGCTTCATATGTAACTGGTTTTTCCTATGAATGGGGATTAGTGATTATTACTCTTGTGTTTATCTTTTATGTATCATTAGGTGGTATGTTAGCAGTTACGTGGACTAATATACTCCAAGGATTTATGATGATATTCTTGATCTCCTCAATTGTTATTGCTGGAATTTTTCACCTTCCGATTGGGTGGTCTAGTTTTCTAATGGAGGCGACTGTAGCTAATCCTGCATTAGGTGTAGTTGGTGCAACTGTCCCTGTAGCCGCATATTTAGGAGCGTTTGTTACATGGGCTACAGCAGTTTGTGTAACACCACATTTGGTCATGCGGATATTTACTGCTTCAAATGTTCGTTCTGCCAAGTTGTCTTTAAATATAAGTATGTTGATCTTTGGGATTTTAATGCTAGGTGCCACACTAGTAGTAGTCCCGTATATTCCTACCTTAGATGCAACTGCGTTACAAAACTATGCACCAGATATGTGGCTGCTTTTAGTTGCCAATGAGTTTTTTGGTCCAATTATCATGGGGATCATAACGGCAGGAATTATGGCGGCTGTTATGTCTTCTACGGATGCATTACTTTTAGCTGTAAGCAGTGCCTTTGCTTATGACCTTTATAAAGGAGTACTATCACCGAATGCTAACCACAAACAAGTGTTACGGGCATCCGTAATATTTACATGGATAGTCGGTATAGCAGTAATGCTGTTAACATTAAATCCTCCACCGTTCTTAATTGTTCTCTACACAGCTGCCGTTGGATTTATGGTTTCAGCCCTATTCGGCCCGCTAGTACTTGGTATTTGGTGGAAGCGAGCGACTCAGCAAGGAGCCATTTGGGCGTTACTCGTTGGGGGAGTATCATTTATGATCCTTTTCTTAGGGTTTAGCATGCCATTCAATTCAGAAATACTAATTGCTTTACCATTATCTCTTTTAACAATGTTTGTCGTTTCCTATTTAGGAAAGCAACCTTCACAAGAAGTGGTGAAGAAAATGGACGCTTACCATAATGAAACTCATTTAAATGTATAAACAATGATAAAAGACACGAAGGTTAGGGAGACTTCCCCTACCTCGTGTCTTTTTAATTGTCGACTTTGAACGTTCGCATAATTGATGATCTCTTTCACCTGGTTATAAAACTTAAATTAAGACCAAAAAGAACAAAAATAGACCTTTATGTACAAAATTACAATTAAAAATGAAAGCGTTTTATACTTAGAATAATAAGAATAATCTTGAGGGGGAGAATATATATGAATAATACATTCATTTCTAATGTATGGAATAATCTTTGGCAATCTCATAAGAAAGTAAAAAATATAGTAACCTTCTCATTTGCAACTCAAACTTCTCAAGATACAAATGAAAAGACTGATTCGAGAGAAAAAGAGAAAAATAATAATTCTAATCCAATGTATAAAAAGTCTCAGCTTATAGGTTTGATGTTGGGACCAGCACTTTTCGCTGTTATCATGATGTTTTTCTCACCAGAAGGCTTATCACCAGAAGCAAGGGCCGTTCTGGCTAGTACAGTTTGGATTGCGACTTGGTGGATTACAGAAGCGATCCCGATCCCTGCGACTTCGTTGTTGCCGATTGTACTTTTCCCAATCACGGGGGCTATGGATAGTGGCGCAGTCACTTCTTCTTACGGTAATAGTATCATTTTCTTATTTTTAGGAGGCTTCTTAATTGCTCTTGCTATGGAGCGTTGGGAATTACACAAGAGAATTGCATTAACGATCATTTCTATTATTGGTACAAGTACACAAAGGATCGTACTTGGGTTTATGGTCGCGACAGGCTTTCTATCGATGTGGATTTCAAATACGGCTACAGCAATGATGATGGTTCCAATAGGTACTGCTATTATTTATCAAGTCTCCCGTAGTTTAAAAGAAAAAAATGTAGGCATTGCGAATGAGGATAAAAATTTCGGGCGTGCAATGATGTTAGGTATTGCATATGCGGCTTCAATTGGAGGTTTAGCAACCTTAATCGGTACACCTCCAAACATGATATTAGCCGGTGTGGTAAATGAGTTATACGGCATTGATATCTCTTTTGCCAATTGGATGATGTTTGGATTACCTCTATCTATTATTCTACTTGGTCTTGCTTGGGTTTATTTAATAAAATTTGCATTTCCGGTTCAAATGAAAACATTACCTGGCGGGGATGAGTTAATACGTGAACAAAAGAAATCGCTAGGAAAAACTAGTTTTGAAGAGAAGGCTGTACTTACGATCTTTTTATTGGCAGCCTTTGCATGGATTACTCGTTCGTTTTTACTAGACGGTCTTATTCCAGGAATCGATGATACAATGATTGCTATTATAGCAGCATCTGTTTTGTTTATAATTCCTTCGTTAAGTAAGCGAGGTACGTTTCTATTAGATTGGGAAACAGCAAAAAAGGTTCCATGGGGAATTCTCCTTTTATTTGGAGGTGGACTTGCGATAGCCGCAGGGTTTAGAGAATCGGGACTTGCAGCTTGGATTGGAAACCAATTAACAGTTGTCGAAGGAGTTCACTTCCTATTAGTGGTTACCATCGTTACAGCACTTGTTATGTTCCTGACTGAAATTACATCGAATACTGCATCAGCAACGATGATATTGCCAATTATGGCTTCGCTTGCTTTTGCAATCGGTGTTCACCCTTATGCACTCATGATCCCGGCAGCGATTGCAGCATCTTGTGCTTTTATGTTACCAGTTGCGACACCACCGAATGCAGTTGTTTTTGCATCAGGACACTTAAAAATGGTTGATATGGCTAGAGCCGGATTGTGGATTAATCTGATTTCTATTGTTGTTATAGTGATCGCCATCTATTTCTATCTCCCAATCGTTTGGAGTATGGATTTACAAATGATCCCTGAAATGTTTAAAGGATAAATAAGATCAAAAGGATAACACGGAGGTGCGTGACACCATCACTGTTATCCTTTTTTGTTTGGCGTTATTCTAGTATTTTAAGTACATATAGTAAAAGAAGATAAAAACTAAAATTCCACACGTCATTATTACAGTACATTTATTTTGTCCCCCAATGAATAAAAAAATTTTAAATTATTTAATAAAAATAGTATTGTAAAAAAAGCCAAACCATACTAGTATTATATTTAAAATTGTTAATCTATTGAACTTTCAAACATTTATAAATCTGCAATATTATTTATAAAAAACCTTTTCAAATTTTTTTTGGTGTGTTAAGATACACCAAGATGAATATTTATTAGTTATTTATACAAAGAATATAAAATTACTTTAATTAAGAAACAGGGGGATTATTGATGAAAAAGTTTTTTAAATTAGGCGTAACAGCATTACTATCATTAGGGTTACTTGCAGGGTGTGGATCAGATGACAAACAAGTACTTGTTATGGGTACTTCAGCAGACTACCCTCCATTTGAATCAATTGACGAAGCTACAGGTGAAATTGTTGGATTTGATGTAGATTTAGCGCGTTATATTACGGAAGAACTAGGGTATGAGTTTGAAGTTAGGGATATGGATTTCAGTGGTCTTATTCCTGCATTAGAAGGCGGACGAGTTGATTTTGTTTTAGCTGGTATGACACCTAGACCGGATCGTTTAGAGCGTGCCGATTTTTCGGATATCTATCATGAAGCAAATAATTTAATTGTTTCAAAGGCTGATAGTGGAATTGAAACTGTAGAGGATTTAGCTGGCAAAGCTATTGGTGTTCAGCTTGGCTCTATTCAAGAAGAAGAGGCTGAAGGTGTGTTAGCTCCTGAGGTGGACGGCTTACAAATTGAAAAGCGTAATCGTATTCCAGAATTAATTCAAGAAATTTTAGCAGGACGTATCGATGCAGCTATTATTGAAGATACAGTTGCTAAAGGATACTTAGAGAGAAATGAAGAACTAACTTCATTCCTGTTACCACATACTGAAGAGGCTGGTTCTGCGATTGCATTCCCTAAAGGTAGTGAACTTTTAGATCCATTTAATGAAGTTCTTAACGAAATGAAAGAGAATGGCAAGTTAGAAGAATTAATTTTAAAATGGTTTGACGAATAAACATTTATAACATAGAAATATACGAGAGAGGAATGAGATACGGGCATGAATTTGGATTTTAGCCAAATCGTGCCCTCTATCCCTTTTATTATGGGAGGGATATGGGTCACGTTAAAGTTTGTAAGTGTGTCTTTAATCATCGGTTTAATTTTAGGGACATTTCTTGCGGTACTTAAGATTGGGAAAGTTAAAGTTTTAATTATATTATCAGACATTTATACATCAATTTTTCGCGGGACACCGCTTATTTTGCAATTATCTATTATCTATTTTGCGACACCGCAGTTAATCGATTATAATATTTCTGCCTATGAAGCAGGTGTTTTAACATTTGGTTTAAACTCAGCTGCCTACATCTCAGAAATCATTCGTGCTGGTATTCAAGCGGTTGATAAGGGACAAAAGGAAGCTGCAGAAGCACTAGGTATCCCTTATAATCAAATGATGTTAAAGATTATTTTACCTCAAGCGTTTCGAAATATTTTACCTGCGCTATTTAATGAATTTATTACGCTAACGAAAGAGTCTGCGATCGTATCGGTTATAGGTGTTATGGATATTCTAAGAAGGTCGCAAGTCGTGGCTTCGAATACGTTCGCCTATTTTGAGCCGTTACTGATTGCTGGTGTTATCTATTATGTACTAGTAATGGCATTAACTCTTCTTGGAAAGTTGCTAGAGAGGAGATTGAAACGCAGTGATTGATGTAAAGAATTTATCAAAATCATTTGGAAAGCTTGAAGTACTAAAAGATATTTCAACTTCAATAAATAAAGGGGAAGTTGTTGCAATTATCGGCCCTTCTGGATCTGGGAAGTCAACGTTTCTAAGATGCTTAAATATGCTTGAACAACCGACTTCCGGTGAGGTATGGTTTAACGATACGGAATTAACGAACCCTAAAGTCGATATATTAAAAATTAGGCAACAAATCGGTATGGTATTTCAACACTTTCATTTATTCCCACATATGACGGTGTTGGAAAACTTAACTTACGCACCGATGTCGGTTAAAAAAATGGAGAAATCCGAAGCTGTCGCTAAGGCAGAAGGACTTCTAAAAAAAGTCGGTTTATATGAAAAGAAAGATGAGTATCCTAGTCGCCTTTCTGGTGGTCAAAAACAACGTGTTGCAATTGCTCGTGCGTTAGCTATGGACCCTGAAGTAATGTTATTTGATGAACCGACTTCTGCACTTGACCCTGAAATGGTAAAAGAAGTTTTAGAAGTTATGAAATCATTAACACAAACGGGTATGACAATGGCTATTGTTACACACGAAATGGGCTTCGCTAGAGAAGTGGCTGATCGGGTAATTTTCTTAGATCATGGGCAGTTGTTAGAAGATGCTCCTCCAAGTGAATTTTTCAGTCAACCAAAAACAGAGCGTGCTCGTGATTTTCTTCAAAAGGTACTATAAAATAAGTTTGGCTTTTAAACAAGCTGATAAATTAAATGAATTACCGTATAATAAAAGATGGTCTCTAGGCCATCTTTTTTCTATTCTATTTAATAGGAGAACTATATGTTTAAAATAGGCTATCGAACATTAAAAACGGCAGTTGGGGCAGGTATTGCCATTGCCATCGCCCAATGGCTTTCGTTAGATTTTTATGCATCAGCAGCTATCCTAACCATTTTATGTATTTCCGTTACGCGACGTAGTTCGATATCAGTATCCTGGCAACGGTTTGTCGGATGCTTATTAGGGTTAGTACTAGCTTTTATCCTGTTTGAATGGATTGGTTACCATCCTATTTCTCTTGTGATTTTATTATTAGTCTTTATACCTCTATCCGTTAAACTGAAAGTAAAAGAAGGGATTGTAACGAGCTGTGTTATCATCTTACATATTTATACGCTAGGTACGGTTTCAGTCGCAATATTTTTAAACGAATTATATATAATCATCATTGGTATAGGAGTAGCTTTATTAATGAATTTATATATGCCGAGTGTAGACCGTGATTTACATAAGTATCAAAAACGAATTGAGGATAATTTTAAGATCATCTTAAATGAGTTCTCAAACTATTTACGTGATAGTGGTAATTTATGGGGTGGGAAAGAGTTAACGGAAACATACGAGTTGATTCAAGACGCTAAAGATATCGCCATACGAAATATTGAAAATCATTTATTACGGTATGAAGATCAGTATTATCATTACTTTAAAATGCGAGAAAGGCAATTTGAAATCATTGAAAGGATTATGCCGTTTATTTCTTCCTTAGATGATACGGTTATTCAAGGAATTAAAATATCGAGTTTTTTAGAAGAGCTTAGTCAAGCTGTGGGTCCGGTAAATACAGCAAGTTATTTTTTAGACGAGCTGGCTAAAATGCGACAAGAGTTTCAGCAGATGGAATTGCCGCAAACACGTCAAGAATTTGAAATTCGATCGTCACTGTATTATGTCATGCATGAACTTGAAAAATATCTATTAATTAAGGAATCATTAAGAAAACAACCAATAAATAAGGAGAAGTAAGTATAAAAATAGGATCGTTAGTCAAGATAAGGAAAAGAGTAGATCTTGGAGGCGGTCTTATGCTGAAAACACTTTTCTTATCGCTGTTGTTAGTCGCTTCTCCTATTTGGCCACTTGGTGAAAATCCATTGATTGGTGATCCGTACCTTATCGTTAATAAACAATATAATCAACTCGCTTATATTCAGGATGGCATTATTCAAAACGTATATTCTGTAGCAACTGGAAAGGAAATGGATTTAACTCCAGAAGGTGAGTTTATGATTGTCGTTAAGGCGCCAAACCCTTATTATCGAAAAAAAGATATTGAGGGAGGGGCAAAGGAAAATCCACTAGGAACGAGATGGATCGGCTTTGACGCACTAGAAACGGACGGGAGAATATACGGTGTTCATGGGACCAATGCTCCACAATCAATAGGTCATTATGTAACAGCAGGTTGCGTAAGAATGGAAAATACTAATGTAGAAAAGTTATATAATGAAATTCCACTCGGAACGAAAATATTAATTGTAAATACGACTGAAAGCTTTGAAGAACTTGCAAGAAAAGCTGGAGCTATTGAATAAATAAAAAGAAGAGGCAGGCTCATTTTAGATGAGTACGCCTCTTCATATCATTTAGAGCCACAAAGCGGCTCCTGTGAGTAAACTACCTAATACTAATGTTACAATCATCACATAGATGACTAATTTTTGAAATTTACGTGGCATATGGAATGACCTCCTAAAAAGACATACTATAATTATTGTACCTTGTTATAGGCGTTTGGACAAGGATCTTTTTTATTCCTATAACTTATGAACTTTCCATCCTAATCATTGTTTGACAATGACAAAAAAGGAGGAAAAATGAGAATTATAGAGAAGATTCTACATTGGGTATTACTATAAAGATAAAAATATTAAAATAAACTAGGAGTGGATAGTTATGGGAAACTCGAATGCACCTAAAAAAATCGATCATATCGGAATTGCTGTTCAATCAATTGAAAATGCACTACCTTTTTACACTGAACAATTAAACCTCGAATTACTAGCAATCGAAGAAGTGGCTTCTCAAGGAGTAAAAGTTGCTTTTCTAAAAATTGGAGAATCAAAAATTGAATTGTTAGAGCCCTTACATGAGGAAAGTCCAATAGCAAAATTCATTGTTAAAAAAGGTGAAGGTATTCACCATATCGCATTAGGTGTTGAAGGTATTCAAGACCGCATTAACGAAATTAAAGAAAAAGGGATTCAAATGATTAATAATGAACCGGTAAAAGGAGCGGGTGGAGCGCAAGTTGCATTTATTCATCCCAAATCTTCAGGTGGAATCCTTTACGAGTTTTGTGAAAAAAATAAATCAGAATAATCTTTCTCTTCTAATAGACTTTACAAAAGGTGAAATGTTCGGGAAAATCATGTACCATTTAAAGTGAAAACCGACAGATGGAGGCAGATAAATGATTAATGAACAACGTCTTGTGGATGAGTTTTTAGAGCTCGTTCAAATTGACTCAGAAACGAAACATGAACAATTGATTGCACCTGTTTTAAAGAAAAAGTTTGAGGACCTTGGTGTTGAAGTATTTGAAGATGATACGACAGATGAAACAGGACATGGTGCAGGCAATTTAATTTGTACTTTACCTGGTACTAAAGAGGGAGTAGATCCGATTTACTTTACTTCTCATATGGATACTGTTGTTCCGGGTGTAGGTGTAAAACCGTCTATTAAGGATGGATACGTAGTAACGGACGGAACGACTATTCTAGGTGCTGATGATAAAGCTGGAATTGCTGTAATGCTTGAAGCCATCAAAGTATTAAAAGAGCAAAACATAGACCATGGCACAATTCAATTTATCATTACTGTTGGTGAAGAATCAGGGTTAGTAGGAGCTAAAGCACTCGATCCTTCTTTAGTAAAAGCAAAGTTCGGATTTGCATTAGACAGCGATGGACCAGTTGGCGACATTATCGTTGCAGCTCCAACACAAGCAAAAGTAAATGTTGTAGTACACGGAAAAACAGCCCATGCTGGTGTAGCACCTGAAAAAGGAATTTCAGCTATTACAGTAGCTGCTAAGGCGATTTCAAAAATGCCACTAGGGCGAATTGATGAAGAAACGACAGCAAATATCGGCCGTTTTGAAGGGGGAACACAAACGAATATTGTTTGTGATTATGTAGCGATTTTAGCTGAAGCTCGTTCACTTCTTCCTGAAAAAATGGAAAAACAAGTGACTGCCATGAAAGCTGCGTTTGAAGATACGGCAAGAGAATTCGGTACGACAGCGGATGTTGATGTGGATGTCATGTACCCAGGCTTTAAACTTGGTGATGGTGATGAAGTAGTTGAAGTTGCTAAACAAGCGATGACTTCTATTGACCGTACACCACGCTTACTAAAAAGCGGCGGTGGCAGTGATGCGAATATCATTGCAGGTTTCGGTATTCCAACGGTAAACCTTGCAGTCGGGTATGAAGAGATACATACGAAAAATGAACGCATGCCTATTTCTGAGCTAATTAAGCTTGCAGAAGCAGTTGTTTCTATCGTTAAAACCGTTACAAATAAATAATACTTCCAAAAGAGTCCAAATGTTTTGGACTCTTTTTCGTTTTTTGGTACACTATACTGGTAAAATGTTAGTGAATAAAAGTAAAATATAGATAAATACTTATATTATGGGCCTGGGAGAAAGGGTTGATTAATTTGGAATATAATTCTATACATCAAATGTTAAATTATTTCCGCGCAACGTATAAAGTTGTGGAAGAAGACTGGCAAAAGTCAGCGCAAGAAGTCGGAATCACACAGTCAGAGCAACATATGCTCTGGATTATTTATTTTGGGAAAAAAGTTTCAATGTCTTATATTGCCAAAGTAGGCTTGTGGGATTTATCGACAGTTATGCAAGTGATTAAACGTTTAAAAGCAAAAGGGCTTGTTCAAACCATTAAAGATGAAAATGACCTTCGGATCTCATATGTGATGCTAACGCCAGAAGGTGAGAAGAAGCGAGCAGCAACTTCCGAATTTACCTACCGTTTCTCTGAATTCCTTGATAATTATGCAAATGAAAACGAAGAACAAAAAAAGAGACTGGAAGAGTCATTGCACTTTGTAAAAGATTTTTGTAAGCATTATTATGGGCAGGAATTTATACAATGGGTAGATAAAACGAGTAGTTTTAATGAAGTCGATGATGATAATAAGTAATACAGAAGGTGTGAGTGAACTATTAGCTCGCATCTTTTTAGTTTCCAATAAACGTAATAGTTGCAGTTTCTTTAGTTCCTAAACTATTTTTACCACCTAGAAATAAGAAACATCTAATATTTTGTTTTATAATGTTTGTGGGTGATGATAATGAAGGGAAAAGTGATATTTCATATCGATATGAACTCGTTTTATGCCTCAGTAGAAGCTGCTTATGACCCAAGTTTAAGAGGTAAGCCTTTGGCAGTTGCAGGAAATGAAGAGGAACGTCGCGGAATTGTGGTCACTTGTAGTTATGAAGCAAGAGCAAAGGGTGTAAAGGCAACAATGCCTGTATGGCAAGCAAAGCGCCTATGCCCGAACTTAATTATCAAACAGCCGGACTTCACAAAATATCGATCTGCCTCTTTGCAAATGTTCGATGTACTTCGGGAATACACGCCTTTAGTTGAACCGGTTTCGATTGATGAAGGCTTTATGGATATGTCTCATTACGAAGGTGATAAACCACTGCGAAAAGCGACTGAAATTCAAAATTATTTACTAGAGCACTTATCATTACCTTGCAGCATTGGAATAGCGCCTAATAAGTTTCTTGCTAAAATGGCCAGTGAAATGAAAAAGCCCTTAGGAATTACGGTCTTAAGAAGGCGAGATATTGCTGAAATGCTTTGGCCACTCCCTTTAATAAAAATGTATGGCATTGGGGAAAAGACAGCCAATAAATTAAATAAAATGAGACTACATACGATTGGTGATTTAGCCAACTTCGATCCAACTTTGTTAAAGAGCCGGCTAGGAATTTACGGTGAGAAATTAATTCAACGAGCCAATGGCATCGATACACGTAAAGTTGATCCTAATTCAATTTCAGAGTTTAAAAGTGTTGGAAATTCGGTGACTTTACCAAGAGATACTAAAGATGAGGAAAAAATTAAAACAGTATTTACAAATTTAGCACATGAAGTAGGACGCAGGTTAAGAACAAAAAAGATGTGTTCTGAAAACATTCAAATTACTATACGCTATCATGACCGAAAAACAATTACTCGAAGTCGAAAGCTGACGAGTCCTATCCAAACAAACGATGATATTTTAGAAGCAGCCCTGTTTTTATGGCATAAGTATTGGGGTGGTGAGCCAATACGGTTATTAGGTATTACAGCAATCGATTTAGTTGAAGAGTCAGAAGCCTATAAACAATTAGACTTGTTTTCCTATAAGGAAGATGAGAAAAAGTGGAAGCTTTCAAAAACGGTTGATGAAATTCGTTTGAAGTATGGACAACATTCTCTACTTAAGGGTGGGCAGTTAGGTGAACAGCGGAGTGAGCAATTACGAGATCAAAAGAGACGAGGAACGAGTTTAGATAAAGATTTTTTAAAATAAGAAAGATCTAGCTTTTCTTATGAAAACTAGGTCTTTTTTGTGTTCAATTTAATGGAAATGAAAATACTCCAAAAATTGTTCATAAACCTTTTTATAAGTTAGACCGATATTAACGATAGAGATAATGTACGGGAGTGAAAAAGATGCAAATAACAAATCAACCTACAAGTGTTGCACAACAAACATCAGATCGTACGTTAAACTTGCGTGAAGGTGAAGTTTATCGAGCTACTATTAAAGAACGCTTACCAAACAATGAAGCTATTTTACAAATAAGAGGTCGTGAAGTTCATACAAAATTCGAAGGTGCTCAGCCGCCAACAGACCGAGTAACTATACAAGTAAGTGAAAATCGTCAAGATATTCCAGTAGTTCGTTCCATAGGAGACGAACGAAGTGGATCTACGGTACAACAAGGCGATTCAAAAGATATACAGCGTGTCCTGAGAAATTTAGGGGTTTCTCAATCTCAAACACCTGAGTTGCGTCAAGCAGCTCAAACTTTATTAGATAAAGGTGTTCCGCTAACACGAGAAGCAGTTCAAGAGCTGCAGCGCTATTTCAACTCCACTCAAGGAACAGTAGACCAGCGGCAACAAACGATCCAAGCAATGGCAAATAAAAGATTAGAAGTGACTCCAGCACAAGTTCGTGCTGTTCATGAGGCTTTACACGGACGTCCTATAAACCAAGTGTTATCCAGTATTACCCAAGAAATAAATTCCGGTCCTAGAGTAAATACCGAAAACGAGCAGTCGAGACAAAGCCTAGAACGTCAAGTCAGTGAAGCTGTGCGACGATTTGAACAGCAACAGCGAACGGAAGCGAGTAGAGCGACTGTAGAAAATAATCGAATGGAAGGAAATTCCGGTCGTCAACCAGTTGCTGAAAATGTAAGGATACCTGAACAACACTTGTCACAAGTCCAAAGAGGAAGTGATCAACTAAGCCAAGTGCGAGAGCAAGTCCAACGCGAGCCGAATGTGCAACGAGCAATCGAGCACGTGCGCCAGCAATTAGTAGTTAACCCTGGACTTAATAGAGAAGCAGTTCAAGCTGTTGAAAGAGCTAGTCGAGAAGCTAGACAACTATTGCAAGTTAGTCAAGACCGGATGGTTCAATCGTTACAAACAGTTGAAAAGCAATTAAGTAACCAACCGAAATCTGAAGAAAATACCCGTGCACGCGAGGCGATCCGTGACGTTAGGGATCAACTAAGCCGTGATCAAAATATACAAAGAAGTGTAGACCAACTTCGAAACCACCTTTCGAATCAGACATTTGATCGAACTACACAGCAGCAGGTTGAAAGAGTAATTAATCAAACACAACAAATCGAAAATGTCTCAAAAGAACGTTTGTCACAAGCTTTAGTTAATGCGGAAAAAGCAACAGTACGAGCGGAAACAGCAGGAACAAATCAACTAGGTCAAAATCACACTATACAAGGGCAATCAAATGACCAACGTTTAAGTGAGGCGTTGCGTCAAATGCAACAGCTACTGCAAAAAGAAGCCGATTTTGAACGGGCAGTTGAGCAAGTGAAGCTCCAAATCAATCAAAACTCAAACAGTGACGCACAAATGATTGATAAATTAAAAAAAGCAATGGATGAAAGTAAACAGTTATCGAATCAAGGACGAGAAATGGCGGCGAGACAACAATTGATGCAAGCTTTAAATCAACTAGAGCAGCAAGCGCTAGCCAAAGAGCAAACTCAACTATTAGAAGCTAGCAGGCAACCGGTTGAATCGAACCAATATATAAATAATGAACAATTCCAGACAAGTGTTCAATTAAATAGTAAGGACATTGCTGTGACTACGATTACTGAGAAGTTGGCACAAGCTGCAGCCGACTTTAAAAACCTGCAACGGGAAATTACTAGAAACCTAGATGTGGCTAATCGATTAATGGATCAATTTAAAAATCAAGCACAGCACCAAGTAAAACCACTACTTGAAACTACGATTAAGAAACTAGATAATGCCATTTTAAAAAGTGAAATGATGTTATTAACGGATATGAAAACGGAAAAAAGACTCATGCAAGCGAGTAGTCAATTAGCTGAAGCGAAAAAACTGCTTTCAAAAGGACAATATCAAGAAGCAAATCGTATTGTTCAAGAGGTAAAAGGTGTCGTTGAGCGCCTACAGTTTAAGCCTTCTGAAACGAAAGTTATGCATTACATTAGTAATGAAAGACAGTTATTAGAGGCAAGAACACCCCACCAGCACGTCATGAGTCAAATGAATGAAACGGTAAAGCCGACCTATGGCCAAGAAGTGTCGGCTCGTCAAGCGTTTGAAATGGTTCGAGGATTGGGATTAAACCGTGATAGTGAAATTGGAATGTTGTTAGCGAACTCTAAGGAACAATCACAACAAGAGAATAATCAGAGAAACTTAAAAGCGGCATTAATGACATTAATGCGCGGTGAAGAAGAAAACAGTCGCCTTGGACAACAAGCGAATCAAGCAGTGAATAACATAACAGGACAACAGTTGCTTAGTAAATCAGATCAAGGGAACCTTCAAAGTATGTTATTTAACTTACCATTTTTACTTGAAGAACAAATAGAAAATCTACAAGTCTTTGTTAATTCAAGAAATGAAGGTCAGCAAGTAGACTGGGAAAATTGTAATTTATATTTCTTAATAGATACGCCGAAATTAGGTGAAGTAGGGATTATGGTTTCAGTTGTCGACCGAAATTTATCTGTTACACTCAAAAATAATCAACCGATGTTCGAAATGAAGATGGAACCACTTGTTGATCAATGTGTTGATAATATTAAAGATATTGGTTATAACGTTAACGGTATAAAGTATACAAAACTAGATTTTAATAATGAAAAAGAAGATACAACGAGAGAAGAGACTGAGGTACAAAACAAATCTCAACAACCGATTTTTACAGAGAAAGGCTTTGATTATAAAATATGATGATTTCTAAACACTTTAATCATAAGCAGCGACGTGTAACAAACGGTACAACAGCTGCGGTGATTCAATATGATAAGGAAGACGGCGGGGCACCTAAAGTAGTTGCGCAAGGGAAAGGTGATGTCGCCAATCAAATTATTAGTCTAGCAAAAAAAAATAACATTCATATGCAAGAAGACCCGTTGCTTGTGGAAAATCTATTAGATATGGATTTGGGTGAGAACATTCCACCGCAACTATATTCGGTTATGGCAGAAATTTTGCTTTTAATTGAACAAATGGAGAAAAAGTATTAAACAAACAAATGATTTTGTCGATAAAAAAAGTAGAAATATAGGAGTGGGGTGTAACCTTGACGCAAATTTTGACGAATGAAGCACTTCATAAAAAATCTCCACAAGAAATTACGGCTTTACTTTATGAAGCATGCTATACAAACTTAGAAAAAGCTATTACTGAAATTGAAAATAAGGAATATATTGAAGCTAATTTATACTTACAAAAGGCTAGTGATATTATTGAGCGATTAGGTGCAGGGCTAAATTATGAAGCAGGTATTGTCGCCGATCAACTAGATAGTATTTATAGCTATATGGCTGATCAATTAATTCAAGCTAACTATACAAAAAATGTAGAGTGTGTTAAAGAGGTTCTAAATCTTTTAAGTGAAATTATGACTGCTTGGAATCAAGCGATGAAGAAAAATACAGATATCCAACCGAAAGTGATAAAACAAAAATCGAATGCTTATGAGCAAGCATCAATCTACGAATAAAAGAAGAGGAGTCAAACTTATATGAAAATTAATAATAATATCCAAGCATTGAATGCTTATCGTAATCTATACCAAAATCAATTTAATACATCAAAAAACTTAGAAAAGCTTTCTTCAGGTCTACGCATCAACCGAGCAGCTGACGATGCTGCGGGATTAGCGATTTCTGAAAAAATGCGATCTCAAATCCGTGGTCTTAAACAAGCTGAGCGTAACGCATTAGACGGTATTTCTTTAATGCAAACATCAGAAGGTGCAATGCAAGAAGTACACACAATGCTTCAACGTATGCGCGAATTAGCGGTACAAGCAGCAAACGATACGAACACAGAGTATGACCGTGAGCAAATCCAGAAAGAGATTGATCAGTTGAAGTTAGAGATTGATAGTATTTCTGATAAAACAGAGTTCAATACACGTAAACTATTAGATGGCTCGAGTGCGGTGTTAACTTCAATTAATAATGCAAACGATAATGGCGCAAGGATTATGGGCACACCTAAAGTTTTAGATGCAAGATTAGCATCTGATACTTACCATATGCAATTTGCTAATGTTGTACCTAAATTAGAAGTAACTCAAGAAAATGGTGGAATTACAAATACTAATGTGCAAGCAGGGGGGATAGCCTTAAATCCAGCAAATAATGGTCAACAAATGTTTGGTGAATATACAATTAATATTCGTAACTACGAGGAAGATACTGTAAGTGGAGTAACAACAAAGAGTGCTCATATAGAAGTAATTGGACCAGATGGACTCCCTTTAGGAGACCGTTCTGTAGGTGTCGCTAATAATGGTAGTACTGTCAATATTGGTGGATTATCAATTAATACACAGAATATACTTGGTGCAGGTACAGTAAAACTTAACGTAGAAAAGCAAGCAACAGTCACACTATACAAGGGCAATAATGCAACAGCTAATAATATTCTTTCTGCAGCTAAAACGTATACAAGTAAAGATGGAGTAATACGGCATGGTGGAATAGAAATCAATATTAACAATCAAATTCAAAATGGAACAACTAAATTTTCAGTGACTAATAATGCATTAGCATTTCAAATTGGCCCCAATACTAACCAAAACGTTATGATTGATATTCCACGTATGGATATTGTAACGCTAGGTATTGAGACAGTAAATGTCTCCACACATAAGGGAGCAAGTAGTGCAATCCACGCTTTAGACCAAGCAATAAACAAAATTTCTGAAGCGCGTGCTAAACTCGGTGCTACTCAAAACCGTATGGAGCACACAATCAATAACTTACAAGTAACGCATGAAAACTTAACAGCTGCGGAATCACGTATCCGTGATGCTGATATGGCACTGGAAATGACTCAATTTACGAAGAATAATATCCTTAATCAGTCGGCAACCGCGATGCTTGCACAAGCGAACCAGTTACCTCAAGGTGTTCTTCAATTACTTCAATAATGGATACCTCTGGAGACTTGGCCAAATTTGGTCAAGTCTTCATTTAACTTGGTCTTATTCCTGCTCCAACAGTGTGATAAAATGAGAGAAGAATTTTAAGTAGAGGCGGTAAGAGTATGGATGTTCAACGTATTGGCAGAGCTAATTTAAATCGAGTCGAGCAAAAAGCACAAGGCCCGACAGCTTCGGTTTCATTTGCGGAAGTAATGGGGAAGCAACGGGATGAACAAGCGTATGAACGAATCAATCAATTGATGCAAAAAATTGATGATCAAGGAAAAGTGTTAGCAGAAACCCGAACGGTTGATGAACTGCGAAAATATAAAGCGCTCATTAAAGAGTTTATGGAAGATGCCGTTTCGCTAGGGCTTCGTCTCGAAGAAAAGCGTGGTTTTAACCGACGCGGCCGTACGAAAGTTTATAAGATTGTTCAAGAGGTGGACCGGAAGTTATTGGACTTAACGAATGCGGTGTTAGATAAACAAAAAAGAGGTCTTGATATCCTTGATATGGTCGGTGAAATCAAAGGTTTAATCGTTAATATTTATGCCTAAAAGTTAAAATGCTCTTCAATTATAGTAAAATCCCAAGCTTCTAAGACGCTCGGGATTTTTTTTACAACAAAGGAAAAAGCACTAATAAAAATAAGTTAAATATGCCGTGAGATAAAATAGGGATGGCCATGTTTTCAGTTCGGTAGTAAAGATAAGCCCATACGGGTCCTGCGACTAGTGCCGCTAGCAATAATAGAAGAGTTCCGGCGTAAATATGTGCAGCAGCGTATAAAAATGTTGAGATGAAGATGGCTGGAACAGGTTTCATCCAAAAGCGTAACTTCTGTAAAACAAAGCCACGCCAGAACAGTTCTTCTCCAGGAATGACGATTAAAAACAGCATAAGAAAGTGCCACCATTCGATTGGTTGTACTAGTGCATAGAGTGCATTCAGTTGTGTAAGAAACGGTAAATTGAGCCATTCAATTAGGAATTTTCCAAAGGCAAACAAAGCATAGAGTCCAACACCACTTCCTAATGCCAACAAAAGGTGTCTAAGAGTAACTGTACGACTATATATAGATCCGAAACCGAAGGCAATACCAATTAAAATCAATAAAGCAAGCGAGAAAATGATCCAAAACGAAACAGGTTGCCAGGCAAAACTGGCCCATAATAGCAGGTGGGCAATGATAAGTCCGGTCACTAATTGTATAAAATGATAATTCATAGCGATTACCCTGTAAACTCTTCAGGACGAAAAGGAATAATTTCTTTAAAAATAAACGTTTTCGTTGCATTTAACCGATGCTCAAAGTTTTCGAAGGCTGAAATGGGGTGGAGACCAGCCATGTTTAATGAATAAAAACGATCTCGTTCAACTATTAAGCTGTATATGTAAGTATCATCTTTATGTCCTGTTGTTTCATTTGAACGTTGTGTATATCCAGAGATGACAACTCTTTCACATGTAGGTACAAAGGCAAAGGCAAAGGAGCATAAATAAAGTGCTGTGCCTCCAACCATCACTGCATAATGTTCACGCGTCTCACGCTGGGATTTCTCTTGAATTTTTAACTTTCCAGACTTCATAATTGTTGCCTTCTCTAAAGGCACTTCTTCAAGCTCTGGCAGGTCGACATCAAAATAGATTGTGTGTTCACTCAGCATTTTAAAATCGACATTTGTTTCTAATGGAAAGTCTAACTCTTCTAAGTGCAAAGCAAGCCAATCTTCTGTTGCTTGAACGTCATGTTTTAAAACAGATGCTAGGAGGTCTTCCCTTTTCTGTTTTTCCTCTAAAAATAACTGCTTTTGTTCGATATAGTCCTCTAACTGTTCTTGAAACATCTCGTCTGCTTCTGTTTGCAAGCGACTTTCAAACTTTCTCTTTTTAGCAGGGAAAAGAAGGACTAAGCGCTCAATGAAGTTCAGTTGTTTTTTTCTTTCTTCATTTAGTTGGTCAATTATTTCACTTTGATTAGGTTCCATTTCTTCAAAAGAAAGATTTTTTTCAATGAGATTTTGCAATTCTTGAATGGAAAAAGCTTTAAAGACTTGATGATGTAACTGTAAAAGTTTCTCGGTTTGAGCATTAATTTCTTGTTCTTTTTCCAGGTAAATTTGTTCAACTTGTTTGGAAAATTCTTTCTTAAGCTTTCTTTCCACTGTTATAGGTAATGGTTCTCCTTTGTCTGTTAAAAATTGAACGGCATTATCCTGTGTATTAAAGGATAATTGTACGTTTTCATAGGTTTGATTTTTATCAGTAACATTAATTAGGCGCTGACCGCTGCGTCGATCAATACGTGTACGGTAGGAGAGGCCGCTTCCGGGTATGCCTACATTTCCGTATAGCCCGCGCTTGCCAACAGTAAGACTTGCCCCTCTTGGACCTATTGAAGAACTTATCCCTCGTTTGCTTATATTCAGCCGTACTCCTGGTGCAACTCGAACTCGTTTTTGAAAGCGAAAGCTCATTGTAATCCTCCAGTCGTAATTGTTTACATTAATTGTACTATAAATTTAAAATAAGGATAAAGTATCCAATGGGGGTGGCAGGTATGGGGAGAGGAACATTTAAATACGAAACAACTATTGATGCACCACTTAGTGAGGTTTGGGACTTTTTTAAGAGTGCTGAAAATTTGACTGTTATCACATCGTTTCCAAAAATTAAGCTTCACTCTGATCCTAGCACGATTGAGGGGAACCATATTGAAATGGAACTGAATTTCGGTGTAGCTAAAAAGAAATGGACGGCCAAAATTCTTGAAGTTAAAGAGGAAGAGTTTTTTATTGATAAAGGAATAAAGCTTCCATTTCCTTTTATTGAGTGGGAACACAGGCATCAGTTTGAGTCTGCTGGAAATCGAACAAAAATGACGGACATTGTGAACTTTCAAGCATCAATCCCAAATTTATTTATCACACTTGTTCTCAGGCAAATGTTTTCTGGGAGGAAAAAAGTATTGGTAGAGAAATTTACTAGCTAAATAAAAAATGCCACGGGAGAGTAATTCTCGTGGCATTTTAATTCTTATGCTAATATCGCTGCCCGTATCTTTTAAGGTGTGAGTGGAAAGCTTTTCTTTACCTACGGGTTTTGACCACTAACCTAGATTTGTATTATTAATGCTCTAAAACCAAACCCGATCATATTGCTTTGGTGTAGGTATCTCAACATTTAACTCTTTTGCAGCTTGTAGTGCCCAATATGGATTACGTAATAACTCTCTCCCGACAAAAATGAAATCTGCACGATGATTTTGTAAGATTTCTTCACCTTGAATGCCAGATGTTATAAGACCGACAGCACCGGTTTTAATGTTGGCTTCTTTTCGAATCTGTTCGGCGTAAGTAACCTGATAACCTGGATAGGCATGAATAGGAGCGACTACAACTCCGCCGCTGCTTACGTCAACGAGATCAACACCTTGCTCTTTCATTCGTTTGGAAAAATAAATAAAATCATTTATGTCATTTCCACCGGCAGTATACTCATTTGCTGATAATCTAACAAATAATGGTCCGTTCCAAACGGTGTTTATAGCATCAATGATTTTTTCAAGAAAGCGATATCGATTTTCAATAGCTCCACCAAAATCATCAGTGCGTTTGTTCGATAAAGGTGAAAGGAATTGATTAATAAGGTACCCATGCGCTCCGTGAATTTCAATCACATCAAACCCCGCTTCTTTTGCTCTAACGGCTCCTTGTTTAAAATTTTCTATTGTATCGTAAATCATTTTTTCGTCCATCTCGGTTGGCATCTTCAATTTTTCATTAAAAGGAATTGGACTTGGAGCAATCGCATCTCCATCAGCCACTGCCTTACGTCCAGCATGAGCTAGTTGAATAGCTGCTTTTGAATCATAACGATGAATTTCTTTTACGATCTCACGCAAACCATCAATTTGTTCATCATTCCAAATCCCAAGGTCTTGATTAGATATACGACCTTCAGGGGTAACTGAGGTGGCTTCAATCATCACTAATCCGACTCCGCCAATGGCTCTGCTCCCATAATGAGTGATGTGAAATGGTTTTACCTTTCCATCTGTATTGGCAGTATACATGCACATAGGAGACATGACGATTCTATTATGTAGTGTAACGTTCTTTATTGTAACTGGAGAAAATAATGCGGTTTCCAAAAATATAACCCCTTTCTAATAACATAACAATCATTATTCTAACACTGTTTTGAAATAAAAATAAACTGATCAGCGTATAAGCAGATCAGTTTACATTCATTACTTTTGCAAATAACGATTAATCAAAGCTAATATAGACCTTCGAGTTAAGATGCCAATAAAGGAACGATCGTCATCTAGAATACAAATAAATGGGTGATTGATTGACATTGCCAATGCTCTTGAGAAAGTAGAATTTTTATTAATCCATGGAATTTTTTCTTCCATTACATTTTCTACACGTTGCTCGTTCAGCCGCTCTAATTCAAATCGTTCAAGTCCTAAGATAGAATCTAAAATGAGAGCCTTACTAATTTGACCGTGCAGTTTATAGCTTGAATCTAGAACTGGAATAGCGGAATAACCAGATTTAATAAGAACAAGAAGGGCATGCTCTAGAGGGTTTCCTAATTGAACGTGAGCAACTTTGTCAGCAGGTATCATTAATTCTTTGATTTCATTATCCATGATATTACTATCTTTTAATTTTTGTAGCATGATCAGCATCACTTCTTCTCTATAAAAATTGTAAATACGAAGTAATTGTGCACTATTTAATACTATGAGGAACAGAAAACTTTGTCAAGATCCATAGAAAACGCTTCCTCACTAATATATGATACCTGAGGGTTGACTGATGATAAATAAGTGTAAGTTTGAAAATAAGTAAAGCTGGTGAAACTAGATGAAAAGTTAAAAAGTGAGTTGAACGTAGGATGCATACGAAACAAACGGTTAAGTACATTTGTAAACAATACTCCTCAGGAAATTGTTATTACTATAAACAAGAAATTATTACTCACGACTCGTGGGAAAATATAAAGTCCTTAACTTGGTCTGCACCTAGACCTATTACAAAAGAGACATTTTTTAAAAGAAAAAAAGAAGGGTTTCGTACTGAGTTTATTGTGATGGAAAAGAAACCAGCCGAAGTGATTCACTTTTCAGACCTTGTCAAAAGACGCTAAGTTTTCACTGTACACTTTTTAACCGATATGGTATCGTAAAGCCGATATGATAATGTGAAAGAAGGTTTATTTCAAATGAAGAAACTCGGCTTATCTCTAGTAGTATTATTGTCACTACTTTTACTAGTTGGTTGTAATTTAACTATGATACAAAATGAGCAAGAATACTCAATAGATGCAACAGATTTACAAAGGTTTGTCATGGATTTAGATGAAGGTGAAATTGAAGTTTTCGGTGAAGACCGTATGGATATAAAAGTGATCGCTGCATTTGCTTCCAGAGGTGAAGAAGCAGATCTTACAGAAAAATTTCAAGTTGATAATATGAGTGTTTCATTGGAACAAGTGGATGATGAAGCACAATTAATAACGAACATTTATCGTGGGGATCAATCTCCTATCGAGGCACGCATTCATATTAAAGCTTATGTGCCTCGTGATCTTGAGGTTATTATCGATCATGCTGGTGGAAACTTAGGAATAAGCGAACTGTCTAATTCATTAGTTTTAACTCAAGGGGCCGGAAAGATTGAGATTGAGAATACGAATGGAAATATAACGATTACGGATGGGACCGGCGCCATTAGTCTTATGAATAACAACGGCGATATTTCAATAAATAACAATTCCGGTGCCGTTGAAATTTTAACTCAAACAGGTGAACTTAAATTAATAAGTGGATCAGGTCAAATTAATGTGGAAGAAATAACAGGAAACGTTCAAGTCCGCAGTGGATCCGGCTCCATTTATATCGATCAAGTTAATGGTGACGTAAGTATATTGGAAAATCGCAGTGGGAAAGTAGAAATTACAAATGTATCAGGAACGATTACCCAATAATCGTTTTCTGTATAAAAGTGTCAGTACCTTTTATGTTAAGGGTGCTGACCTTTTTTTGTAGATATATTTTCAAAAAAGTTGGTTGACACACTGTTAGATGATGGATATAATTCAATTAAACATATAAATCTGATAAAAATACAAGGAATTAAAAACAAGGGAGGCGGAGCCGGTGGGGACAAGAAACGACCAAGACCTAGAGCAAGTTTTTGAAAAAATAAAACTTCTCCTCAACGATTTAAAATACGGCTCAATTACGATTGTCGTTCAAGATGAAAAAGTCATTCAAATCGAAAAAAATGAAAAAGTTCGTTTAAAATAAGGTCTAACGTTCGCTGACTAGAAAAACTAGAGGCGGCATTCAGTAACCGGATTTCCGTGCTGAGTGCCGCCTCTTTTTTAATGATGAACAACAGAAATGTTTAATAGTTTATTGAAAATTGAAAATAAGATAAAGGGGAGAAGTGATGGATGGTTACTTTTCAAACCGTGTCAGAACGACAACTAGAGGATCTAAATGAAAGTGTCTTAAAGGAAAAAGACACAGTCGATGTTCTAAAGTGGGCGTATGAAACCTATGGAGATGAGTTAGTGTACTCCTGTAGTTTCGGCGCTGAAGGAGTCGTGTTAGTTGATTTAATTAGTAAGGTTAACCCGAAAGCGACGATCCTGTTTCTAGACACTAATTTTCATTTTAATGAAACATATGATTTGATTGATAAGGCAAAACAGAAGTATCCGAACCTTAACATTCAAATCATCCAACCTGAACTAACTGTTGAGCAACAAGCAATAGAATATGGGGATAAGCTGTGGGAGAGCAATCCAGATCGTTGCTGTCAGTTGCGGAAGCTGGAACCGCTCGAAAAAGAGATATCCAAGTACAGCGCTTGGATATCGGGCTTGCGAAGAGAACAGTCACCGACGAGACGTAATACACAATACGTAAATATTGACCGTCGTTTTCATTCAATAAAAATTTGCCCCCTCATCCACTGGAAGGAAGAAGAGATTTGGATGTATATCAAGCTCAATAAACTTCCATACAATGAGCTTCACGATAACAATTATCCTAGTATAGGTTGTTTTCATTGTACTTCACAAGTAGCTGAAGGAATGGATCCGAGAAGTGGACGGTGGGCAAACTCAGCCAAAACGGAATGCGGTCTACACCTTCCTGGTAACAGTGATAAGTAAGTTTAGATTAAATAAAGTGACAGTAAACTACTTCAACGAAAAAAGGAGAGAATAACGAATGGCAACAATTGAGGCACATGGTGGTAAACTTATAAATTTAATTAACGAGTCATATGATTTTTCTCATATTAAAAAAGAAATAGAATTGGACGATTTTGCTTTATCTGATTTGGAGTTAATAGCTAACGGGGCTTTTAGTCCGTTAACAGGCTTTATGAATCAAGCAGACTATCAATCTGTAGTAGATCAGATGAGATTAGCAGATGGAACGGTTTGGAGTATTCCCATTACTTTACCGGTAACAAAAGAAAAAGGTGAGCAACTTGTTATGGGTGAACAAGTAAAGCTTACGAAAGAGGGTTCAGTTTACGGTGTCATCGAAGTAGCGGAGTTGTTTGAACCTAATAAGGACCATGAAGCTGTAAATGTTTACAGAACTAGTGATAAAGCTCATCCAGGTGTCGCTAAATTATTTTCCCGACCAAACGTATACGTGGCGGGGCCGATTAAACTTGTAAAACGGATTGAGCGTGAAAGGTTTAAAGAGTTTTATTTGGATCCGACTGAAACTAGAAAAACATTTGAGGAAAAGGGTTGGGCAACGGTTGTTGGATTTCAAACGAGAAACCCAGTTCACCGAGCTCATGAATATATTCAAAAGTCGGCATTAGAAATTGTCGACGGTTTATTCTTAAATCCTCTTGTAGGGGAAACAAAGTCTGATGATATTCCGGCTGATGTTCGTATGGAAAGCTATCAAGTTTTATTAATGAATTACTATCCAGAAAATCGAGTGTTTTTAGGGGTATTTCCTGCTGCGATGCGTTACGCAGGACCGAGAGAAGCCGTCTTCCATGCGATTGTCCGTAAAAATTATGGGTGCACCCACTTTATTGTAGGTCGTGACCATGCTGGAGTAGGAGATTATTATGGAACGTATGATGCGCAATTAATCTTCAAGAATTTCCAACCAGAAGAACTTGGGATTACACCATTATTCTTTGAACATAGCTTCTATTGCAAAGCTTGCGGGAATATGGCGAGTACAAAAACATGCCCACATGGGAAAGAACATCATGTCATTTTATCAGGAACAAAGGTGCGTGAAATGCTAAGCAATGGTCAAACTCCGCCGCCTGAATTTAGTCGTAAAGAGGTTGTAGAAGTATTAATACGGGGCATGAGCAAAGTTCATGCATAAGGAGTAGAGAACGCTATGAGAAAAGTTCATCATCGCGCTGATGTGGTGATTGAAATATGCTGTTAGTTTCAATTGCCTATATTATTGCTTTATTTTTTGCTATGAATATTGGTGCTAGTGGAACCGCTGCAGCGATGGGACCAGCATATGGCAGTGGTGCAATTCCTAAAAAGAGAATCGCGATGATACTAGTAGCGGTTAGTGCATTCATTGGCGCTTTAGCCGGTGGTGAAGTTGTAAAGACGATTGGAGGGGGAATTATTCCCTCTTCTATCATTGACGTTCAATTAGTCATTATAATTTTAGGGTCAGCGTGCTTAACGTTATTTATTGCTAATCTAATGGGAATTCCTCTTTCCACTAGTGAGGTTGTTGTTGGGGCAATTGTCGGAGCAGGTATAGCTTTTCAATCATTATACTTTGATAAGTTAATTATGATCGTATCTTTTTGGGTAATCGTACCAATTGTCGCTTTTGTGTTGGCTTTTATAGCTGGAAAAATAATAACAAAACTTGAGAAAAAATATCCTAGTCTTACTGGGAAAGGAAGATGGAAGAAAGTTCTCGTCTTCTTATTAATTTTATCAGGATGTTTAGAGGCATATGCTGCAGGGATGAATAATGTCGCAAATGCTGTAGGGCCGCTTGTTGGTGCGGGACTTATAGACATTAATACAGCAGTTATTGTCGGCGGTTTATTTGTTGGGTTAGGTGCAATCTTACTAGGTGGACGTGTTCTTGAAACGAACGGAAAGCGGATTACAAAGCTGTCATTAATGCAAGGAACAGCAGTTTCAACAACAGGTGGGACCTTAGTAATTATTGCGTCGATCTTTGGTTTACCTGTTCCGTTAACTCAAGTCACCACTTCAGCTATTGTTGGGATTGGGACAGCAGAAAATGGCTTTCAATTATGGCAAAAAGGGATTATTAGAAAAATTGTAAAGGTTTGGGTTGTATCCCCTGTGTTCTCATTAGTAATGAGTTATGGTTTAATTCTCGTCTTTTTACAAGCTGATTTTTATACAGTGGTAGTGATTGTCAGTGTTTTTATTGCTACAGTTGGTTCAATTAGCTTAGCAAGAGCTGTAAAAAAAGAAAAACAAGCCTTTCATGATCATGGTGGGGGAATTTAGTAAAGTTGTTTTCGGACCTTATAGTTTGAAATAAAACACAGTATCCCTATGAGGATAAAAGGAGTGTAGAAATGAGTAATAATATCGTCTGGCATCAATCAACAATCGATAAAGAAGAGAGACAAGGGAAGAACAAACATAAAAGTGTTATATTATGGTTTACAGGTTTGTCTGGGTCAGGTAAATCGACTTTAGCTAATGCAGTAGATCATTTACTTTATAAACGTAACATCAATAGTTATGTTTTAGACGGTGATAATATACGTCATGGTTTAAATAAAGGTCTAGGCTTCAGTGATGAGGACCGAAAAGAAAATATACGTCGAATCGGTGAGGTAGCTAAATTGTTTGTTGACGCAGGAGTGATTACAAGTACCGCTTTTATTTCTCCTTTTCGAGAAGACCGAGATAATGTAAGAGGTATAGTTGAAACGGGTGAATTTATTGAAGTTTACGTTAAGTGTTCTCTTGAAAAATGCGAGGAAAGAGATCCAAAAGGGTTGTATAAAAAAGCAAGAGCTGGTGAAATCCCTGATTTCACAGGAATTAGCTCGCCATATGAAGAGCCAATTTCACCGGAATTAACAATAGAAACAGATGTATTATCCATCGAAGAAGCAGCTAACCGCGTGGTCCAGTACTTAAAGGAAAATGGCATAATCCAATAAATTAAAGGAGCACCCACAGATTATATATTTACTGTAGTGCTCCTTTTTGTGTTTTGATCTATTAGTTGATTAACTGTTTTAATGCGTCTCCAACATTGATTTCACCGGATCCGTAAAATGGATCATGACCTCGTTCTCCTAAGTCAATGGCAGTCTCTGTTATTAATTCATAAACTTGTTCATTCGATAGCTCAGGGTTGATCGAACGTATTAACCCGGCTAAACCAGCAACATGTGGGGCAGCCATGGAAGTTCCGGACATGATAACATAATTATTGTTTGGGAATAAACTTGGAATGTGTTCACCTGGTGCAGCAACATCAATGTGGTTCCCGTAGTTAGAGAAGAAGGCGCGTTCTCTTGTATCGTCTGTTGCTGCTACTGTCAGTACTTCTGCATAATCTGCGGGATACATCGGTTCATTGGTGTTATCATTGCCACTTGCTGCGATTAAGACAACATCATTTCGATGTGCGTATTTAATAGCGTCGTGTAGAATGTATGAGTTATGATAATCACCCAAGCTCATATTAATTACTTGGGCCCCGTTATCAACCGCCCAGCGTATTCCTCTTGCTACTTCAAACGAAGAGCCTTCACCCTTCTCATTTAGAACTTTTACAGGTAGAATATTATTTTGCCATGCAACTCCTGCGATCCCTGTGACGTTATTTGTAAGGGCTGCTGCGATACCTGCAACATGTGTACCATGACCGTGTTGATCATTTGAATTAGAAGTGCCATCAAAGGCGTTAAACCCTTCAAGTACTTTTCCTTTTAGGTCCTGATGGTTAGGGTCAACTCCCGTATCAAGTACAGCAATCGTTGTTTCCTCGGCACCATCAGTAACTTCCCAACCTTCTTCAGCTTGTATTTGGCTCAAATTCCATTGATAAGGTTGGAAGAATTCATCGTTCGGGACAACGGTTCGCGTAGCTTGTTTAGTAAATACGAAGTTTGGTTCCACGAATTCGACATCAGGATGATCAGCTAACTCTTGCAGTAGTTCATTTGTTGATTTAGCAGCAGATTCTACAACATAATAAGGGTCACTATTTTTGATTAATGATAAGTCAGCCTGTTCCTCAATCCAAGCTTCACTATCTTGGTTCTTAACAAGCTTAATTACAGCTTGTCCTTCTACATAATGTTGTTCCTCATCGTCTTCAAGATCAGAATGTACGACAATTTGCCAACCGAGCTCGGGCACGGTTTGGGCCGATACACCTTTAGGCAAATCTTTCGTTGTTTTCCATTGAACTTCTGGGTCATCCCCTGAAACGAAGAAGTTTCCATTTGAATCAGCCACAGAAGCTAAGTCTTTAATATAACTTTTCACAAAACTTAAATTGATCTCACCTGCAACGGTTTTTTCATCATCCATTTCTTTACTAATCATAAAAAGGTGTTCATTTTCTACTTGATATGGGTCAGAAAAAGTTAATTCACCTTGCTGGTGATGAAGTTTTTTCAATTTATCTGCACTTATTTCACCGGTCGCCTCCGTTATTTTTCCATTTTCAACGATTGCGAAGGAATGAAAGTGAGGATGCTCGTGTACTTCCTGTTGAAATTTTTGTTTTAATTCTTTGTCATTTAAATCTTGTTCTGCCCAGCGATCAAGTTGAAGAGACAACTGTGAAAGAAACATCGATGTTGTCATTGAAAGATCTTCTGCTAACACTTGATCCATACCCTTTTGTTCTATTTTTTCATCCTTTTGATTCGGAGGCGGGGTACGTTGCATTCCCAGTTGGTCACCGTTAGTGAGGATGAGAGCTATAAATCCTAAAAATATAAATCCACCGACAAATAGTGCGATTTGATACATCTTTTTCATTTCTTTTCACCACCTGAGTTAAAAAAGTAAGCCATTAATACTTCATCATCGTAAGTTCCTCTTAAGCACACTTGTTCTTTTTGAACCCCTTCCACAACAAAACCGGCTTTTTCATAAAGTTCAACTGCGATGTGGTTGGAAGAAAATACAGTAAGACATAATTTATGCAATTGCACTGATTTACACCAGTTTAGGGTAAAAGCCATTAATTTTTTTCCGATACCTTTTCCTTGAGCATCTGGAGTTAACCATGTACGAAACAATCCCGTATGTTTTTTCATTTCAAGAGAACCGCGTATGACTCGAGCTAATCCACTTATTTTTCCATTAATATCAACAACAACATACATGTTGCCGTTTTCCTGCATTTCCTGAATGAATTGTTTTTCCTCTTCATCAATTCGAACGGATTCTTTTTGTAGAAAAGTACCTTCTGCTACAATTTCTGAAACAGCATTAACAATACCTTTACTATCTTTAGTTGTAGCAGGGCGAATCGTTACCGTAGTTCCATCTTTTGCTGTAAATGTCTCACTCGTTTGTTGTTTTTCTTTAAGTAACAAGATAATCCTCCTTTCCCGTAGTTATTCTGACTGCCAGAACTTCTCAGGGTTTTCTTCTACTTTTGTTTGCAATAAGTGTGACGCTGGTACGACCTCTATCCCTTTTTCTTTAAAATGAGGTAGAGCAGATTTTACGCCCTTCACAGTTTCTGTTCCTTTTATTCCGACATGTCCTATTCCTATAGCTTTTCCGTGTTTGGTTGCAACTTTAGCTAATTTAATCATTTGTTGATGTACATGACTGCTTGACGAATGTGTATCATCAAGGAAAGTATCCCTGATCGACCAAGGGATATTCATTTCTTCTGCTAATTTTGGAATAACCGATTTTCCACTCGTTCCACTATCGATGACGTACAAGTCATATTCTTTAACAACTTCTAGAATTACTCGCATAATTTCTTCGTCTTCTACAATTTTGGATCCCATATGATTGTTCACACCAGCAACGTGAGGAATGCTTTCGATAGCAGCAGTTACTCTTTTTCTAATTTCTTCATGACTTAAATCACTTGTAATCGGATTAGGTCCAAGCCATGATTTTTTTCCTTTTTTAGGTTCAAGAGGCAGGTGGAGCATTACTTCTAAGCCTAGCTCATGTGCCTTTAATGCTTGTTCTTCACTGTTTTTTAAAAAGGGCATAACCGCAACGGTAATTGGGATTTTAGAGTCGAAAAATTCATTTACACCTTTCACATCTCCACCAAAATCATCGATAATTATAGCAGCTTGTAAATTTTCGTGTGTAGAATGTTCTTTGGCGACAAGTGTTGTTTGAAATGTCATAAGAAAAATAAGGAATGCCAAGAAGATCAAGGACTTTTTCATTTATGTAGCCAGCTCCTTTTGTAAACTTTTGTGGATCCAAATCGCAGCTTGTGCGCCATCACCCATAGCAACACTCAGTAATTGAGAGTGATTGACTAGGTCACCAACGGCCCAAACGTTAGGTATATTTGTTTCTTTTGTACGGTGATTTACATTGACATGCATATTTTCCAGTCGTTCAATTCCAATCTCCTTTGCAATATTTGAATTAACTTTTGTTCCTTTCATGGCAAGAAAAGCATGATTAGCCTCTATTTTGTAGCCATTAGATAATGTAACGCCAGACAGGTATCCTTCCTCTATATAATGTAGCTCGCTTACTTCTTCTTGATATAAAGGGATATGTCTACTTTTTAATTTCGCCTTTAATTCTTTATCGATATCATCAAGATCGTGGTTAACGTAGATGATGTCCTTTGTCCAATACGTAAGTAGTAAAGAGAGGTGTGCTCCTTTATTTCCAGAACCGATGACGATCGTTTTTTTATTCGATATTTCATACCCATCACAATCAGGACAAATGTAAATCGATCTACCTAAACATGGATAAATCCCGTCAAGATCAGGTATTCGTTCAGTCATTCCCGTTGCTAATAATAGCTTTTTTCCTTGAAGAGAATTACCATTTTTCAAGTGAACAGAAAAGGTACCGTCCTCATTTTTAGTTATTGAAGATGCTGTATCTTCTATCATTTTTACATCATAAGATAAAGCTTGCTTTTTTCCTGCTTCTCGAAAGAAATCACCATTTACTCCATCAGGCCAGCCGAGAATATTATGGTACTCCTTGCATAAGGTTGAACGGCCGCCACCGTTATCAACAATTGCGATATTGTGCTTATAACGACCTAGTTGAATTGCTGCCTGGAGTCCTCCAATACCGCCACCGATGATAATGCAGTCGTACGACATGAGAGTCAGTCCTTTCATAACTCAAATTGAAAAACTTTTCGATTACATATTATTTATAGTTTTCCTTAAACTGAATTTCTTATGAAAGCAAAAAAAATAAGCAATTAAACATTAATGTTTAATTGCTTACTTTCTCATATTGAAAGCGGCATTTAGCTGACCGCGTAGCATTTTTTCGCGAACTTCTTTCTTCTTAAGTTGCTTTTGCTCCATTTTGCGGATTTCAAAAGTTTGCATTCCATCTTCCATTTTATTTGCGATATCAACAAGTCGTTCGACATCTAGAAAAGAGTATTTTCGTGTACCACCTTTGGAACGTTCAGGGAAGATGAGTTTGCGCTCTTCATAATAACGTATTTTTCGTTCGGATAGCCCTGTTAACTCACTGACTATGCCAATCGTAATCACTTTTTTATCTTTATACGACATGCGCCGACTCCTCTCCTTTGTAAAACTTTTCTGTCTATTTCTACAATATTACTATAACACAAAGAAAATAAGCAAAAGGGTTCAATGTAAGATAATCTAACATGTATTCTTAAAATAAGACTCTAAGTAAAAAGGTTAAAAAATTTGTAAAAACTTATCTTTCTTTTCACACCATTGTCTTTAAAAAGTATGTAAAATAGTACTAAAGATACAAAAGAGATTATTAATGTGATACTCACAATGAAAGTAGGATACATAATGGTGACAAATGATCCTGAAACAATCATGAAAATAGCAAGAAACCAGTTATGGGAAAATTGTGACCTCCTAAGATCGATTGTCCAATCTTCACCATTAGCAATTGCTGTTTTAGATATAGATGGTAAAGTTAAATTGTTAAATTACGGTGCTGAAACGATGTTTGGGTGGCTAGAAGGAGAGGTAATGGGTGAACGTTACCCTATTTTCTTAAATGAAGGTAGTGATAGCTCTCTTTTTGAACAGATGAAAAATGAAGAGTTCATAATAAAGCAAGATTGTGTATTGAAAAAACGTTCGGGACTTTATCTTGATGTTTCAATTTTTTCTGTGCATTTATATGAGAAAGATCAATTTTTAGGAATTTTGCTTATTTCTGAGGATCATACGAAGCGGAAAAAGGCTGAAGCAGAGTTAAAACAATCAATGAAAGAAATAAAGGATATTAAATTTGCTTTGGATCAATCAGCAATTGTAGCAATCACTGATCCATTCGGTAAAATTCAATACATTAACGATAAATTTTGCGAAATTTCGAAGTACAACAGGAACGAATTGTTAGGACAAGATCATCGGATTTTAAATTCAGGTTATCATTCTAGCTCGTTCTTTAAAGAAATGTGGAAAACGATTAGAAGTGGTCAAGTTTGGCAAGGTGAAGTAAAGAATAAGACGAAAGATAATAACTATTACTGGGTTCAAACGACGATCGTCCCTTTCTTAGATGACAGTGGGAAACCTTATCAATATGTTTCGATCCGAACTGATATTAGTAAACGTAAGTTAGTTGAAGAAAAAGTAAAGAAGTTAGCCTATTACGATGAACTTACGAAATTACCGAATCGGACGTATTTTAAAAATCAGTTAGAGCAAGTGCTGGTCGAGCAAGTTAATGAACAAATTGCTGTTGTTAGTGTAGATTTAGATCGATTTAAAATCATTAATGATACATTAGGTCATCGGTATGGTGACCTATTATTAAAATCAGTAGCTAATCGTTTAAGAGGAAATCTTAGAAAAGAGGACTTTATTGCCCGGCATGGCGGTGATGAGTTTTTAATTTACTTACGTGATGTGACATATGAGGAAATAAAGCAAATTGCAAGAAACTGTATGAACTCATTACAGCTCCCTATTCGCTTAGACCAGACAGACCATTTTGCATCCATTAGTATGGGGATTAGCGTTTATCCACAAGATGGCAGTACTTTTGAGGAATTGTATCAAAAGGCTGATATTGCATTAAATCGAGTGAAAAAGCAGGGGAAGAACTCTTTCCAGTTCTTTGAGTCGACGATGGACCATTCATTATCTAGAGAATTACAAATTGAAAAAAATTTAAGAACTGCATTAGATCATAACGAGTTTACTTTGCACTATCAACCTAAGCAAAATATTCTAACCAAACAGATCGTTGGGATGGAAGCATTGATCCGTTGGAATAACAAAGAGTTAGGGAGTGTGTCTCCAGCTGAGTTTATTCCAATAGCTGAAGAAACAGGAATGATTAATGATATTGGCGAATGGGTGCTAAGAACATCTTGTCAGCAAAATAAGTTGTGGCATTCTAAGAACTCTCATTCAATTACGGTATCTGTAAATTTATCAGCTCGGCAATTTTTAGACCCTCACATTGTAGAAACCGTTACATCTATATTGAAAGAGACTCAACTAGATCCCAATTATTTAGAACTTGAGATTACAGAAAACGTAGCAGTACATGAAAAAGATTATGTGAACAAAAAACTAAATGCACTGCGCCAATTGGGAATTAAAATTTCAATTGATGATTTTGGTATTGGTTATTCATCGCTCAGCTACTTAAAGGATTATCCGATTGATACGTTAAAAATTGATAAATCTTTTGTAGATGAAATATCAAAAAATGGAGACTCATCGATTGTTCGTGCCATTATAGCTATGGCACACAGCCTTCATATGTCAGTCATTGCTGAAGGTGTGGAAGTTCAGGAACAGTTACAGTTTCTAAAAGATCATAAATGTGATCAAATACAAGGGTATATTATAAGTAAACCATTATGTGCAACAGAGTTTGAACGCTTATTCCTAAAAGCTTGAAATGAAGTGCCTGTTAAACTTGAATGTTAGACTATACAAGACCAAACCGCATCTGCTCTTGTACAGTACTACTCAAGATAGCCGGCACTTTTTATATATTGAGATAAGTTCGTATAAACTAAAATTATATAACTAAAGTTATCCACCTATTACACAAGTTAGTCAGCATCAACTATGCGTTTTATTGTTGCAAGAAGGGTTAATTTTTAATATACTTTATAAAACATATAAATAAACTCGGATATAAAAAGAGGAACGAGTACAAATTTACATGAAGTGTATATGAATAAGCTTAAAGTACATAAATAAAATGATTAGAATTCTGAACGGTAAAGGGGAAGCTAAAATGAAAAAAGGAATAGTTTATTTAGTAGGTGCAGGACCAGGGGATGCGGGGCTGCTTACAATTAAAGCACAAAAAGTAATTGAACGAGCAGATGTTATTGTTTATGATCGGTTAGTGAACCCGACTCTTTTGTTACTGGCTAAGCCAGATGCTGAATTAATTTATGCAGGAAAGCTTCCGAAGCGTCACATTATGAGACAAGAAAAAATTAATGAAACTCTTGTGGAACATGGGTTAGCCGGAAAGGTTGTTGTTCGCTTAAAAGGTGGAGACCCAAGTGTGTTTGGACGGGTGGGAGAAGAAGCGGATAGCTTAGCACAAGCAAACATTCCTTTTGAAATAGTCCCAGGAATAACCTCAAGTATAGCCGCCGCAAGCTACGCTGGAATTCCAGTGACTCATCGTGAATATGGAGGAACATTTGCGGTTGTAACGGGACATGATAAATCAACCTCAGGCCAACCGTTAATTGATTGGAGTTCACTTGCAAAAGGGATCGATACGATCGCTTTTTATATGGGAGTCAGTAATATCTTTCATATTGCGACGCAATTAATGAAGCATGGTCGTCCTGCCCATACGCCTGTCATATTAATTCAATGGGGGACATACGGAAGACAAAAAACGTTAGTAGGAACATTAGAAACAATTGGGGATAAGGTGGAAAAAACGAAGTTTCAAAATCCAGCGATAACATTAGTTGGTGACATTGTAGCGTTAAGAGAGAAGATAAAATGGTTCGAGACGAAACCTTTAATCGGCAAACAAATACTAGTTGCACGGACAAGTACTGAAAAAAGCCTACTGGAAGAAAAACTAAGTGAATTAGGTGCAGATGTCTATAATTATCCTTCGTTTGAAGAGACTTCACTTCTATCTTCCAGTCAAAATAATGATATAACTAAAAAGATAAATGAATATGATAAAATCACATTTACATCACCAGACAGTATTCGTTATTTCTTTAAATGGTTACTTATACAGCGACTTGATATACGGTCAATCCAAGCGAAGTTTCAA
This sequence comes from Alkalihalobacterium sp. TH-98, assembly GCF_057473385.1. Lineage (NCBI taxonomy): Bacteria > Bacillati > Bacillota > Bacilli > Caryophanales > Bacillaceae > Alkalihalobacterium > Alkalihalobacterium sp. TH-98. Next base: position 252,193 of record NZ_JBYCKM010000009.1, on the reverse strand, counting down.
GTGCTTTCTGATAAGTCACTTCAACAGCTTGGAAAGTTTGGCTGTATTGCTGAAAAGATTCAAGAAATAGCACAATCAGCTAATCACCTAGTTGTCGGTGAAAAAAAAGCAGTAGAAGCATTTACAAATATAGACACAATGGTTACCCATGAAAATCATATTACGAACGCTTCACAAATTGTGTTGCAACGATTGATGGATGATCAGTTGTTATCGACCATTATCATTCCTAGTGCAAAATCAGTACTAGAATTAAAAATTGGAGCGGAACAAATTTCTCCACAACTTTATCAGGAATTATTAAAATTAGATGTAATCTGTTTCGGAGAAAAGTCTGCCCAAGCAGCATCAAATGCTGGATTTAAAGTTAACCATGTTTTAAATGAACCATCTCATTCTGCTTTGGTCGATTTTCTGCTTAAGCAATCTCAGCTTGAAAGTGTGTAAGGAAGAGGGTGTAAAAAATGGATGGTGTATTATATATTGGGCATGGCTCAAGAATTAATGCAGGGAATAAACAATTTCTAGTGTTTATTAATAAGGTCATGGAGATGCTGCCATTATCAATCAAAGAGGTTGCGTTTATTGAATTAACAAAACCTACAATCCAAGAAGGGATTAAAAGCTGTATTGAACAAGGAGCGACAAGAATATTTGTTCAGCCCGTTTTATTATTAGAAGCGGGACATGCTAAAAAAGATATTCCTGAAGAAATTGGAAAAGCGAAACAGCTTTACCCTGAGGTTCAATTTATATATGGTTCTCCTATTGGAGTCGATGATCGTATGATCGACATCGTATTCGACCGTTTACAAGAAAAAGGTTTTCAAAAAGAGACAAATGATAAAATCAAGGCTTCTGTTTTACTGGTCGGAAGAGGCAGTAGTGATATGGAGGCCAAAGCTGATTTTGAAGAAATTGCAAGACGATTAAAAGAAAAGCTTCAACTAAATCAAGTAACTCCTAGTTATTTAGCAGCCTCTGAACCGATATTTGAAGACGGCCTAAAACAAATCATAGAGGAAGATAATGAGATTATCTATGTCATGCCTTATCTATTATTTACCGGTGTACTCATGAAAAGAATGGGGCGAGCTATTATCGATATAGAAATAACTGATCATAAACAAGTACATCTATGCAATTTTCTAGGGTATCACGAGCAAATTAGGAACTTAATCTATTCAAAAACGATAGAGTTAATGAAAGGCAGTCATCATGAGCTTCATGCCAATTAGTTTGAACCTCAAGGATAAGCCGGTCGTTATCATTGGTGGTGGAAAAATCGCCGAACGAAAAGCTATAAAAATAGTAAGTCATGGGGCTAAGTTAACAGTCGTCTCACCTCAATTAAGTGAAAACCTAATAGAGTTAGTTGAAAATCAGTCGGTTCAATGGATTCAATCTGCATATAATAAAGTGTTTCTAGATCAAGCATTTCTAATTATAGCAGCTACAAACGACCCTGAGGTAAATTTAACCGTTTATCAAGATCGAAAACCAAATCAGTTAATAAATATCGTAGATCAACCTGACTTAAGTGATTTTCACATGGTGTCTACCTTACATAGAGGAAGGCTTACGATTTCTGTTTCAACAGAAGGAGCAAGTCCAATGTTAGCAAAGAAAATTGTCAACCAACTCAGTGAAGAGTATGGACAAGAATATGAAGAGTATGTTGAATTTTTAAGGGAGTCGCGAAAAGAGATTCTAGAAAACATTAGTGAAAAGAAGGTATGTCATCAGTTTCTTAATGAGTTGATCACCGATGAGGTCATTTATAATTCGGAGAGAAAAATATGGTTTGAAAAGCGTATGCAACAATACATGGAGATGGAAGAGGAGCGGTCATAATGGCTGCTCATTTTTTCATTTATCAACTATAAACATCAAAAAACTTGTCTTAATGGGGTAATTGGACCTTTTCACTGCCTAATAATATGGTAAATAATTCTTGTCAACCTCACTATTTAATGTTAACTTATATTAAAAGATAGTTGACGAAAGGTTGGGAGAAAATGACGACAACAACATCAACAAAAAGTATTTGGGAACAGTATGCAGATAAAGCGTTAAATGGCGAATTACTAACCATTGAAGAGGGATTAAGTATTCTTCAAGCAGATGATGATGAGGTTTTACCGATTATGCAAGCCGCTTTTCGTGTAAGAAAACACTATTACGGAAAAAAAGTAAAACTAAATATGATTTTTAATGCAAAAAGTGGGTTATGTCCCGAAGACTGCGGTTACTGCTCACAATCGATCGTTTCAACAGCACCTGTTGAAAAGTATTCGTTACTAGATAAAGAGACTCTAATCGCAGGTGCCAAAGAAGCTATGAACAGAAAAGCTGGTACATATTGTATTGTTGCGAGCGGGCGAGGTCCTACTGAAAAAGAAGTTGATCAAGTTATTGATGCGGTTAGTGAAATTACGGCGACAATGCCCCTGAAAATCTGTGCATGCCTAGGAATTTTAAGCGATGAAAAAGCTAAAAAGTTAAAAGAAGCAGGGGTTCATCGTTATAACCATAACCTTAATACACATAAGGACAATCATACAAACATCACTTCAACTCACTCTTATGATGATCGTGTAAATACGGTTGAAGAAGTGAAGGCGGCAGGTATGTCTCCTTGTTCTGGCTGTATTATTGGGATGGGTGAGACAGATGAGCAAATTGTTGAGATTGCGTATTCATTACGAGAAATTGATGCTGACTCCATCCCAGTGAACTTTTTACATGCGATTCCAGGAACTCCACTAGAAAACTACAAACGGACGAAACCGATGAAATCACTAAAAGTACTAGCCTTGATGCGTTTCATAAACCCTTCAAAAGAAATTCGGGTTTCTGGAGGAAGAGAAGTAAACCTTCGTACATTGCAACCGTTAGCGTTATTTGCTGCAAACTCTATATTCGTAGGTGATTATTTAACTACGAAAGGCCAAGCAGTTACAGAAGACCATAATATTATCGAAGATTTAGGCTTTGAAATAGAAGAGTGTGCTCTATAATCAATCGACAATTTTAGAGGATTTTCAAAAAGTCCGGGAAAAATAGCTGTCGAAACTCTTCGTCAGCTTGCTCCTACGCTCCTCACGTATTTACACTATACGTTCCGGTGCTCGGAGGCTACGCTTTCTCGATTTTCTCGGCTCTTTTTGTCCTCCTTATTGAACTCGACATATTTAGATAATTTTAAAAATAGATTGACAAACCTTTATCTTTTCCATTAATCTTTTAATACAATCACATATGTTGGGAAAGGGTAAAGATTTTAACAGTGTTCGTGTTCATTACATGAATTTGTAAACAATTCTAGTAGAATGCTATTAAGATCTTTAAAAGGGAAGTTCGGTGAAAGTCCGACGCGGTCCCGCCACTGTAATTTGGTTGTAGTCTATTAAACCACTGTTCTATGAATGGGAAGGAATAGATTGCACTAACCATGAGCCAGGAGACCTGCCTTTTCTAACAACACTGTCTGACCTACGGGAGATAGGGAGGTGTTAGAGAGCGGATTTTCTGAATTTAATTATTCATGCGAATTATTTTATTTGGGCGGAAGTTATGAGCATCTCTAACCATTACTCTATGGTTAGGGGTGCTTTTTTATTTGGTGTATTGGTGTATTGCTTTATAAAATAAATCAACCATTAAAGGAGAGGAAGTAGATGCAGCGAGGTAAGCTACTAATTATCGGATTTGGACCTGGTAGTGAACAGCATATGACCTTTAGAGCGAAAGAAGCCATTTTAGAAGCCGATTCCATCATCGGTTATAGTACATACGTTGATTTAATTCGTCCGTTAATTACAAATCAAGAAATTGTACGCACAGGTATGACAGAAGAAGTGAGTCGAGCACAAGAAGCTGTTCGCCAAGCGGAAACAGGAAAAAAAGTAGCTGTCATTTCTAGTGGAGACTCAGGTGTTTATGGTATGGCTGGCCTTGTGTATGAAGTTCTCATTCAAAAAGGCTGGAAGGAAGAAGGGGGTGTTGAGGTAGAAATTATACCTGGCATTTCGGCTATCAATTCCTGTGGATCGCTATTAGGAGCACCAATTATGCATGATGCATGTACGATTAGTTTAAGCGATCATTTAACGCCGTGGGAATTAATAAAAAAGCGAGTGGATGCTGCTGCTGAAGCTGATTTCGTAATCGCGTTATACAATCCACGAAGCGGGAAAAGAACAAGACAAATTGTCGAGACACAAAAGATTTTATTAAAGTATCGTTCACCAGATACACCAGTTGGATTGGTGAAAAGTGCTTATCGAGAAAGAGAACAAATTGTTATTACTGATTTAGAACATATGTTGGACCATGAAATAGGGATGTTAACCACGGTTATTATCGGAAATAATTCTACGTTCATCTATGAAGGAAAAATGATTACGCCAAGAGGGTATCAACGAAAATACACATTGAATGAGACTGAACAACAACTTAAACCACATGAACGGCTAAAAAAAGAAGCAGAACCTTGGGCACTTCATGGGGGAGTAGAAGATGAAAGACTGATAGCTGACAGACCGCTCAGTCCGCGCATTCTAGCAGAAGAGGCGCTTTCAAAACTGGATATTAAAACAAAACCACTAGAAAACAGCCGACAAAAAGGAAACGAGTTTCAACAGGAAGACATTTTTGAATTTGCAGTTTCACCTGGGATTGCGAATAAAAAAATAACACCGCAACAATTGACAGCATTGGTAGAAACGGTAGGAGAGGGAGCAACACTTGAGTATACACCAGATCACTTAATCAAAGTTTCAGTTAAGACATCCAATCCAAATAAAATAACGGAAAGTTTGGAGAATACAGGCTTTCTACTTCTTCCAACAGGTGATGTGGTCAACATAAAGGCATGTGATTTTTGTGACGGTGAAAAAGCAGACTCGATTCCACAAGTAGAACAACTTCAACAACTAATCGGCGGAATGTCTGTACCAAAGCAAATAAATATTGGATTTAACGGCTGTGGAATGGCGTGCTATAGTGCACCAACAAATGATATAGGGATCATATATCGTAAGAAAGGTTTTGATTTATTTTTAGGAGCTAAAACAACAGGTAGAAATGCTCATGTCGGACAGCTTGTTGCTGAAGGATTAGAAGGAGGAAAGCTTGTCGACCTTGTTGTTAACATAGTAGAAGATTACAAAAATCGAGGGTTACCAAATGAGCGCTTCCATAAGTTTTTTAAACGAGTACAAGTTGTTGAAGGATTTTATTACAAAGAAGTTCCCGAGCAAGTGGTAGTAGATATGGCTTGTGGGGATTAATAGACGTTGCTAAATAAAAAGGAGGAAACGCAATGAATGCAATTTTATTTATCGGTCACGGTACAAAAAAGCGGGAAGGTAATGAACAACTTCTTCAATTTGTTGAGTCAATGAAAGGGGAGATACCGTATCCAATCGTTGAAACTTGCTTTTTAGAGTTTTCCACTCCAACAATACGTGAAGGGATAAAACGATGTGTGGACCAAGGAGCAACGAAAGTTGGCCTCGTTCCAATGATGTTTTTTTCAGCGGGGCATGCGAAAATACATATCCCGGTTGAAATTGATGAAGCAAAAGCCATGTATCCTCATGTCGAATTTAATTATGGTAGACCAATCGGTGTTCATGATAAAGTGTTTGATATTTTACAATCGCGTCTACTTGATGTTGGCTTTTCTAACGAGAAAGGAAAAGAAGATGTCGGTATTTTATTAGTCGGCCGCGGCAGCAGTGATGCAGATGCGAATAGTGAGCTATACAAGATAGGTAGATTGCTTTCTGAAAAATTAGATATGGTTAATGTCGAACTGTCATTTATTGGTGTAACTTCACCTACAGTTGAAGAAGGTGTTGCCAGATCAATAAAGCTAGGAGTCAAGAACATTTATATTATTCCTTACTTTTTCTTTACAGGGATATTAATGGACCGAATGTCTGAAAAGCTTCAAACCTTTCAAGTTGAGTATCCAGAATTACATTTTTCGATGACTGAATTTTTCGGTTTCCATCCTATTCTGAAAACGATCTTTGTTGAAAGGGCACAAGAAGCACTGCAAGGTAAAGCAAAACTCAATTGTGATGTTTGTTCGTACCGCATACATGCAATGGAACATATGGATATACATCATCACCACGACCATGACCACCATGATCATCATGGGCATACTCATCATCACAACCATCAGCATGAAGTTCAAAGGTAGGATGAAGATGATTTATGTAATAGCTGGGACAAGTGATGCAAGAGAATTGGCGATAACACTTAGAGACGCAGGTCATGACATCATTGCTTCGGTCGTAACAGATAATGCGGCTATTTCTCTTCGTGAAGCGAATATTGAAACCGTTGTTGGAAGACTAACCGCTGAAGAAATGGAGGCATTCATTGAACAAAGAGGACTACAAATGATCGTCGATGCTTCTCATCCATTTGCGGAAGAAGCATCAAAAAATGCAGTTGAAGCGAGTCGTATCTCACAAGTACCTTATATACGCTATGAAAGGGAAGAGTATCAGGGTCGTACTGGACAGATTACGCATGTTTCTTCTTATAAAGAAGCAGCACTGCTTGCCAAAGAGAAAAAGGGGACGGTTATGCTTACAACTGGAAGTAAAACACTTCGAATTTTTACAGAGCAATTATTGAATGTTGATGGGATTCGATTAATTGCAAGGATGCTTCCACGTAAAGATAACATGGAAAAATGCGCGGAATTAGGTGTTGAACAAAAAAATATTGTAGCCATTCAAGGTCCTTTTTCTAAGGAGCTAAACATTGCACTGTTTAAGCAATATAATGTAACGCTTATGATTACGAAAGAAAGTGGTAAGGTCGGTTCTGTGGACGAAAAAGTTGAAGCTGCTAAAGAACTAAATATACCGATTGTAATGATTTCAAGACCTGAATTAGACTACGGTATTGTTTGCAGGACTTATTACGATGTTTTAGAAACGATAAATCAAAAAATTGAGGTGCTATAAATGGATTTTCAAACAGAATTTAAGCCGTTAACCGTACAACCACAAGAAATTGAAGGATTGAGTTTTCAAATGATCACTGACGAGTTGGGTGTACACCATTTTACAGAAGAACAATATCCAGTTGTTCAGCGCATTATACATGCGTCTGCTGATTTTGAGTTAGGACGTAGTGTTGTATTTCATAGAGACGCAGTAGAAGCAGGAATTAAAGCAATTCGATCGGGAAAAAAAGTGGTCGCTGATGTACAAATGGTTCAAGTCGGGATTAGTAAACCTAGAATTGAAAAGTTCGGTGGGAGTGTTCATGTGTATATCTCTGATCCAGATGTTATGAAAGAAGCAAAACGTCTGAATACAACGCGGGCAATTATTTCTATTCGGAAAGCTATTAAAGAAGCTGAAGGTGGAATTTTTGCGATTGGTAATGCACCTACTGCATTACTAGAATTAATTCGTTTAGTAAAGAACGGTGAGGCCCGACCAGGACTTGTTATAGGGATGCCAGTTGGCTTTGTATCAGCTGCTGAATCAAAAGAAGAACTGGCTAAATTAGATATCCCATTTATTACAAACATGGGACGTAAAGGAGGAAGCCCAGTTACTGTTGCTGCATTAAATGCATTATCACTTATGGCTGAAAAGCAGGGGTAGAACATGAAGAAGAAAGTTGAAAAAGACCCGAAGGATATGCGGCATGGATATACAACTGGTGCTAATGCGACGGCAGCAACAAAAGCCGCCTTACTTTCACTCCTCTTGCAAAAAGAAGTGAGACAAGTGTCCATTCGTTTACCTGTTGGTGAAGTGGTAACTTTCAACATGGAAAATGTAAGATTTAATGAACGTGAAGCTAGCGCAACAATCATTAAGGACGGTGGGGATGATCCTGACGCAACTCATGGAGCACAAATTATCGCGACCGTTCAATTAAGTCTGGATGAAGGTATCCATCTAGACGGAGGTGTAGGTGTCGGAAGGGTAACAAAGCCTGGTTTACCAGTAGCGGTCGGTGAAGCTGCCATCAATCCTATTCCACGAAAAATGATCATTGAGGCTGCTATAGACGTATTAGAGAAATTTTCTCTCGTAAAGGGTGTAAGTATTATCATTTCCGTACCGGATGGAGAAGAAATTGCGAAGAAAACATTAAACGGCAGGTTAGGTATTATTGGAGGAATTTCAATATTAGGTACGAGAGGGACGGTTGTACCTTTTTCAACTTCAGCATTTAAAGCGAGTATTGCTCAGGCGATTCAAGTAGCAGTTACTAACGGATGTGATCACTTATTTTTAACAACAGGTGGTAGAAGTGAGAAGTTTGCCATTGAAACTCATCCTGAAGCTAAAGAAGAAGCTTTTATTGAAATGGGTGATTTTGTCGGGTTTGCTTTAAAGCAATGTAAAGCGAAAAGGGTAAAGAAAATAACGCTTGTAGGAATGATGGGGAAATTTTCAAAAGTAGCTCAAGGGGTCATGATGGTGCACTCTAAAAGTGCGCCGGTTGACTTCAATTTTCTGGCTGAAGTAGCAAAAGAAGCGGGAGTACCAAGCGAATTACAAGAAGAAATTCGTGGGGCTAATACAGCATCCCAAGTAGGTACTCTCATGTTGGAGCATGAATACCATGCCTTTTTCTCAAAACTATGTCTATCAATAGGACATATGAGTATTAAAGAAATTAAGGGCGGTCTGGATATAGAAGTCTATATTATATCAATGAATAAAGAAGTATTAGGAAGAGAGGTTGTAGTATGGGACAACCCATTAAAGTGATAGGGATAACGGATGGCGGAAGGACTAGTATTTTACCAATTTACGAAAAGTGGATTAATGAAAGTGAATGTTTAATAGGGGGAGAACGGCATCTGAGCTTTTTCCCAGATTTCAATGGAGAGCGTATTCCATTGAAAGGTAACCTAAAGGCTGTCGTAGAGCGGCTTCAGTCTTCAACGAAAAGTTGTGTTCTGTTAGCTTCTGGAGATCCTTTATTTTACGGGATTGGTAGTTATCTATCAAAAAAAATCCCCGTCGAAATCTATCCTAATGTCAGCTCAATTCAGGAAGCTTTTGCTGAAGTGCAAGAAAGTTGGCATGACTGTACGTTTATTAGTGTTCACGGGCGGACAATGAAAGGATTAGCTCAAAAGGTTGATGGCAAGGAAAAGGTGTGTCTGTTAACAGATGAAACGAACACACCAGCCGAAATTGCTAAGTATCTTCTTTCATACGGGATGAGAGAGTATGATGCCTATGTAGCAGAAGCTCTTGGTGGAGAAAATGAAAAAGTTGTTTCACTTTCTTTAGAAGAAATGTCTGATTATGAAGGGCACCCACTTAATATCGTTATCTTAAAGCAGAATAGAAAAGGGCCAACCTGGTCAATTGGAATATCCGATGATGAATTTAAACAAAGAAAGCCCGATAAAGGACTAATTACAAAAAAAGAAGTACGAGTTCTAAGTTTAGCTGAATTAAATATTCAAGAGGACTCAACCATATGGGATATAGGCACATGTACAGGGTCTATGGCAATTGAAAGCGCAAGAATTGCTAGACAAGGTAAGGTATTTGCGATTGAAAAAAATCAAGCAGACTATGAAAACTGTCTAGAAAATACGAAGAAGTTTCGAACCGATATTACAGTGAAATGTAGTAAAGCGCCAGAAGGCCTAGAGGAGTTTTCTGATCCAGATGCCATATTTATTGGCGGAACAGGTGGAGAAATGAGAGAACTATTAAGAATCTGTGATGAACGTTTAAAAGAAGGAGGACGAATAGTTCTCAATGCAGCGACGATTGAGACTCTATATCTAGCCAATGAAATATTTCATTCTCTAGGGTTTGAGACATCGATTAACCTTGTCCAAATTTCAAGAAGTAAACCTATTTTACATATGAACCGTTTTGAAGGTTTGAATCCAATTTACATTATTACAGCCACAAAGAAGGAGGAGCAATAAATGACACTCGGAACCGTGTATGGCGTCGGGGTAGGCCCAGGTGATCCGGAACTACTTACGATTAAAGCCTACAGGATGCTTAAAGAAGCAGATGTTGTTGCTTACCCAAAGAAGAGAAAAGGTAGTAAAAGCTATGCTTATCAAATCGTAGAACAATATATCGATACAACGAATAAAGAAATGCTAGGTCTCGTGTTTCCAATGACAAAAGATCAAGAAATTCTAGATAGAGAGTGGCGGACGATTGTTGATCAAGTATGGGAGTGTATTCAACAAGGAAAAGATGTTGCGTTTGTAACAGAAGGGGACACGATGTTATATAGTACATTTATTCATATGTACCGCTTAATGAAAGAGCTTCATCCAGAAGTTAATATTGTATCCATTCCTGGAATATCGAGTGTGAATGGGGCTGCATCAAGACTCGGTATACCACTTGCGGACGGTGATGATTGGACAGGGATTATTCCAGCAACGGACAATCGGGATGACATGAAAAAAGCGCTACAAGATCATGATGGAATGGTGTTCATAAAAGTAGCTAAAGTATTACCGATGATGATTGAACTATTAGAAGAGCTAGATTTAATTGATAAAGCGACAGTCGTCACAAAAGTAACGTCAGGTGAGGAATATATATGGAAAGATGTTCGTGAACTAAAAAATGCTGAACTAGAATATTTAACGTTAATGTTAGTAAGAAAGTAGGTGAAACGTTTGTTGGAAGCTAAAGTCTATATTGTAGGAGCTGGACCAGGGGATCCAGAACTAATAACAGTCAAAGGGCAAAATATTTTAAAGCAAGCGGATGTCATCTTATATACAGACTCTCTTGTGAACGAACAGCTTATGGATGTGGCAAAACCAAACGCACAAGTTTTAAAAAGTGCCGGTATGAATTTAGAAGAGCTTGTTGACTGTATGATAACAAATGTTAAACATGGGCGAAGTGTAGCACGCGTTCATACAGGTGACCCTTCTGTTTATGGTGCGATCTTAGAACAGATGCGCTATTTAAAACGTGCTGATGTTGATTATGAAATCATTCCAGGTGTCAGTTCAGTTTTTGCAGCAGCAGCTGCTGCACAGATCGAGTTAACGGTTCCTGAATTAACGCAAACCGTTATATTAACGCGTGCTGAAGGACGAACACCAATGCCAGAGAAAGAACAATTACGAGATCTTGCAAATCATCATAGTTCGACCTGTTTGTTTTTAAGCGCGACGCTAATTAAGAAAGTAGTAAGAGAATTTTTAGAAGCAGGGTGGCTTGAGACGGATCCAGTAGTCGTAGTCTATCGTGCCTCGTGGCCAGATCAAAAAGTTGTGAAAACGACGTTAGGTCAATTAGATGAAGCAATGAGAGCAGAAGGCATTCGTAAACAAGCAATGGTTATCATCAGTAAAGCAGCCAATGAGGAACTATTAATGGAAGAAGGAAAATATGAGTCTAAGCTCTATGATAAATCGTTTACCCACGGTTTTCGAAAAGGGGAGTCCGTTAATGGATAACATTGCAATCGTTGCCATTACAAAGCATGGAGTCGAACTCATTCGAGAATTAAGTACATTCATGCCAAAAGCGGATTTGTACTACATGAAAAAGTTTGAACGGGGGGATGAAACCGAGAGAAATATTCACTTATTTGAAGGTTCGATTCGACTTTTATTGCCTGATATGTTCAAAAAATATGACGGGATTATTATGGTGATTTCATTAGGAGCCGTCGTGCGAATGATTGCGCCGATTTTAATTGATAAGAAAACGGACCCTGCAATAGTAGTGATTGACGATAAAGGAGAATTTGTAATTAGTGTGCTTTCAGGCCATATTGGGGGGGCGAATGATTTAACCCGTCAAGTGGCTTCATACATTAATGCGACTCCGGTAATTACGACAGCATCTGATGTTCAAAAGACAATTCCAGTGGATATATTTGGACGTGAATTTGGCTGGATAATTGAAGACTTTTCAAATGTGACACCTGTAAGTGCAGCTGTTGTAAATGAGGAACCGCTTCTTATCTTGCAAGAGTCAGGTGAAAGAACATGGTGGAAACATGAACGGTCGCTCCCGAAGCAAATGAAAGTGGTACAATCGTATGAAGAAGTAGTTGATATTGATTTTAATGCAGCACTAGTTATTACTCATAGAATTTTATCAAAAGAACAAGTGCAAAAGCTGTTAGCAAATGGAGTTTTATATCGGCCCAAATCTGTTTATTTAGGGATTGGTTGTAATCGTGGGACAAATATGGAAGAAATAAAAAGCGTCATTTACGAGACGTTGAAAGAACAACATATTTCAATTCATTCGGTAAAGTCGATTGCGACCATTGATTTGAAAAAGGATGAAGAAGGACTGATTCAAGTATGTGATGAATTTGGCTGGGAGTTTCTCTACTATACTGCAGAGCAATTAAATGCAGTTCCTATAAAAAATCCGTCTGAAACAGTTTATAAATTTACCGGTGCTTATGGTGTTAGCGAGCCGGCTGCACTTCTAGCCGCAGGAGTAGATGAGCTTATATTAGAAAAAAAGAAAAGTGGAAATGTAACGATATCAATTGCTGTTAAAAAGTAAGGATGTGACATGATGCAACGCAGAATAGTGATTGCAGGAACAAATAGTGGAGTGGGAAAGACGACATTAACGATTGGCTTAATGGCAGCCTTTAAAAAGAAAGGCTTAACTGTTCAAGGATTTAAGTGTGGACCAGATTATATTGACCCTAGTTATCATACAGCTGTAACAGGTAGACATTCCCGAAATGTTGATAGCTGGATGCTCGATCATGATATCGTCAATGATATCTTTGTGAAGGCAAGTGAAGAGGCGGATATATCAATTATTGAAGGAGTAATGGGTTTTTATGATGGAAAAAGTCCAAAGAGCAATATTGGCAGTACAGCTGAGATTAGCCTACTACTTCAGGCGCCAGTTATTTTAGTTGTTAATATTGCGAGTATGGCTAGGAGTGCGGCTGCCATCGTTAAAGGCTATCAAATACTCGACCCAAACGTAAATATTGCGGGTGTCATCCTAAACAAAGCGGGGAGCAAAGGGCATTATGAGCTTTGTAAAACCGCAATTGAACAAGAGTGTGATGTTCCAGTTGTCGGTTATTTATTAAAAGGTGACGGCTTACACATTCCAGAACGACATTTAGGATTAATTCCTGCGATTGAACGAGGTGAACTGGACGAGTTTTTTAATGAACTTGGTGAAGTAGTTGCTGATCGCATGGATTTAGATGAGTTATTACGCATTGCAGAACAATGCCCAGTTCTTCAGCCTAAAACCGATTTATTTTTAAAACAGGAAGAGGAAGATCCTAAAGTGAAAATTGCGGTGGCTTATGACTCTGCATTTAACTTTTATTATCGTGAAAACTTTAAGCTTTTGGAGAAAGCAGGTGCTGAGTTAGTTTTCTTTAGCCCTCTAAAAGGAGAAACGTTACCGGCTGCAGTAGACGGTTTGTACATTGGTGGCGGTTTTCCAGAAGAATTTGCCAAAGAGCTATCAGAAAACGCTCTAGCGAGAAAAGATATTAAGAATGCTATAGCAAATGAACTGCCTACCTTTGCTGAATGTGGAGGGTTTATGTACTTAACGGACTCCATTACAAATAGTCAAGGGCAAACATACCCAATGGTTGGTGTCATACCTGGAAGAGTTAAGATGCAGGAAAGTTTAGCTGCTCTCGGGTACCGGCAAGTAACCGCCATTGATGGGACGTTTCTTTTAGGGAAAGAAGCAGAAGCTCGTGGTCATGAGTTTCATTATTCTACATTTGAAAGTGATTCTGATTTTCAGAGGGCTTATTTTGTAAAAGCACTTCGTGGTGAAAAAAAAGAGGGCTATAAAACCGATCATCTAGTTGCTGGATATACACATATTCATTTTGCTTCAAACCCAGATATGGCAAAGTCCTTTGTTGAGAAATGTTTAGAATATAAGGAGAAGAATGATGCAGAAAATCAATAAAATATTGTCCCAAATAAAACCGCTAGATCAACAAATAATGAAAAAAGTTAGCGAACATGTTGACCAATTAACAAAGCCAATTGGAGCGCTCGGTAGGATTGAAGAGATGGCTATACAATTAGCCGGAATTACTGGAAAAGAACGGCCAACGGTTAAGAAGCCTGCCATAGTGGTTTGTGCTGGAGACCATGGGATTGTTTCTGAAGGAGTCTCAGCATATCCACAAGAAGTAACAAAACTAATGATTCAAAATTTTATCGTCGGTCGTGCTGCAATTAATGTTCTCGGAAATCAAATCGGTGCAACGGTAACCGTCGTTGATATCGGCGTTAATGGTGAAGTAGGTCATCCTTCTCTAGTAAAGAAAAAGGTGAAAAATGGTACTAATAATTTCTTTATAGAAGATGCGATGAGTGAGACAGAAGCTGTTCAAGCGATTGAAGCAGGTATGGAAGTCGCTCAAAACTTAATTCAGCAAGGACATGAGCTAATTATTATTGGCGAAATGGGAATTGGAAATACGACGGCTAGCAGTGCATTAATTGCAGCTTATACGAAAGCCGCTGTTCAAGATGTTGTCGGTCGTGGGACTGGACTCAATACAGACGAACATCAACATAAAATAGCAATCATTGAAGAGGCTCTACGACGTCGAAATGTAAATAATGCGTCCGCACTTCAAGTGTTAGCTCGTGTCGGTGGACTTGAAATTGCAGCCATGGCGGGTATTCTATTTCAAGCTGCAGCAAATCGTATACCTGTAATTGTAGATGGGTTCATTTCGACTGCAGCCGCATTGGTTGCCCATGAAATGTGTCCAATGATTAAGGAGTATTTAATCATTAGCCACCAGTCTGTTGAACCCGGACATAAGGCTGTATTTGAATATTTAAATAAAAAACCGTTGCTTTCGCTCGACTTAAGATTAGGAGAAGGAACGGGAGCGGCATTAGCTTATCCACTGCTAGATGCGGCAACAAGAATTTTAACAGAGATGGCTACTTTCGCTGACCTAGGGATTGAAAAGAGCAATGAGGCAACAGAAAGTACGGTGTAAAGGCGGGAACGAAATGAAAAATGGAAAGGTGTACTTAGTTGGGGCAGGACCGGGTGACCCGAAATTAATTACGGTCCGAGGCTTGGAGTGTATTAAGACATCGGATGTGATTATTTATGATCGACTAGCAAACCCATCTTTACTTGATTATGCAAATGTAAGTGCGGAATTTATATATTGCGGAAAGCTTCCGAAGCAGCATACGTTAAAACAGGAGCAAATTAATCAATTATTAGTGGCCAAAGCAGAGGAAGGAAAAGTGGTTACTAGACTAAAAGGGGGGGACCCTTGTGTGTTCGGTAGAGTTGGTGAGGAAGCAGAAGTTCTGGCCAACCATAGAATCCAATATGAAATTGTTCCAGGTGTATCCTCTGGAATAGCTGCACCAGCTTATGCTGGCATTCCTGTAACTCACCGTGATTACGGATCTAGCTTTGCGATAGTGACAGGGCATTTGCAAAACGAAGAAAATAATGAAGTCAAGTGGAGTGCATTAGCAAGTGGAATAGATACAATTGCTTTTTATATGGGCGTAAAGAACTTACCTCTAATCTGTAATCAATTAATTCTTCATGGAAAAAAACCCTCAACTGCAGTAGCTATTATTGAATGGGGAACAACGGAAAGACAACGGACGGTTGTCGGTACGCTAACAACGATTGAAGAGAAGGCAAGAGAAGCTAGTATCTCTCATCCTGCTATTATTCTAGTTGGTGAAATTGTAACTTTACGAGAAAAGATCAAGTGGTTTAGAGAAGAAGCTTTAACTGTGTCATAGAAACTTGAAGATATAACCACCAAATATAGATATAGCTTCCTATGGAAGCATCTATTTTGGTGGAAAGTTCACGACCTGCGTATACAAGGTTAAAACAATAAAAGTCATGACCATTGGTAATAGTAGTATGACTTAAATCGTAATAATTATGATTTATAAAGGAGGACGAAAGATGCAGACTGACCTAAAAATCAAATCATCTCCTAAATTACTACATAAGAAAAAGATAATAAACGTTTCACAGCTGCTCTTCGTTTTCATATTAGTGAGTATACTAATTACTTCCATGACAGCAGCTGTAATGATTGGCCCTGTTTCTATCTCTCCATTAACTGTTTGGAAAATAGCATTTTCTAAATTCCCATATATAAATGAAATGATCGTTCATGATTGGTCAAAATCACAGGAACAGATTATATGGGAAATTCGGTTTCCGAGGGTTTTATTAGGTGCTGTAGTAGGTGCAGGGCTAGCGGTTGTAGGTGTGGCCATTCAAGCATTAGTACGGAACTCCTTAGCCGATCCTTTTATTCTCGGTGTATCTTCTGGTGCTTCTGTCGGTGCAACGTTAGTCATTATCTTTGGTGCATTTAAGCTATTTGGACATTATGCATTGTCAATGGCTGCTTTCTTAGGTGCACTTGCTTCAGTATTAATCGTTTTTATGCTTGCACAAGTTCGCGGAAAAATATCTACTGTCCGGCTGCTTCTAGCAGGAATTGCTGTTTCGATGATGTTATCTGCCGTGACAAGCTATATTGTTATTTCTGCTCCGCGAGAAGAAGGAATAAGAGATGCGATGTTTTGGATGATGGGGAGTTTGGCTGGTGCAAAATGGGAGCAACTTCCGGTTCCTTTTTTCTCATTAATAATAGGCATAATTATTTTAGTTTTATCCTATCGTCCTCTTAATTTACTGTTGATGGGAGATGCAACTGCTACAACGTTAGGGATGAACATTGACGTGTTTAAGAAATTCTTGGTCTTATTAACGGCTTTATTAACTGGAGTTATGGTCTCTGTGAGTGGTGCGATAGGATTTATCGGGTTAATGGTACCACACATCGTTCGGTTAATGGTTGGTTCTGATCATCGAAGAGTGCTAATTGTCAGTAGTTTAATAGGTGCAATTTTTCTTGTATGGGCAGATGTTGCAGCAAGAACTGTAGTTTCACCTCAAGAATTACCAATAGGTATTGTTACAGCTATATGTGGTGGTCCATTTTTTATATGGCTATTAAGAAGAAGTAACTATTCATTTGGAACAGAGGATGGTGGAAAGTAGTGAAGCTTTCAGTCCAAAATGTGGTGACGGAAATTGACCAAAATCCAATCATTCAAAATATCAATTTCCAAGTAAATGATGGTGAGTTTGTTGGTGTGATCGGACCGAATGGCAGTGGCAAATCGACATTATTAAAAACGATTTATCGGATTTATGCACCTTCTAACGGGACCATACTAATGAACCAATCGAACACAAATAAGTGGAAAAATCGTAGTTTTGCTCAACAAGTAGCTGTTGTTGGTCAGGAAAGCTCAGTGCCATTTGATTTTACAGTAGAAGATATTGTGCGGATGGGGAGACATCCACATAAGAGGTTTTTAGAAAAAGATAATGAATACGATGAAACAATAGTAACCCGGTCACTAAACGAAGTAGGAATGGAGCATTTCCGAAATCGGAGTTTTTCACACTTGTCAGGCGGTGAAAAGCAAAGGGTATTAATAGCACGAGCTCTTGCACAGGAACCCAAATTATTTATACTAGATGAGCCGACAAACCATCTTGATATTCAGCATCAATTACAGCTTCTTGATGTAGTAAAAGGTTTAAAACTAACGTCTTTAGCAGCTTTACATGATCTAAATTTAGCTGCTGCTTATTGCGATAAATTACTAGTGATAAACGAAGGGCAAATCGTTGCAAAAGGTTCACCAGAAGAGGTGCTGACCGTAAAACTATTAGCCGATGTTTTCCATGTTAATGCGACTATTCTTAAACACCCAATTACTGGGAAGGTTCATGTTTTATATACTTCGAAAATGGCGGTTAGGTAAAAAGGTGAAAATGTGAGGCCTATTGTTTCAAATAATTAGGAGGAGAGAATGGGCGAATATCAATGTAATTTTTGTGGATTTCAATATGAAGAAAGAAATGGTGATACGAAAAACGGAATTCCAATCGGAACACCATTTGAACAGTTAGCTGGGTCGCTTTGTAACCGCTGTGGTATGCAGGGGGATCGGCATAAAAGACAAATCACTCAACCTTATATTGGCCTTGAAGCCGAGTATTTCGATCTTTTTACTGGAAAAAGTGGTGTCGAATTCTTTAAACAAATGATTAATACTACTCCTGAACCTTGTGTATTAGAGTTAGGAGTTGGGACAGCCAGAATCGCGTATGAATTGGCTGTTCAGGGAGTTGATGTAACAGGGCTCGATACGAGTGAAGATATGCTCGAAATAGCTGAAAAGAAACGAAAAAGGTTAAGAAATGTGTCTAAGTTAACTTTAATACAAAAGAATGCATTAGATATCAATTCTTCTATCAAATTTAGCCATATTCTACTAACAGAAGGCTTCTTACAACACTTTCTGTTACCTGATGAACAGTTGCAAGTATTGGCAAACGTGAAAAAACATCTTGTAGATAGTGGTTTAGTAGCAGTTGACCTTATCATTCCACCGAATGAGAGAAATTGGAAGGTAAGTCAATGTAAACAATGGGGGAAGAAACGAATTTATAAGACAACCGAGGGCGTAACTCTCTTAAACCGACAGACATTTGAAACAACGATAACCTATGAAACATATGAACAAAACAATGAAGTTTCTCGATATAAAGTAGACCGGGAGTATAGTTTAATACTTCCTAGGGAAATGTGCTATCTATTAAACGCAGAAGGCTTTGAAGTAATCGACATGTTCGAAAATTATCAAACTAGTTATCAACGTATTAGGGGAACAACATTAATACCTCAATTAGCTAAAAAAAGAGCTGAAGCGGTATTAAGAAGAGATGAAACTCTTGATGGGAGTATAAATGAATTCCAACGTAATCTAGAACCTTTTAAAGAGGAGGTTTGGACAAATGGGGGTTATCCAATTCCCATTCGAGGAGACGTAACAGATTATCAAGTAAGTAATCGCTGGACAATTATTGCTAAATTAAAAAATAAGGAGAATGAATATGAAAAAAATCAATAAAATGAAATCGATCTTATCAGCTATTATACTTACATCCACACTGCTAGTTGGATGTGGGCAGCAGACGGGAACAAACGAAGAGGTGACAACAACGAATAGTCCTCAAGTTAAAGAAGTTGAAAAGGTCGACCAAAATGAATATGAATCATTTGAAATCGAAAATAATGAGCAGCTGTTAGTGTTCACTGAAGCACCTAAGCGTGCAGTTACGTTAAACCAACACGTAACTGAAGTGATGCTAGCTCTTGGATTAGAAGAATTTATGGTGGGAACCGCATATTTAGATGATGCCGTCTTACCAGAATTTAAGGATGCTTATGAGTCAATCCCAGTTCTTTCGGATCGATACCCATCGCAAGAAGTGTTTTTAGCAGAAGAACCTGATTTCGCTTATGCAGGGTGGGCAAGTGCATTTCGCGAGGATAATATTGGTACTGTTGAACAATTAAAAGAGTTTGGCATCAATGCATACTTACATGAGTCTTCTAGTAAAGTTGGCCCGACAATTAATGATATTTATTCAGATATTCGAAATATAGCACGTATCTTTAACGTCGAAGAAAGAGGAGCACAAATAATTGCTTCGATGGAAGAAGAACTATCTGAAATTCAAAAAAATATTCCAGAGGTAACAGAAAAGAAGAAAGTATTTGTATTTGATAGCGGAGATACGGCACCTTTTACAGTGGCACAAAATTTTTTAAATTCGTTAATCACGCTAGCGGGAGCAGAAAATATATTTAGTGAAATCGATAAAAACTGGGCAGAAGTAAGCTGGGAAGAAGTAGTGGATCGAGATCCTGAAATAATCATCATTGTTGATTATGGTGAAACGTCGGCTGAAGAGAAAAAAGATACATTACTGCGTCATCCGGCACTAGAAGATGTTACAGCTATTAAAAATGAGAATTTTATTGTAATTCCATTATCTGCAGCAGCAGAAGGGATTCGAGCACCTTATGCTTTGGAAATTTTGGTGAATGGCTTATATAAATAAAGTTCAAGCGTTGTTCATTGCTCATCTGATGATTTCGTACTAGAATAAATAATAGATTACGAGCTAGATGAAAGGCATGAAAAAATGAACAAACAAATTTCTATATTGCTTTCTGTTTTTATTATACTTTTTGCTTTAATTGGATCATTGGTTAAAACGACAGAAGTCGCACCAGCTAATGCTCGAATGATAGTAGATCATTCACTTAACGTCTATGTTTCTCCTCCTTGCTTTAATGAAGCAGATGTTACGAACTTTTTAGAGGAAGTAACATTAAAAGATGCGCTTGATATGGAGTATAGACCAGAGTCAAGCTGTACAGAAAATTCATTAATAGGTGAACCAAGGTCATTGATTTCTCTATTACTTGAAACTGTTGGTCTTCGTTCAGGAAAGTGGGACCGCGACGGGGAATGGCAATAATTTTGCTGTGGATTTAAGTCATTTACATTACCGGACCTTTACAAAAAAGAAGCTGATTTATAGATTAGTTATCTATGAATCAGCTTCTTTTTATTATCTATATATTTTACTTCCTTGTTCCTTGAATTCTTCAGATTTCTTTTCCATTTCTTCTTTGAGTAAAGTATGTTCATCGATTCCTTTTTCTTTTGCGGTTTGACGAATATCATGAGAGATTTTCATACTACAAAACTTAGGCCCGCACATTGAACAGAAGTGGGCGGTTTTGGCGCCTTCTGCTGGAAGGGTTTCATCATGAAAACTCATTGCTTTTTCTGGGTCTAAAGATAAGTTAAATTGATCTCGCCAACGAAACTCAAAGCGAGCCTTTGAAAGTGCATCGTCTCGTCGTTGGGCATTTGGATGCCCTTTCGCTAAATCAGCTGCGTGTGCAGCAAGTTTATAGGTTACAACACCTTCACGAACATCGTCTTTATTCGGCAACCCTAAATGTTCCTTTGGTGTTACATAGCAAAGCATGGCTGTTCCGTAAGAAGCAATCATCGCCGCACCGATCGCTGAAGTAATATGGTCATACCCTGGTGCGATATCAGTAGTGAGTGGACCTAATGTATAGAAAGGTGCTTCATGACAAATATCAAGTTGTTTATCCATATTTTCTTTGATTTTGTGCATGGGTACATGTCCAGGACCTTCTACCATTACTTGAACGTCATGTTCCCAAGCAATTTTCGTTAATTCTCCTAGTGTTTCCAGTTCAGCAAATTGGGACTCATCATTAGCATCAGCAATTGAGCCTGGGCGCAAACCGTCACCTAATGAGAAAGCGATATCATACGTCTTCATAATTTCACAGATCTCAGCAAAATGAGTATAGAGAAAGTTTTCTTGATGGTGGGCAAGGCACCATGCAGCCATAATTGAACCACCTCTAGAAACAATACCGGTTAAACGATTAGCTGTAAGTGGTACATATCGGAGTAGCACCCCGGCGTGTATCGTAAAATAGTCTACTCCTTGTTCTGCTTGCTCTATTAATGTATCTCGGTAAACTTCCCATGTTAAGTCTTCAGCTACTCCATTCACTTTTTCAAGGGCCTGGTAAATAGGCACTGTACCTACTGGGACTGGACTGTTTCGAATAATCCATTCTCTTGTTGTATGTATATGCTTTCCTGTGGATAAGTCCATAATTGTATCGGCACCCCAGCGAATAGCCCAAGTCATTTTTTCGACTTCTTCTTCTATAGATGAACTGACTGCTGAGTTTCCAATATTCGCATTAATTTTCACGTGAAAATTACGACCGATAATCATTGGTTCACTTTCAGGGTGATTAATATTGGATGGAATAATTGCTCTTCCACTCGCTATTTCTGAACGCACAAATTCAGGGTCTAAACCTTCACGAATTGAAATAAATTCCATTTCAGGTGTGACGATTCCTTTTTTAGCATAGTGAAGTTGGGTTACATTTTTTCCTTGTTTCGCTCGTACTGGTTTTCTGCTTGTTGTATTAAATACTTCCACAGCTTTTGTTTTTTCAATATCAATAAAACCATTATCCTCAGGTTTTATATTACGACCCTCATAATATTCAACGTCGCCACGATCTAAAATCCATTGTTTGCGTAATTCTGGCAGTCCTTTTCTGACATCTGCATGATATGTAGAGTCAGTGTAAGGCCCGGTCGTATCGTATACTCTAAACGGTTCATTAGGTATTTCTTTTCCATTAAATGAGGTTGGGCTTAGTTCAATTTCACGAAAAGGAACAGCAATCGTATCGTTTGTACTGCTTTTCTCATACACTTTCTTACTGTTTAGAAATGGGTTAAGAATTGACATAAAAGATCCTCCTAAGTTTGATTTAAGTTCTGGATGTTAGAACCGATCATGGAGGAGGGGAAGATAATATAAGAATGTCATCCATTTTTATAGCTGCAATCATTATGGTGTTATCCGACTGTTATACAGTCGTCTATTTTTCATAATGTGCACTATAAAAATAAAAAGACCGCAAGAAAGCGGTCGAATGGACATAAGAATTCTACAAAATCCCTCCGCTAGCATTACCTAGATCAGGTTCACGGTCGACAACAGTATCAGTTGTCCTCTCAGCCCCTTGCTTTGGAGCTCCCGTTTTCTTCAGTTGTACTATTAAATTAACACAATATTTAGGAAAAGAAAACAGTTAATTGGATCTATTTTCCTTTTTTTCTTGTAGCTTTATTCATGATGAGTCCTAATTTTTAATTCCTATATGTGATGTTGGTTTCAAAAACTGACTAAAGGAAGTGAAGAATGAAAATAGTTTGCTGGATGGTTACATCTTAAAAAAAGTAATTACGAATAATTTATGAATAAGGTTCTGGCGAGAAGGGATTTTGCTGAGAAATATCGAATATTGTTTGTTAATTTTAGCTCTTTATTCCTGTGAAGTGTTACTGTCACATGAAAATCCAACCATATGGGAGGGTTTTCTATCGATTAGCGTGAAAGGGGAGGATGTGAAGGTTGAATAAACCAGTTGGTGATATATCCTTACACAGCCTACAATATCCAATTTATTCAACTTTGCAAACAGGCAAGGGCTATGATAAATTATGAATTATTGAAATATTAAGGGAACAGAAAAAAACTTTATAGGAGTTGGAGAAACGAGATGAGAGTAGCGAAATTCGGTGGAACATCAGTGGCTAACGCAGAGCAAATTCGTAAAGTGGCTTCAATCATTGCCGAGAACGAAGAGAGAAAATTTGTGGTTGTCTCAGCCCCAGGGAAGAGGGAAGCAACCGATACAAAGGTTACGGATTTACTTATTCAGTTAGCCGATGCCGTGGTAGAAAAAGGTGACGTTGAAAATGCTCTACTAGCTGTTGTAAGCCGTTATGAAGAGATTGCATTAGATCTCAATTTGTCAGCAGATATTATAGAAACGATTAAAGAGGATTTACAAGCAAGAGTAGCTTTTGACACTTCCCATGAAGGAAAATTCATCGATCAAATGAAAGCCAGTGGAGAAGACAATAATGCAAAGTTAATCGCGGCTTACTTTCAAAGCACCGGAATTGAAGCGCAATATGTAAATCCAAATGAGGCCGGATTATTAGTGTCTGATGAACCCGGGAACGCTCAAGTTCTTCCGGAAAGCTATGAACATTTGTTCCAATTAAGGGAACGTCCAGGTGTGATCGTTTTTCCAGGATTTTTTGGATACTCAAAAGAAGGAACACTAGTTACTTTCCCTCGAGGTGGATCAGATATTACAGGATCTATTTTAGCTGCAGGAGTGAAGGCGGACTTATATGAGAATTTCACAGATGTTGATTCGGTATTTGCAGCCAATCCAAAGATCGTTGAAAATCCTGTGAACATTAAGAAAATGACGTATCGTGAAATGCGCGAATTATCATATGCTGGTTTTTCAGTATTTCATGATGAAGCACTAATGCCTGCATTCCGTCAGTCCATTCCTGTTTGTATAAAAAATACAAATAATCCAGAAGCTCGTGGAACGATGATTATGGCTGAACGTGCTTGTGTGTTAAATCCAGTGATCGGGATTGCAAGTGACTCGGAATTTTGCACGCTATATGTGCGGAAGTACTTAATGCACCGCGAAATCGGTTTTGGACGTAAGTTACTTCAAATTATTGAAGAAGAGGGCATTTCTTATGAACATATCCCATCTGGAATTGATGACACGTCTGTTATTTTAAAACAGTGTCAGTTGGATGGGGAGAAAGAAGATCGCATCATTACTCGTATTCGAGAAGAGTTAGATGTAGATGATGTGTATGTAGAGCGTGATTTTTCCATGATTATGATGGTTGGCGAAGGGATGCACAATACGATCGGTCTTTCAGCACGTGCAACTTCGGCACTTGCCAATGCTAATGTAAATATTGAAATGATTAATCAAGGCTCTTCAGAAGTCAGCTTAGTATTTGGTATTCGCCATGAAGATGAGGAAAAAGCTGTTCGTGCCCTATATGATGAATTTTTTGGCTCAGCGGACGAGTCAATTGAATAAACTTTAATGGAAGTTAGAAAGGTGCAAATCATAAAGTGATTTGCACCTTTCTTTATCTTCATATAAATTAACAATCGTTTAGTCAAATATCGTTCACATAAGATAGGCAAGGAATAGCTTATAATAAGAATAACGAGGATAAAAGGGGGAAACAAGGATGAATGAAGTAGGAAAATTACCAACTCAAATTATCTTAAAACATAAAGAACAACAAAATCTAAGTGATTTTGCCGACGTATTAGAAGTGATTGCGAAAAAACTAAGAGAAGAAGGTCAGTTCGTTTTTATGCAAGGTGATGAAGAAGTGCAAGTGAAACCGTCGCAACGTCTAAAAGTAGAATAT
The DNA here is from genome assembly GCF_057473385.1 of Alkalihalobacterium sp. TH-98. Lineage (NCBI taxonomy): Bacteria > Bacillati > Bacillota > Bacilli > Caryophanales > Bacillaceae > Alkalihalobacterium > Alkalihalobacterium sp. TH-98. The sequence goes on along the minus strand of NZ_JBYCKM010000009.1, from coordinate 227,403 downwards.
GAATACTCGACCAAAGGGGACAAGCATTCGTTTGAGATTGAGTTTGACTGGGTGGAAGGCGAAACAGGCCCAAATAAAATGGGGATAAAATAAGTCAAAAGCTGAGGGGGTTTCCTCAGCTTTTGTTCATCTTAATCATTATATTTTTAAGTTCAGCAATTTCTTTACGAAGCTCTCGTACCTCATTTTTCATTTCGACCTCATCATTGTCGTCTTCGTCTTTACTTGTTTTTTCAACATTACTTACGATAACCCCGATAAACAAGTTAAATACAATGAAGGTACCGACAAGGATAAAGAGGACAAAGTAGATCCATGACCAAGCTACTTCTGCAAAGATGGGGCGCATAACCCCGCTAGCCCACGATTCTAGAGTAACTACTTGGAATAAGGTTAATAAGGATAATTGCAAATTTCCAAAATACTCAGGTGCCACTTCAGCAAACAACATCGTTCCCGTAACCGCAAATATATAAAAGATAATGCTCATTAAAATCATAATATTCCCTAGTGCTGGAATCGTTAATAAGAGCGCATCGACTAATTTTCGTAAAGAAGGAATAACGGAAATAGCTCGCAGGACCCGAAGAACACGCAGGATACGTAAAACGGTGACAAAGTGTGCACCTACAAAAATATGTCCTGCCGCAACAATAAGAAAATCAAACCAGTTCCAGCTGCTTTTAAAGAAAGTGTAGGTGGGACGGGCAGCAATCATCCTTAGGGCAATCTCTATTGTAAAAATCCACAATAGGGTAATGTCAGCATAGTAAAACCAACTTGTATACGTTTGGTAGACATTAGGATATGTTTCGATCCCTACAACAATGGCGTTTATAATAATAAATGTAATGACCGTAGTAGTAAATGCTTTATGTTCAACTATTTTTGCACAGTATTCCGAAATCCGATTCGGTTGTTTATTTTCTTTAGCTTGTTGTGAAGCCATCTCTCTCCTCCAAAACTACTCTTTATCATCTATTTTCTACAACTTAATGATTTAACCTTTAAATGCATACCTACTTATTTTACTAGATTTTGATGTATAGGGAAAGTAGACATCGTAACTTCGTTCAACACATTGCCACCCACGAACAATATGGATTTTGTTACAATAAAGGAAACGTTGTATAGAGGGAGATGGATATAATGGGTCATTATTCGGTCATTATTGTCGGTGCTGGGTTAGCTGGAATTATGGCAGCAAAGAAGTTTTCACAGAAAAATGTGAATTACCTCGTATTAGATAAAGGAAAAAGTGTCGGAGGACGAATGGCTACGAGAAGAGTAAGTGGTGGCAGAAGTGACCACGGTGCTCAATTCTTTACTGCTCGTAGTGAGCAAATGAAAGCTCTTGTAAAAGAGTGGGAGCAAGCTGGCTTTATACATACATGGACAAATGGTTTTCATCAAATGAACAATGTGACCGAAATCAGAAGTCTATCATTACACAATGATGGATACCCTCGTTATGCAGGTAAGAGTGGAATGAATATTTTAATGAAGGAACTAGCACAAGATGTAAACATTAAAGTAGACCATAAAGTTGAAAGAATTGAGTGGATAGAGGATAAATGGTCTGTAATTGTACGTAAAGGAAAACAAGCAGAGTTTATATCTTTTACGGCAGATCAATTATTAATAACCTCACCTACACCACAATCTTTAGAGTTAATTGAAGAAGTAAAGGTGGAGGAAAATATAAAAGAAGATCTTAAGGCAACGAGCTATTTTCCCTGCTTATGTACAATTGTTGCACTAGATGCACCTACGAATATACCAAAGCCAGGTGGGATTCAAATAAAAGAAGGGGTAGTGTCGTTCCTAGGTGATAATCAACAAAAAGGCATATCGGATACAACTGTAGTGACGATACACGGAAACGAATATTGGTCTCGTGAACATTATGATCAAGAGGACGAGGTCATAATAGAAAAGCTAATTCAAGCAGCAAAGCCTCTTTTAGGAGAAGGTGAAATACTAGAGAAACAGTTAAAGCGTTGGCGTTATTCAAAACCAGAAGCTTTACACCCTGATGAATTTGTTGCCACAACCATTCCGGGACCTATCGCTTTTGCTGGAGATATCTTTAAACGAGGAGCTGTTGAAGGGGCTGTACTTTCGGGATTAGCAGCATCAGATTGGCTATTATACAAAGAATGAGCAACATGCAAGTGCCAATAACAAAGGTGGGGTGATGAAGATTAAACCACATGATTTAAAGCAATATATTAATGATCTTGCTAATTTATACATTGGAAGCTTTAATGTTTATCGAGATGAAAAGCTAGGTGAAATTCCCCTAGCTTTTTATGCTGAATACTTGCGACGGGATGAGAAATATTTAATGACGAAGACGATTAAAGTTTGGAGTGTTGAAAATCAACAGTATGTTTTTATCAGTGAGCAGGAAAAACCGATAAACAAACGGGATATCCAACAGTTTGGACAGTCGCTGCTAGCAAATGTTCACCAGTTTGTGCCTTCCAAACAGGATCATATGTCGACCATTTTTCTTGGGGCGATTGTGACGAATCAACCAATTAGCGAAGAGGTAGTTAGTGCAGTAGAGCGATTTAGAAAGATAAAGTTTATTAAGTTTGGATGGCATGGATGGGCAGAGTTTTATATTGGAGTTGTCAATATAAGTGAGGAAAAGACTTATATTCATAAAAAAGGAAAAGAGCTGCTAAAACCATTTGAACGTGTATTTTTGGAAGGATAAAACTTAAATGATATTTTCCTATTTTATTTCAAAAAAATATTCTTTCTTTTCAGAAAACTTTGTGTATAATTTGATTATACACAAAGTTTTTTATAGTGAATTTTTAGAGTAGTTAAACAAGGTAAAATGTGTGTTTAAAAGGTGAGGGGATGCCAAGAAATTTATGTTGGAATTTTGGTTTGAAAGTCTTGTAAGGGGAGGATTTGGGGTGACTACATTAGATAACTATATCATGTCTATGAAAGAAAGATTTTCTAGGCACTATGATGTCTATTTACATGAGAAGCTAGGAACATACCCACTTGCTTTTTATGCACACTATCATCGTCGGGATGAGAAGTATTTTATTACAAAATCAATAAAAGTATGGGGAGCAAATAATCAACAATTTGTCTATGTTTTGAAAAAGGACAAGCCTCTCACTAAAAATGATGTCTATGATTTTGCAAAAGAAATCGAAAACAGAATTAAAGAAAATGTTCAAAGAGATGAAGAACATATGTCATCTATTTTTCTTGGGGTGATAGTGACGGACCAACCGGTTTCAAGAGAAGTCCAAAAGGTAGTAGAAAAATATCGGAAACTATTATTTTTTAAGTGGGGGATGCAAGGTTGGGCTGAGCAATATTTAGGCATTGTCAATTTTTCTACAAATCACATTTATACCAATAAAAAAGGCAAAGAATTTTTTAGGAACTTTATTCAAGATGAGAAGGTGAAGAAATGAATTTATTAACACTATTATTATTGACAGGAATTATTCTACTTATTGCTTATTTTACTTACGGACGTTTTTTAGAAAAAACGATGAAAGTAGACCCAAGTAAGAAAACACCAGCAAATGAATATAATGACGGAATTGATTATGTGCCTGCGAAGAAACCCGTCCTTCTTGGGCACCATTTTGCAACCATTGCGGGCGGTGGACCGATTGTTGGTCCGATTACGGCAGTGCTATTTGGATGGCTCCCTGCTGTTTTGTGGATTATTATTGGAAGTATCTTTATCGGTGGTGTTCACGATTACACGTCATTACAAGCTTCAATCCGTCATAAAGCACAATCGATAGGTACTATAATTAAAGAGTACATAGGGAATCGTGGACAAGTCCTCTTTTTAACATTTTCGATTGCTACATTGATTCTAATTGTAGGAGTATTTATTATTCTTGTTGCTAATACATTTGTAGCTGTTCCACAAGCGGCAACTGCTTCTGTTTTATTTATTGGTATTGCTATTCTGTTTGGTTTTCTAGTGAATCAATTCCGTATGAACTTTGTGGTTGCAAGTATTTTAGGTGTCATAGCTATGTTACTATCTATTTGGGTAGGAGTACTTTATCCTATTTCTTTAAGTGCAACGGCGTGGTCACTTATCTTAATTGGTTACGCCTATATTGCCTCAATCTTACCGGTTTGGGTCCTGCTGCAACCGCGTGATTACTTGAACTCATTCTTGTTATATGGACTAATAGCAGGTGCGGCAATTGGTATTTTTATAGTTTCACCAACGATTCAGCTACCAGCTTTCACAGGGTTTTATAATGAAACGTTAGGATACTTGTTCCCAATTTTATTTATTACAATTGCGTGTGGAGCAATCTCAGGCTTTCACTCTCTCGTTTCATCAGGAACAACAGCTAAACAATTGGACAATGAAAAGAACGGGAAATTTATTGCCTACGGTTCAATGCTTTTAGAGGCTTTCTTTGCAGTTGTTGCTATTGGAACTGTAGCTTATCTAGCACAAGCTGACTTTGCGGCACGAATGACAGAACTTGGTGGACCGATTGGAACCTTTTCAGCAGGAGCAGGGTTTTTCATGTCCCATTTAGGTATTCCTGAAAGTACCGCAGTTACATTTGCAGCTTTAACAGCTTCTGCATTCCTATTAACTACGTTAGACTCGGCTACAAGATTAATGAGATATGCGATCCAAGAGCTTGGTGAGGGACGTACGAAAGCATTTAAAAGTAATCATGTTGCCACTTCAACAGGATTAGTTGGTTCGGCAGCATTAGCATTAACGGGTACATGGTCGACAGTTTGGCCGTTATTCGGTGCCGCTAATCAAATGTTAGGTGCGCTTGCTTTATTAGCGGTTGCCGCTTGGCTAATTAAGAGCGGAGTAAAAGCTTATTTTGTAATTATTCCAATGCTATTCATGTTCTGTGTCACGGTCGCAGCATTAGGAGTGTTAATGTATAAAAACTTTGCTGCACAAAATTATATGTTAACATCGATGGCGTTTATATTATTTGTTCTTTGTATTTTCCTTGCGATTGAGGGCTGGCGAGCAATTTTTGAGGCAAGGGAAAAAGATGCTTCTATTAAACTTTAATCAAAAGAGGCTGACAACTATTGTCAGCCTCTTTTCAAGAGATAAGAAAGTATAAAATTCGAAGATGTCTAGCTTCAGGTGCCATCGGCTCGAGGTCGCTTCGGTCCACCAAACGTGTCTAAAGGGCAAGACACTAATTGCTGGCCCTCCAGCGCTTGTTGCCGATAAGTAGGCACCTTGCGCTTTTCTTTATAGTAGAATACATTAATCTATAGCAAAAATTGGTGTACGATAGAGAAAATAACTAGGTAGGGAGAATGAAAAAAACGGTATGAGTCTAAATAACAATCTAGAAGAATATCAAGACCCGGATTTATACGATTTAGAAAATGAAGCATTTTTAGAAGATTTTTCAATGATCGAAGAGTTTGCAAAGCAAGTAAATGGACCTGTTATCGAGTTAGCTTGCGGAACGGGAAGAATTGCACTTCGTCTTGCAGAGCAGGGGATAGAGACAGTTGGTGTTGACCTGCATGAAAAAATGCTAAGCAAAGCAAAAGAAAAGGCGAATGCAAAGGAGATATATATTCGTTTAGTAATGCAAGATTGTACAAAGCTAGAACTTGATATGAAAAGTTCATTTGTATTTATGGTAGGCAACTCGTTTCAGCACTTTTTATCCAATCAAGAACAAGATGATTTACTTTCCTCAGTACATAGGCACCTGAAAAAGGGTGGTACATTTTTGTTTGGAACAAGATTTCCTTCAAAAGAAGAATTAATGCAATCTGAAGAAGAAGAGTACTGGCGATCGTATCATGACGCTGCAGGTCAAAAGGTCGATGTTTACACAGTCAGTCAATATGATGAATTGGCTCAAATTCAAACGTACATGACGATTAGACGAAGTAAAGAGAACGAAGAGGTCACCCATATTCAGCTTCGCTATGTCTACCCTAAAGAAATGGAGCGACTGTTAGCATCTCATGGCTTTACAATTCTCCATCAGTATGGAAATTGGGATAAAACACCGTTAACCAATCAAAGTCATTCGATGATTTATATTTGTAAAAAAGAAAAAGATGATTGAGGTAATTTTTGGGGGTTCTGATTTATCAATAGAAGTTTTGTTGAATGATGCAGGACGACGACTTTAATTAAAAAATAGCCTTCAAAATCATAAGGTAAATGACTTTGAAGGCATCTTTTTATTTCGACTCTGTAAAAATTTGACCCATTTCTTTTGCTCTTGCAGAAGATCGTTTAATTCCAGCAACGACAGCATCTTGGAATTGGTAAGAGGCAAGCACATTTAATGCAGCTTCTGTTGCTCCATTTGGACTCATCACTTCTTTATAAAGCTGTTCAGACGTCTTTGAAGTAGACTCAAGCCGCTTTAAAGAGCCTCTTAATGTTTGAATGATGGCTTCTTTTGCTTCTTCCTCTTCTAATCCGAGGTCTTTTGCTGCTTTTTCCATCGCTTCAACAAAATAGTAGATGTATGCTGGACCACTTCCGGCAACTCCTGTAAAGCCGTCTTGTTTATCTTCAGGAATAATGTGAACGGTCCCGATTGCTTCAAATAATTGAGCGGAAAGATTTGTATCTTCTTCTGATGCAAATTTTCCAGCAGATAGAGCTGTAGCTGATTCTCCTACTTTCGCTGAAGTATTAGGCATGGATCGAATAACAGGTGCTTCGATCCCAAGTAGCTCCTCAAGGTAATGAGTCGTAACTCCAGCTAATACGGAAATGAAGATTTGTTGTTTTCGTATGAAAGGTTTAATCAGCTCAATTCCATCAATAACATTTGATGGTTTCATTGCCAAGACAACAATGTCCGCTTGAGATAGGGCTTCCTCTTTATTAGTAGTTGTTTGGATGCCATACGTACTTTTTAAGCTTTCAAGGCGAGCTGCATCTTTTCGATTTGTTGCAATAATTTGTTCTGGTTTTAATAATTCTTTATTAATCAGTCCAGCAAAAATGGCCTCAGCCATTGAACCGGCTCCTACGAATGTTACAGTTTTATCTTTTAACATCACTTACCACCTGCCCTTTACTTAATTTGTCCAGTGCCGCGAACGACATATTTCGTTGATGTTAATGCAGGAAGTCCCATTGGACCACGAGCATGAAGCTTTTGTGTGCTAATCCCTATTTCCGCACCAAAGCCAAATTCAAAACCGTCAGTGAAGCGAGTGGACGCATTATGGTATACAGCAGCTGCATCGACGTAATTTAAAAATTTGCTGACACTTTCAGCATCATCTGAAATAATGGCTTCAGAATGCTTTGTTCCATATGTTTGAATATGTTCAATCGCTTCTTCTACACTATCAACTACTCGAAGTGCTACAGTTAAATCAAGATATTCTGTGCTCCAATCTTCTTCAGTAGCAGCCATTAAGCTAGTATCGACCTGGCACGCTTTTTCATTTGCGCGAATTTCAACGTGCTTTTCTTTTAGTTGGGCTAAAAGATCTTGTAAGTGATTTTGTGCCCAATCTTTATGAACGAGGATCGTTTCCGCCGCATTACATACAGAAGGGCGTTGAGTTTTCGCATTCATCGCAATTGAAATGGCCATTTCCTTATTTGCTGTTTCGTCAATATAAACATGGCAGTTTCCAACACCTGTTTCTAGTACTGGAACCGAAGCGTTTTTAACCACGGATTGTATAAGGTTAGCACCACCGCGGGGAATAAGCACGTCTAAGTATTCATTCAGTTTAAACATCTCTGAAGCTGTTTGGCGACTTGTATCTTCAAGAAGTTGAACCGTTTCAATGGGTAATTGACTTTTTTCTAGTCCGCGATGAATGACTTGAACAATTGCTTTATTTGAAAAAATGGCTGTTGAGCTTCCACGTAAAATAACAGCATTTCCTGCTTTTAAACATAACCCAGAGGCATCAACAGTTACGTTTGGTCTTGCTTCGTAAATCATTCCAATTACACCCAGTGGAACCCTTACTTTTTTAATTTGTAATCCGTTTGGACGATCCCATTCTTCAAGGACTTCTCCAATCGGATCAGCAAGGTCTGCTACTTGTTTTAAACCATCTGCCATATCTTTGATACGTTCACTCGTCAGCTTTAGTCGGTCAATCAGTGATTCGGTTAGACCGTTTTCTCGACCTGCTATAATATCTTTTTCGTTTTCTGTAAGGATGTAGTCTGTTTCTTCAATCAGTTGATCTGCTATAAGTAGTAATGCTTCATTTTTTTGTACTGTCGTTAAGACAGCTAGATCTGCTGTAATTTCTTTTGCTTTTTTTGCTTTTTGAATGAGTTCACTCATTTTATCATCTTCTCCTTTATCGTTACCCATAAATTTCTGTGAATGACCTCTGATCGTTCTTTATTTGTCTGTTTTTTTGCTTCCTCACTCGATAATCCTTTAATTAATTCCAATTCACTCGATGAATAACTGACTTGACCTTTTCCAATTAATTCACCTTTTTGATTAAAGACTTCAATTACATCGCCAGTTGAGAAATTACCTTCAACTTCGGTAATACCAGCAGGGAGAAGACTTTTTCCTTTATGAATGACTGCATTTTCAGCGCCGGGATCAATCGTAATTTTACCTGCAATTTCAGAATGAATTCCGATCCACTGTTTTTTACTTTTCATCATGTGGTGATCGGTATAGCCAATATAAGTGCCATCACCTTTTCCAGAAATAATATCGACAAGCTTATCTGATCCTGTCCCTAAGCCTATAAATACTTTAACACCAACGGAAAGGGCCGTTTTGGCTGCTTCGATTTTTGAACGCATACCTCCTGTACCAACACTTGAGCCAGCCCCTCCAGCAGCTTCGAGCAACTCTTCAGTAATTTCTGGTAAGAATGAAAACTTTTTTGCATTCGGATTGGTCTTCGGGTTGTCATCGTATAATCCATTAATATCAGTAAGAATAATTAGTGTATTCGCATGAATAAGTCCGCTAACTAACGCTGACAGCATGTCGTTATCGCCAAACGTAAGCTCCTCAAGAGAAATGGAGTCATTTTCATTAATGATGGGGATGACGTCACGTTTGATCAGTTCGGATAGAGTAGAATAAGCATTGTTGTATTGTTCTTGATTTGAAAAGTTATGTCTAGTGAGCAGCAATTGCGCTGTTACGATATCATGTTTTCTGAATTCTTCGGTATATGCTTGCATTAACAGCCCTTGCCCAACCGCAGCAGCCGCTTGCTTACCAGCGATGGTTACGGGGCGAGTTGGGTAGCCAAGATGTGTAAATCCAGCAGCCACGGCACCGGAAGAGATGAGAATTATGTCGTGACCTTGTTGTTTTAACTTTGCTATAGCCGCAGTATGTTCAGAAATTTTATCAATGGATAGCCCGCCGTTATTATTCGTTAACGAACTACTCCCGATTTTTACGACAATTCGTTGTTTCGTCATCGTCATCCCTCTTTTTATTTGTAGAGTCAGTGTAAAGTGATAAAATAGTCTAGAAAAGCGGAAGCGCTCGGGTAGCGACGTATGGACTGGAGCTTCTCCGAAAGAGATAAAGGAAACACAGCGAGTGTTAAGGAGCTGATGTTGACTTATCGCAAGGAGGAGAGCGAAGTCTCACGAGTCGCTGAGCGCTGCAGCTAGACAAAGAAAAGCGGAAGCGCTCGGGTAGCAATAGAAGTAAAAAATTCCAATAAACTAAAAAACTCTTCTGTCCTAATAAAAATAAAAGGACGGAAGAGTTGGATCCGCGGTACCACCTTTGTTGGCAAGCATATAAGCAAGCCCTCTTGGAACCGTTAACGCCGGCGACGGTCAGGTTTGCCTGACAGCTCAAGGGCAGGTTCAACAGTTTCAGCGGTGGCACACCTTTCAGCCGATGGGTGTTGCTCTCTGGGCACATGTCACTGTTTACTATTCCTATCAACGCTCATTATACTTTGGAGACTATTATAAGTTGAACTTGCGATTCCGTCAAGATGTGACTGATTGTTTTTTCAAAATTGTGAATAACTATACATATAGGTAATATGATTAGGAGGAAAAGATGACAACGAAACGGCTTCTACAAAAAAAAATTGTAATAACAGGTGCTTCTAGTGGGATTGGGAAAGAACTCGCTTTTCTCGTTGCTGAAATGGGAGGAATTCCAATTTTACTTGCTAGATCTGTTAATAAATTAGAAATGATCACACAGGAAATTAAGGAAAAATATACTGTTCAAGCGTATTATTATCCATTAGATGTTACCTCATTCGAAAGTGTGCAAAAAACGGTTGAAAAAGTGGTTGCTAACCATGACACGATAGATGTTCTTATCAATAATGCCGGAATTGGCTATTTTGATGCTTTTTACGAGGCTGATTTTCATCAAGTTGAAGAGATGTTTCATGTGAATGTTTTAGGGCTGATGGCTTGTACAAAAGCGGTTCTTCCATACTTCTTAGATAACCAAGAAGGGCACATCATTAACATAGGTTCACAAGCAGGCAAGATTGCGACACCAAAATCGAGTGTTTATTCAGCAACAAAGCATGCGGTAAGAGGGTTTACAAATGCACTGCGAATGGAATTGCACGACTCAAATATTCATGTAAGCCTTGTTAATCCGGGACCGATTCGAACAGCCTTTTTTGATCAAGCAGACAAAACCGGTACGTATAAAAAGAATGTGGAAAAGATGATGTTACCCCCAGAAGCTGTAGCAAAACGTATTGTGGAATTAATGATTAAGCCGAAGCGGGAGCTAAATTTACCTTGGTGGATGGATGTAGGTTCAACGTTGTATCAGCTGTTTCCACGCCTAGTTGAAAAGATCGGCGGTAAAAAGTTTTATCAAAAGTAATTAACCGTTAAATAATCATAAATGACATCATGAAGAATGTAGTGTATATCTTCATTAGGGTTGGCAAGCCTTTGTTCACTAAATTTTTCTATAAGTGTGTTGACTTGTTCATCACTTAAACGTACATCGGGGTCGTGTACATAGCTGGCTGTAATTTTTTCAATCTTCTTTTTTAAAAACTGGCGATCCATAAATGAGGCTCCTTCATCTAAATCTTTCTTTATTTTAGCAATACGGGCACGTAAAAAGGTAGAAACTTTTACAGCTTCTACCTTTGCTTTTACCATCTTCTACGAATTAGTCTTTCAAATACTCGCTTTAGTCTAATGTTCCACGGCTCGTGCTCTTCACCAACCGGTTGAACTAGAGCTGTTTTCATATTTAGTCGCTTTCCACACCAAACATCTGTAAAAAGCTGATCACCAAGAAATAAACTCGTTTCTTTTTTTGCACCCATTTTCTGCATGTATCGTTCAATTTTTCGTATAGCAGGTTTTCCGCTGCGACCTAAGCCATGGATTCCTAAAGGCTCTGAAAATCGATCAACACGGCCTTGGCTATTATTTGATATGATTGCAAGTTCGACGCCGTTTTCTTTTAACATGGTGACCCATTCCTCTACATCTTCTCCACCGGGTTGGTGGTGAATGGCAAGCGTGCTATCTAAGTCCGATAAAATCGTTTTTATATTATTCGTTTTTAGCCATTCTGTTGTAATTTCAGTAAAATGTTTTAACTCAAAATCAGGTTGGAAATATTTCATTGACTACAAATCTCCTATACATTCGTCTTTATATTAATTTTCCCTTTTTTTCTAGTTAAATGCAACTTTAAAGGGTAATTTTGTTATTTCAGTATTATTCTAATGGAAATAGAGCACTGAATCTATTCAGTACTCATTTTTCTTTCTTTTTTTTACCCAGTTATGATCGTATGCTTACCGCCTGGTTTATCTTTTTCATCGTCATCGTAGGCAATTAATACGACATTTAATTCTTCTTCAAGACTTTTCAACCTTTGGAGCTGCTCGTCGTTTAAGTTTGCTACATGATAATGTTCCACGTTTAATTCACCTCACCCTTATTATTTCCAAACGTCTTTTAATTTATAGTTGCGAATGATGGTAGGACGATATTCATAAGAAGTGATTGATTGTAAAGATTTTCTATTTGAAAAACGAACGTATATTCGTTTATAATGAAGAATAAAATACGAACACAGGTTCCTTTTAGGGGGGGTTCATTTGGTTCCGCAACCATTATATGAAACGATTGAAAAACGCAGCATTCTTTGTGTCGATATGAAAAGTTTTTATGCCAGTTGTTCAGCCTTAGCGCTAGGGCTTGATCCACTAGAGTGTTATTTAGCTGTTGTTGCTGATACGGAAAGGTCAGGAAGTGTTGTGCTTGCGGCGACACCTAAATTAAAAAAAGACTTTGGAATTAAAACGGGAAGTCGGTTATTTGAAATTCCGGATGATCCCCGTATCCAGCTCGTTAATGCGCAAATGGCGATGTATCTGGATACTTCCGTGGAACTGACAAAGTTTTTTACTCGCTATGTCCCATTTGAAGCCATTCACGTTTATAGTGTGGATGAAAGTTTCCTTCAAGTAGATGGTACCGAACGTCTTTGGGGATCACCTTCACAATTAGCCCAGCGTATTCGTCAAGACATGTTAAGAGACTTTGGCTTAACATGTGCAATCGGGATTGGTCCGAATATGCTTATGTCTAAACTCTGTCTAGATATTCAAGCAAAAAAGACGGGGGTGGCCCAGTGGGATTTTGAGGATTTACAAAACGAGTTATGGCCCTTACCGTTGCGCGAGATGTGGGGAATTGGTTCACGGTTAGAAAAACGCTTAAATCGTCTAGGGATTCGAACGGTTGGACAGCTTGCTCAATATGACGTGACAAGATTAGAGAAAGCGTTTGGCGTTATGGGAAATCAAATGTATTACCATGCATGGGGGATCGATTTGTCTGAGCTCGGTGCACCGATTATGCAGGGGCAGATTAGCTTTGCCAAAGGACAAATTTTACTTCGTGATTATAAAGAGAGAGAAGATATTAAATGTGTGATTTTAGAAATGTGTGAGGAAGTAACGAGACGGGCTCGCAATGCTCGTAAGGCAGGACGCACCGTAAGTTTAGGTTTTGGCTACAGTAAAGAAGAGTATGGCGGCGGCTTTTACCGCTCAGTCAGTATTGATGAACCAACCAACCTGACCATGGATATTTACGAAGCATGTCTTCATTTAATGAAGAAGCATTATCGGGGAGAAACGGTAAGACAAATTACAATTGCGCTATCGAATGTTTGTGATGATGCCCATGTTCAGCTCAGCTTGCTAGATCCAGAGAAACCTCGGAAAAAGGAATTAGGTTATGCGATGGATGCCATTCGAAACAAATATGGATCAGGTGCATTATTACGAGCTGTTTCTTACACGGAAGCGGGTACAGCTAAATACCGTTGTACGCTTCTTGGCGGTCATAAAGCGTAGAGGAGATGAAATAAATGATTAAAGATCGTGGAAATATAAAGTGGACAGCGATGATGCTTCCAGAACATGTAGGTTTACTTCGTGAGTTAAAAAAGGAGCTGACGTATCAAAAAAAGCCTCAACTCGATGAGCAACAGCTGTTAGAAATGAATGAACAGATTTGTGAAGGGATGGCAAATAACGCATCACTTATTTTTACTTATTATGAAAACTATGACTACCATTGTATGGTAGGTACGGTTCATCATTTTAATGAGCAAGAAAGAAAACTGCACCTAATTGATCAATTTGGTGAAAAAAACTATTTACAACTGGATGAGATTATTGATGTAAAAACTTACAAGTAAAAGCCAATGTTATGTATAAAATTGGTTTGGTTTTCCTACAATAGTTTCTATCTCGTAAATTGAAACGAAACCTTCAAGATGTTGTAAAGCAATAGTCACAAATGCTTTTCAAAAATTGTATGACGAGGGTGTATAGTTTAGTAGGTGCTTTAAAATTTTTAGAATAGGAAGTGAAGAGAACGTGCGCGTTCATGATCTAGTCGAAACGAAAGAGTTTTTTATTGGGGAGATAAAGCCAAATTTCCATGTCATTTATGAAAAGTTTGAAAATAATGATGCAGTATATGTAGATGGAGTCGTTCAAACGAAAAAGATGGGAGTCGAAGAGGTCGTCCAAATTTTTCGAGGTGAGGAAGATAGTTTATGTAATGTAGAACGATACTGTATTGGTAAAGAGTATCCGAATATTGAAGCAGTTTTGGCGAAAGTAAAGGAAAGTCATAAAGAAATTTTTATTTAAGAATTATTCATATAATGAAGACTGACTCAAAAGGGCCAGTCTTTTTATAATGCAGTTATAGAAATTACGAATTTTAAAGTGGAATTGTAAGCTGACAGGACGTTGCTTATCCTAATGAATTGCGCTAACATTTACGGTATGGACGTGATCTAGAAAGGAAGAGAAACTATGGTAAGAGTATTATTCGTTTGTCTAGGTAATATTTGCCGATCGCCGATGGCAGAAGCTGTGTTTCGGAAAAAAGTAGAAGAAGCAAACTTAAGTGATCAATTTGAGATTGATTCGGCAGGAACGGGAGACTGGCATATTGGCAAACCGCCGCACGAGGGAACGAGAAACATCTTAGACCAATACAAAATTGATTATAGTGGAATGAAGGCACGAAAGGTAACAAAGCCGGATTTACAGAACTATCATTATATCATTGCAATGGATGCTGAAAATGTAGGGAACTTAAACGCAATGGCAAAGCATGAGCAAACAGGAGAAATTGCAAGGCTTCTTGACTTTCTTCCAGAAAGTGATGTTGTTGATGTTCCAGATCCGTACTATACAGGCAATTTCGAAGAAGTATATGAATTAGTTAATAAGAGTTGTGAGAAATTACTATCATACATATGTGAACAAGAAAACCTAAAGAAGAGCTGACCGCCAGAGGTCAGCTCTTCTTTAGATTCGTAATTTGAAATGTAAGATCAAACTTAGTGTAACAATTTTATTGTTCCATTAGTTGCTGGACAGGAACTGTCATTTCGTTTTCAGGCTGGCTTTTTTCATAAACGCGTGCAGTTTCTTTATCATGATCGACATGTTGGATCATAACCGGAGTACCATTAAAAAGTACTTGAACATCCTTCATAGACTCGACGATTTCTTGAGCGCGTTGTGAATTCACTTTTACTTCACTCCTTTATATGCTCTCTACTTATGTAAGAAGCCCTATTTTTCAATTATGTTTTCATTATGAGGATATATTGATCTTTTTATGCATAGCTATGAGTTAAATCAGGTGAAACATCTTCAATCATGGTCATTAAGGACTTATTGAATTTCGTCTGATTTTTTAATTGCTGAACGAACGCTCTTCTATATAAATAATAGATAAAAATATTGGTGTGTAAGGGGTTACAAGGTGATAGGAGAGTAACAATCTACGTTAACTATGAATACGATGGGATATGGGCATTGGACCCATTTAAATAAATTACTCCCGAAAGAGGGTTGATATAGATGTGTGGTATTACTGGTTGGATTGATTGGAAGCGAAACATGGTAAAAGAGCAAGCTGAAGTTGAAAAAATGGCGAAGACGTTATCACGTCGAGGTCCTGATGATATTAACATTTGGAGCTCTAACCATGCAGCATTGGGACATACTCGTCTTATTGTTGTCGATCCAGAAGGCGGGATTCAGCCAATGACCAGAACGAAAGGGAATCGTTCATATACGATTGTGTATAATGGCGAGTTATACAATACTGAAGATCTACGTAAAGAGCTACTTCAACGAGGACATACGTTTAAGGGACATTCCGATACAGAGGTTCTCTTAACTTCTTATATAGAGTGGGGCTTTCATTGCTTAGAAAAGTTAAATGGTATTTTCGCGTTTGCAATTTGGAGTGAGCACGATCAAAGTTTAATTCTTGCCCGTGACCGTCTCGGTGTCAAACCATTATTTTATTCCGTTCAAAACGGTAAATTGATATTTGGGTCTGAGATTAAAGCACTTCTCGCTCATCGGGACATATCACCAACAGTTGATGAAACTGGTCTTTCTGAAGTGTTAGGTTTAGGACCATCACGTACACCGGGACATGGGGTGTTCACAGATATAGAAGAACTTCGACCAGCACATGCAATGCTGTATGACCGCAACGGGGCTAAAATTACTCGCTACTGGAAGTTGAAAAGTAAGGAGCATGTCGATAATGTTGATGAGACGGCAGAAAAAGTTCGTTATTTGTTAACAGACACTGTCGAACGTCAATTAGTAGCAGATGTTCCAGTGTGTACGTTCTTATCAGGAGGTATTGACTCCAGTGCTTTAACAGCATTAGCAGCTAATGTGTTTGAGCGCGACAACAAGGGTGATTTACGAACGTATTCGATCGATTATGCCGACAATGATAAATATTTTAAAGCCAATGATTTTCAGCCGAATGCAGATGGTCCATGGATTGAAAAAGTGTCTAATGAATTTCGTACATTACACACGAATCACGTCATCTCGATGGAAAATCTCGCAGGTTATTTAAAGAAAGCTGTTGAAGTACGTGATTTGCCTGGTATGGCTGATATTGACTCGAGTTTATTATGGTTTTGCGAAAAAATAAAAGAAGATGTGACGGTCGGCTTATCTGGAGAATGCGCGGATGAAATCTTCGGTGGATATCCTTGGTTCCATAAGCCTGAAGTGATGAATATGAATGGATTTCCGTGGATGCGTTCTACACAAGAAAGAGAAGCACTTCTACAAGACAAGTGGAAAAATAAACTGAAACTACAACCTTATGTTCACGAAAGATATAAAGAAACGATCGCAGAAACACCTAGATTTGAAGAAGATACGAAGGAGGAAGCGCGTAGAAGAGAAATTTCGTATTTAAATATCATTTGGTTTATGACAACGCTCCTCGATCGTAAAGATCGAATGAGTATGGGAGCCAGTCTAGAGGTTCGTGTCCCGTTTGCTGACCATCGTCTCATAGAATACGTATGGAACATTCCTTGGGAAATGAAGCAATTGAATGGTTTAGAAAAGGGGATTTTGCGTAAGGCACTCGAGGGAATTTTACCGGATGAAGTGTTATATCGCAAAAAGAGTCCATATCCAAAAACGCATAATCCACATTATACGAATGCAGTAAAAACGGAAATGCTTGACATTCTTAAGCAAAACGACTCTCCATTATTTGATTTAATTGATCGTACTAAAATGAGAGAAATTGCTGAAAGTGGAGGAGCTTCATTTAAAACGCCATGGTTTGGGCAACTGATGACAGGCCCGCAGCTCATCGCTCATTTTATTCAAATGGACCACTGGTTGAAGCATTATAATGTAAAAATAAAGGCATAAAAACAAGAGGTAACATAAATGTTTGGCTCCTCAACTGGATACAAAATATAGTTGCTACTAGGTAGTACAGTAACTATATTTTGTTGTTGAGGTGCCTGTTACTTCGGTTTTGAGTTACCTGTTATATAACTAATTAATACTATACATACAAAGTTGTTGTATAGAGTTCTAGTCTCTATTTTTGATCTGAGTAAGTAAATCTACCATCTATAAGATACGGGGCTATATTTATGCAACTTCTTTTAGATGCAAACTGAATCGCATCATGATATTCTAACTCTTTTAGTAATTTTCCTGTTTCAGAATTTGCTAGTTGATACTCAATCGTCTCATCGGTACTACTTTCATAATAGGATTTAGCTACGATAGCGGCATCAGACAAAGTGCAATTCGTTTGGTGCTTTAGAAGTTCATCTATGAGATAACCCGCACAAAGAAAGTCTTCAAGGGAGAAACGACTGTCATTACCAGCACAAGCGATTAAAATTGAAGAAGTATCATCATATGCTAGAATTTCATCTACTACAGTTAAAGTATTAATTAAGGCGCAAGCATAAACCCGTTTGGCACTTGCAGATTTTCTGATCGCTACCGTTCCGTTCGTTGTAAGAAGAATTATATCTTTGTTTAATAATGAATGTTTAATAATTTGCAACGGATCTGGAAGAAGGAAGCCTTCAATTTCATATCCGGCACTTTCACCGACTAACAAAAAACTATTTTCTTCTAACCCGTTAGCAATACTGTGTGCTTCTGCTTGATCTTTAACTGGAATGACAGAGTTAGGACGATAGTTTAATATAGTCGAAATAGTGGTTGTAGCAAGTAACACATCAATAACCACTACAATACAGTCTTTTAGCTTCTCTTCAGCAATTTCTTCTTTTCGCGTGAGTACTGTAATTCTTCTTCCCATTTAATACCCTTCCTATTTATCGTTTTAGTAATCTATGCTTAGTGATATATGTCCACCGATCGTAGGTCCACCTTTTACCGTAATAGTTTATTATCCTTTGTGAGTTGTGCTTGCTTTAATAAATTAAAAATTCCAATATTAAGGTGTTCAAAACGGTTGTCCTTTAACTCACCAATTTTCCAACGGTAGTAGAGTTGTTGTAATACTACAGCTGTCTTAAAGAAAGCAAAAGTAACGTAATAATTAATATTGGATACATCTCGGCCACTATGTCTTGCATATAAATTGAGTAGTTCTAGCCTAGATAAAAAACCAGGTTGGTTGGTGACGGTAGTAAGGCCAGTTTCTGGGTCTCCAGGTTCAGTCCAGTAGGCGATGGCCAAGCCGAGATCAACGAGTGGATCGCCAATCGTACACATTTCCCAATCAAAGATACCTACAACTTTATTTGGGTTACTTGCTGAGAACATCATATTATTTAATTTGAAGTCGTTATGAACAATAGTTGGTTTAGGTGAATTTGGAACATTATAAAGTAACCAAGGAACAAGATCATTGATGATTGGAAGTTCATCTGTTTTGGATTGCTCATACCTTTTGGACCAACCTTCAACCTGTCTTTTTAAATATCCTTCAGGTTTACCTAAGTTATCTAATCCAGCTTGTATATAATCAATATTATGGAGTTGTACTAAAGTATTTATAAATGTTGTAGAAACTTGTTCGCCAACGTTATCCTTTGAATGATAACATTCGGGAATAGAATCATCTAACACAACGCCTTGTTTTTTTTCCATAATATAAAAATGTTTATCCATAATGTTTGGGTCGGACTCGTAAATCATTGGCTTAGGTGCTAGTGGAAAGATGGGATTAATTTTTGCTAAAATATTAAATTCTCTTTTCATATCGTGTGCTCTAGGTGGAATATAACCAAACGGTGGACGTCTTAATACCATTTCGTTATCTCCAAATGAGAGTAAATAAGTTAAGTTGGAATATCCTGCTGTAAATTGCTTCACGGTCAATTGATGATCGGCAAGTTCTGGGATTTGCCTTTTTAAGAAGTCTTCCAATTTTCCCCAATTAATTCCCTCTAGAGATTGTCTTGTTACATTGATATTAGAAATCAATAGAGTTCTTCTCCTTCTTGGAAAGCTTTTAATAGTGTTCTGGCTACGACATAGCGATGAACTTCATCTGGACCGTCATAAATTCTTGCTGTACGCGCCTCACGATAAAAGCCCTCAAGAGGTGTATCGCCAGTTACTCCAAGTGCACCATGTACCTGAATTGCTCGGTCAATAACATTGTGAAGTACATTTGCGCCGTAGAATTTAATCAAAGAGATTTCTTTTCGAGCTTCACTACCTTGATCCATCAGCCAAGCTGCATGAAGAGTCATTAAACGAGCAGCTTGAATTTCAGCAGCAGAGTCAGCAATAAAGTTTTGAATGCTTTGGAATTCTGAAAGCTTTTTCCCTCGTGTTTCACGTTTTGCTGAGTAGTCGAGCATAAGCTCGAGACTTCGACGGCATACTCCTAACCAACGCATTGCATGTGTGATCCTTCCTGGTCCAAGTCTAAGTTGAGCGAGTTTAAATCCTTCCCCGCGTTCACCAAGAATTGCATTTTTTGGAATCCGACAATTTGTATAGCGCACTTCACAATGTCCGCCAGCAAAATGATCTCCAATTACAGGTACTTCACGAACGATTTCAAATCCAGGATTATCGTTTTCTACAATGAATAAACTTGTTTTTTTATACGTAGGAGCATCTGGGTCTGTAACTGCCATAACAATTGAAAAAGAAGAACCAATTGCACCTGTTGTAAACCACTTATGACCATTAATTACCCACTCATCACCGTCTAACTCAGCCGTTGCTTGTAGCATTCTAGGATCAGATCCGGAAACATCTGGTTCTGTCATAGCAAAACAAGAGCGGATATCGCCATTTGCTAAAGGAACTAAGTATTTTTCTTTTTGTTCCGGTGTTGCAGCATGCCAGAGAATTTCGCCGTTACCAGCATCTGGGGCCATTGAACCAAAAATATATGGAGCTATTGGACTTTTTCCAATTACTTCTGATAGTAAACCTAGAGAAAGAAATCCTGTTCCCATTCCTCCTACCTCTTTAGGTAAGTGTGCTCCCCATAAACCTAGCTCCTTCACTTTTTGTTGAAGCGGTTTCAAAATATCATTTGGTAAGCCTCGATGAGGGACCATGTGTTTTTCATTAGGGTATACGTATTCATTCATAAACGCATTCGCTTTATCAATCATTTCCTGTTGTTCTGGTGTGGGACTGAAATTATACATAAAATTGTTCACTCCTTTAATATAATCGTATTCAATATTACATATGCAAAATATATGCCAAAAGTATAAATATTAAAAACATTCAATTAAATAGTGTCTATATCATTGCAGTTTCTAAAAAATGATGAAATAATTCATCATATAAAGCTGAATAGTCAGAAAATAGAATGTTAAAAAGGAGGAAATAGATGAGTTTTAAATTAGATAGAAACGTAGAGGATACTCTTGAAATGAATAAATTATTAGACTCAATTATTGAATCTAGTTATGACGGTATATATGTTGCAGATGCAAACGGCGATGGATTAATAGTAAATGAGGCTTATAGACGAATAACAGGTGTTCACGAAGAAGAGCTTTTAGGCAGAAATCTTAAGGATGTTGTGAATAAAGGTATTATTTCAGAGTCCGTTACTTTAAAAGTATTAAAAGAGAAGAAGCCAACGACGATTGTACAAATTGTAAAGGGAAAAGAAGTATTGGTTACAGGAAGTCCAATTTTTAATGAACAAGGGAAAATTACACATGTTGTAACAAATGTTAGGGATATCTCTGAGCTAAATAAATTAAAAGTAGAATTACAAGAAGCAAAAGCATATACAGCGAAAATATTGAAAGAAATAGATGATTTTAAAAAGAAGGAAGAATTGAAACAATTGTTTGACCAAGTAATAGCTCAAAGCCCTAATACGATTAAAGCACTAAATTTAGCCAAAAAGGTGGCAGGCGTCGATTCTACAGTGATTTTGCTTGGAGAATCTGGAGTAGGGAAAGAAGTATTTGCAAATATTATTCACCAAGGAAGTAAACGATCTAAAAAACCATATGTAAAAGTGAATTGTGGTGCTATCCCCCCTCATTTACTCGAATCTGAGTTATTTGGATATGAAAAAGGTGCATTTACTGGTGCTGATGGTAGAGGAAAACCAGGATTATTTGAACAGGCAGATGGTGGAACAATCTTTCTAGATGAAATAGGTGAAATGCCTATTGAGTTACAAGTAAAGCTACTTCGTGTTCTTCAAGAGTTTGAGATCACGAGAGTAGGGGGACAAAGGACGAAAAAAATAAATACCCGTGTAGTAAGTGCTACGAATAAAAATCTTGAAGAGCTGGTGGAAAGAGGGGAGTTTCGTAAAGACTTGTTTTATAGGCTCAATATCGTTCCTATTCAAATTCCCCCATTGAGGGAACGAGTAGAGGACATTGCTCCTCTTGTTTATTACTTTCTAAGAAAAACAAATAATAAATATAAATTGAACAAAAGATTGAATTCAGAAGTTATCTATTATTTGGAGCATTACCACTGGCCAGGAAACATTCGTGAAATGGAGAACCTCATTGAAAGAATAATTGTTACGACAGAAAAAAATGAAATTGATGTAGATGATTTACCGCCAGCGATTATAAATAAAAAGAAAGATAAAGGAATAAGAAGTAATCAAACTTTAAAAGAAATCGTCCAAGAAATTGAAAGACAGGTCATTGTAGAAAAGTTATGTGAGTACAAAACGACTCGAAAAACAGCAAAAGAGTTGGGAATTAGTCAATCAGCATTAGTCAAAAAGATAAAGAGACTGGGATTAAACTAGCTTCGATGAAAAAAGTAATCGACGATTACTTTTTTCATCGTTTTTTGGTTTTACGAAACAAAGCTCAAGAGTTAAAAACTTTTTCAAATAAAAAATATAACAACCTTAAATATACATAATAGGTTGTTTTTTTGTTCCGCAGTTAGAAAACTGCTATCTACATGATGAATTCTTAAACTGAATTTAAAGTAAAAGGTATTTATCGGAATAGTTGGCATAATTTTTGCAATTATCAAAATACAAGTAAAAGTAAAAGTAAAACTCAATATTTCAAAAATCGGTTGCAGTTGTTTAGAGCTTGAAGTAACCATTTTTTAAGATTAGTAAAATTAATTATTATAATGAATATGAAAGTAGGTGTAGTAGTGATTGAAAGATCGCAAATCTTTAACCGAGAGGTAAAGGTGTATAGTGAACGACCTAAAACGGTTGCAGAAATGTTTGAAGCATCTGTCAGTGAGCACCCTCAAAAAGAGGCTTTAGTCATGGGGGAAGTACGACAGACCTACAAGCAAGTTAATGATATTAGTATTACAATAGCTAAAAATCTCTTTTACAAGTATGAAATCAAAAAAGGTGATCGAGTTGCTATATTAGTTGAGAATTGTCTTGAATTTGTTCATGTTGTTCTCGCTTGTACAAAGCTAGGGGCAGTTATTGTTCCTCTCAACTCGAGATTATCAGAAAAAGAAATTACTTATATGCTAAATCATTCTGGAGCCAAAATCATTATCACCGAAAAAGACTTATATGAAAAGTTAGAACCAGCACATAAAAATAATCGGCTAGAGACAACAAGATTATTTTTTCTGACGGATGAATATGAAAATGAAACTGAATTAACAGTAAAATCTTTCGCTGTATTAAATACTAACGTTGGAGATAAAAGTTTGCCAAAAGTAGCAATAGAAGAAACAGATCCACTATTTATTATGTATACTTCAGGAACTACAGGAACTCCTAAAGGTGCAATTGGCAGTCATGTTGGTATTATCCATAGTGCTCTTAATTACAAATACGTTATGAAGACAAATGAAACAATGAAAACACTTATTGCTATACCATTATTTCATGTCACTGGTTTAATAGGTCAACTTTTGCATATGGTACTCGTTGGGGGTACATCTGTAATATTAAAACGATATCGAACTGAAGATTATTTAAAGACAATGGA
The DNA here is from genome assembly GCF_057473385.1 of Alkalihalobacterium sp. TH-98. NCBI lineage: Bacteria > Bacillati > Bacillota > Bacilli > Caryophanales > Bacillaceae > Alkalihalobacterium > Alkalihalobacterium sp. TH-98. Next base: position 204,178 of record NZ_JBYCKM010000009.1, on the reverse strand, counting down.
AACAGAGAAAATTAACTTTCTCTTTAATGTACCAACTATATATGTGATGCTATTGTCTTCACCACATTTTAAGAAATTAGCTTACAATGATGTGAGCATTATTGCATATGGTGGAGCACCAATGTCTTATGAAACGATCCAGCAATTACGAAAAGAGTTTCCAAACTCTAGGTTGCAAAATGCATATGGTGCTACTGAGACTTCATCACCAACAACACTTATGCCAATTGATTATCCTGATTCGAAGTTGAATTCTGTAGGATTACCAGTTCCTGTTGCAGAAGTAAAAGTTATAAATGAGCAAGGTGAGGAGTTACCAAGAAATAAAGTAGGTGAATTACTGATTAAAGGCCCTATGGTTATTGAAGGCTATTGGGATAATCCAAAAGCAAATAAAGAATCTTTTGAAAGCGGTTTCTGGAAATCAGGGGATTTAGCAATGGTTGATAACGATGGCTATGTATATATCATGGATCGTAAAAAAGATATGATCAACCGTGGTGGTGAAAAAATCTATTCTGCTGAGGTTGAAAATATACTATATGGACACCCTGGAGTTTTAGAGGCAGCTGTTGTGGGAATACCCGACAAATTGTTTGGAGAGCAAGTTAAAGCATTTATCGTTAAAAAAGGTGAACAGTCAATTTCAGCAGAAGATATTCAAGCTTTTTTATTAGATAAATTGGCAGATTATAAAATACCTAAAGAAATAGAGTTTATTAGTAAACTACCACGAAACCCAGGTGGAAAAGTGTTGAAAACGATACTGAGTCATCAAAACCAATAAGCCTAAGTATTTACAGTAGGTTAAAAAAACAAAAAAGGTGATTTGAAAGTGGTTTATAATGACTGAATTTTCGGACAAACTTACCTCCCTCATGTTCATATTAGTATGTAGGAAAATTTATTGCAGATTTATATATTGGCGGCGGTCAAGGTTTTTAGTTTCGACAAACTAATTTATTTAAGGTGGTGTTTTCATTGAATCCAAATCTATTTGATTTATTTGGAAAGGTTGCATTAGTTACTGGTGGTAGTAAAGGAATTGGTTTAGGAATGGCGGAAGCTCTGGGGAAAAGTGGTGCATCAGTTGCAATTGCAAGTAGAGGAAAAGAAGATTTGCTAAAAGCTGAAAATGAATTAAGAGGAAAAGGTATAAAAACTAAGGGCTTTCAAGTAGATGTAACGAATAAACCAACAGTAGAAAAGTTAGTAGAGGATGTTGTTGGTGAATTTGGACGTATTGATGTACTAATAAATAACGCTGGAACAAATATTAGAAAACCTCTGGTCGAGGTAGAAGAAGAAGACTGGGATTTTGTAATTGGAACTAATTTAAAAGGTATTTTCCTCACGGGTCAAGCCGTTGCAAAACAATTAATTAAACAAGGAGAAGGTGGGAAAATCATAAATATTTCTTCTATCTTAGGGACGACAGGTATGTCTAATCAAACGAGTTACTCTGCGAGCAAAGGAGGGATCAACCAGATTACAAAAGTTTGGGCAGATGAATTAGCTACATATGATGTTCAAGTCAATGCTATTGGACCAGGTTATATTAGAACGCCGATGACTGAGGAGTGGCTGGCGGACGAAGAGCGACTTAAAACTATTGTCGATAAAACAATGGTAGGCCGTGTAGGAACATTAGAAGATTTAGAGGGACCAGTTGTTTTCCTCTCATCCAAAGCGTCTTCGTATATTACTGGTCAGGTTTTATATGTTGATGGTGGTTGGACCGCTAAATAAAAAATTAAAGAATTGTTATAACGTAAGAATTTTTAAGAAAAAGGAGGAAAATTATGGAGCCGATAAAACAACCACATGCAGGTCAACAACCAGCTTCGAATAACCCCGTTGCAAAACTAGCATTAGTGTTTGCTAGAATTGCTGAAAGATGGTTACCAGATGCTTTTGTATTTGCTATCATATTAACAGTAATTACATTTTTAGGAGGAATTTTTATAACCAATAATACCCCATATGAAATGATGATTCATTGGGGAGATGGTTTCTGGTCTTTACTTGCTTTTACAGCGCAAATTATAACTACATTTATTATGAGTTATGCTTTAGCGTTAACTCCTCCTGTTGCTCGTGGATTAGAGAAGATTGCTAGTAAATGTAAGACACCTAATGTTGCAATAATTGTAGTTACATTTACTGCTTTAGCTGCATCATTAATAAGCTGGGCATTTGGATTAGTAGTTGCAGGTATCATGGCTAAACTTGTTGGAAGACAAGTCCGAGATGTTGACTATCGTGTACTGGTAGCTGCAGGATATTCAGGCTTCGTCATTTGGGAGGGTGGATTATCGTCATCTCCAGCATTATTTGTGGCTACTCCAGGACACAATTTCGAAGAGACGGTAGGTTTAATCCCCACGACTGAAACTTTGACTTCGTTATTAAATGTTATTCTAGTAGTGATTATCTTTGTAACTTTACCATTTATTATGAAGCTCATCCATCCTAAAAAAATGAAGGATCGTGTATTAGTTGACCCAGAGTTATTAAAAGATGTTGAAGTAAAGGAAGAACTAAAAACAAAACAAACGAATTTTATTAATGACAAGTTAGATAGAAGTCGACTTATAGTAACAATTGGAGGTCTTTTTGGTTTAGCATATTTAACCAACCACTTTTATACGAATGGTTTTAGTCTTGACTTAAATACAGTAAACTTAATATTCTTAACAGCATGTTTACTGCTTTATGGAAATGTAAGAGAGCTCGGAAGTGGATTAATCAAAGCTTCAGGTAGCGTTGGACAATTTGCACTTCAATACCCCTTTTATGCAGGAATTATGGGCATGATGAGTGCTTCTGGATTGGCTATATGGTTATCTAATTTCTTTGCTAGTATAGCAACAGAAAAAACATTGCCGTTATTTACATTTTTCGCAGCAGGAATATTAAATATGTTTGTACCATCTGGTGGTGGTCAATGGGCAATCCAAGCTCCAATTTTCCTACCAACTGCAATTGATATGGGAGTCGATCCAGCGAAAATAGTAATGGCAGTTGCATGGGGAGACGCTTGGACCAATATGATTCAACCGTTTTGGGCTATCCCGTTATTAGCAATAGCAGGTTTAAAAATTCGGGATATTATGGGGTTTACAGTGATTACTTTAATATATACAGGGATTATCATCTCTACTGTTTTCCTAATATTCAGCTAATTGAAAGCGATTTCAGAAGGATTTTGCATTTCTAGAGGAGAATATAAAAGTTAGTGAGTTCATCATTAAAAACGAATATTGGAGGATTAAATATGATAGAACATATTGTTGGATTGAAATTTAGTGAGGAAACTACGAGTGAACAAAAAGCTAAAGTAAAGAAAATGGCAAAAACACTTAAAGATGAAATACCTGGAATTGTTAGCTTAGCCGTAGGAACCAATTTTTCTGAACGAAATCATGGATTTGAGATAGGGCTAACGGTTCGTTTTGAAAATAGAGAAGCTCTAGACGTATATGGCCCTCATCCTAAACATCTAGAACTAGTTTCTTATCTAAAAGAAGTAGGAGTAAAGGATATTCTTGTCCTAGATTATGAGATTGAATAGTTATTAAATAGCAAATGAAGACGTCTTAGAAAGGCGTCTTCATTTGTGTTATTCGCAAAATTTTTTGTTTATTACATGGAGCGAAAATTAGTAGCGCTTCTATAATAGTAAAAACTAAAGAGGTAAAAGTAGGGTTACGATCCTGTCTTAATCGCATAACTATTTTGTATTAAAATCAAACAGTGAGAAAAATCAAGAGTGTACGAATTCCCTACGTATATAAAAAATTTAATATTAATAGCCTTAGAATTGTAAGGGTTAAAGTAATTTTTTTATTGGAATAGAACTTGCAAAAGGTTGAGTATAGTTTAATTGGTAATCTACCAATTACTTCTACGAGGAAAGTATATTCTATTATTTTTGAAAGGGGCTATGAAATTGAATATTATAAGTAATTTAGCTTTAAATGCTCGTCGTCATCCTGATAAGTTAGCTATTACGTTTAAGGGAAGGGAGCTTACGTATAAGCAGTTTAATGAAACTGTAAATCGTTTTGCTAATGGCTTAGCGAGTATTGGGTTGAAAAAGGGAGAAAAGATCGCTCTCATGATGAAGAACTCGGATTATTTTGCAATCAGTTATTTTGCTGCTGCTAAACTTGGAGCGGTTATTGTCCCTATTAATTTTAGACTTGTTGCAAGAGAAGTAAATTATATATTGAAGCAATCAGATAGTGTAATTGTTATTTGTGAACAAGAGTTAGAAGGACTAATCAATGAAGCTCGTGAAGATATTGTTGCTATTCGGGATGTGATTGTTACACCAAGAGCAGCTTCACCTGAAAATAGAAGCTATGAAAACGTGTTGTCTGAAAATACGGCGGAGCCGGATGTAGAAGTAATAGGAACGGATGATCTTCACATCCTGTACACATCAGGTACAACAGGTCAACCGAAAGGCGCATTATTTGATCATCAGCGAGTATTCAAAGTTGCATTTGGAACGACGGGTTTATTAGGACTACAGAGTGATGACAAATTATTACATGTAGCCCCGTTATTTCATTGTGCACAGCTTTGCTTATTTCTCATACCTGGTTTGTTCCTAGGTGCAACGAATGTGATTGAACAAGATTTTCACCCGGTAGAAACACTAAAAACAATTGAAAAGCATGGTATTACCTTATTCTTTGGAGTTCCAACAATGTATAACTTCTTCACTCAAGTTCCAAATGCGGACCAGCTTGACCTTTCGTCAATCACCCGTTGTGGATATGGAGCGGCTCCAATGTCACCAGAGTTAGTCAAGAAAAGTATAGATCTATTTAAAACTGACCAGTTCTATAATCTTTGTGGATTAACAGAGGGAGGACCAACTGGTATTTACTTATCGCCTGAAGACCACAAAACAAAGCTCGGTAAGTCCGGAAAATGGCCATCTCTATTTACAGAAGTAAAAGTAGTCAATGATAGTGGTGAACAAGTAGCAGTAGGCGAAGTAGGAGAATTGATTTTACGTGGAGAAGCAATCATGAAAGAGTATTACAAGAAACCGGAAGAAACCGCAAAGACGTTACGTGAAGACTGGCTTTATACAGGTGATCTAGCTTCGGTTGATGAGGATGGGTACATTTCACTAGTGGATCGCAAAAAGGATATGGTTATTTCCGGTGGTGAAAATGTGTACTCTGTAGAAGTTGAGTATGCTCTAGATGAACATCCACTCATTATTGAAAGCGCTGTCATTGGTACACCTGATCCGAAATGGGGTGAACTTGTAACGGCTGTTATAGTTGTTAAAGAGGGAGAGCAATTAGAAGAAGAAGAGATGAAAGCGTTCTGTCGAGAGAGGTTAGCAGGTTACAAGGTGCCGAAGAGGTTTTTATTTATCGATCAATTACCGCGAAATGCATCAGGGAAAATTCAAAAGTTTAAATTACGAGAGCAGTACACAGGTGACCTTGTAAATTAATAAGTAGTAAAGATGAAAAACTTAATTAGGTATCGCAACTGAAAGGGAAGAGGAACACTCTTCTCTTTTTTCTGTGTTCATAAGGACGTTAGTAGTTAAGTTAAAGGTAATATGATGTCCATTGTTTATAAATTTGCTATACTTTAAGATACTAATTTTCATTTACAAAAGAGAAGGTGATGGTGTGAAATTAGGTTTTATTGCTGACTTGCACCTAGACATTAATGAAAAAAGGCAAAGAGCGGACATACTAGATGTTTTATTAGAACAAACGAAAGAACATAAGCTTGACGCACTCTGTATAGGCGGGGATGTTTCAAATGACTACAGGAGGACGCTAGCTGCAGTTGATCAAATCGAACACGACCTAAACACCCCGTGTTACTTTGTAGCAGGAAACCATGACCTTTGGAATATTCATCATCCTAACAAGAACACATGGGAGATTTATAATGAATTAAAAAGGCACCCAAGAAATTTAGCTAATGGACCTCAAGATTTAGGGAATAATTGGACATTACTAGGTGATATAGGATGGTATGATTTCAGTTTTGGAAGTAAAAGCAAATATACCCTTACACAATTTAATCAGATGAAAATGAAAGGAAGTACGTGGCAAGACAAAGAATATACAGATTGGGCTGTCAACTCATTAGAAGTACATGAACTCTTTATGAATAGATTTAAAGAACAACTAAGGAAACAACGACATAAAAAAATTATTTTTTGTACCCATGTTATATCTCACGAAAAGTTCACTGTTCCAACCCCGCACCGCATTTGGGATTATTTTAACGCGTACCTCGGTAGTAAAGATTATGAACAACTAATTAAGAGTGAAAATGTACAATATGCGTTATGTGGTCATGTTCATTTTCGTAAAACAGTACATAGTGGTGGAACGGAATTCATTTGCAGTAGTTTAGGATATGCAAACCAATGGAGGACTCCTAACACAAAAGATGAGGTTCAACATGCATTGACAGTTCTACATCTAGATTGAGTCAATCACAAGATAATAACTATACAAAGCAATTGGGGAAGAAACAATTTATAGAAATATGAGGTAGTTCAATGGCAGATACTTTAAGGAAAGAAATTAAAGAAAAGATTGAAAAAGGAGAGTTTAATTGTGAAAAGGAATTAACTCTGTCGGTTATAAGTGGAAAGTGGAAAATCGTAATTATATGGTATTTAGCGCAGGAAAGCTCGTACCGTTTTAGTGAACTTCAAAAATTACTTCCTAAAATTTCTCATAAAATGTTATCGAGTCAACTAAAAGAATTACATGAAGATGGAATTATACATAGGGAAGTGTTTCCTGAAGTGCCTCTAAGGGTAGAATATTCGTTAACACCACTTGGAAAATCGTTATTGCCCATTATTGACTTAATGTATGAATGGGGAAAAAAACGAATAGAGGACCTAAAAAAGGAGAACTAACCTATATATATCAATAGGTACCCCAAAAGTAACCTCCTTACTAAAAAGTCACTACTTGTTAAAGTTGATTTTCTGAAAGATAATCAACTAAGGAAAAGTAGTTGAGAAGGAGGATGTGTTTATGAAATTACGTGTTTCAGCGGTACAGTATCAGTTGCAAACGATTAAGTCTTTTGAGGAGTTTGCAAAACAAAGTGAGCACTACTTAAAAACAGCAGCGGAATTTGGATCGGAGTTTGTACTGTTTCCAGAATTTTTTACGACACAGCTATTATCTATCGGAAGTGAGCAAGGAACTTCGTTAACTATAAATGAGTTACCAGGATTTACAGAGCAATACCAAACTCTTTTTTCGTCATTTGCACAAAAAATGAACGTTCATATTATTGGTGGAACACATGTTATTCGTATAGACGATCGTTTATACAATGTGGCACATCTTTTTTATCCAGATGGAAGAATTGAACAACAGGCAAAACTTCATATTACACCAACAGAAGTGAATGAATGGAATATGTCTGCTGGAGATGAAGTGAAAGTTTTTGATACGGATAAAGGGAGAATAGCAATCCTAACTTGTTATGATATCGAGTTTCCTGAAGTTGTACGAATGGTGAAAGCGAAAGGGGCAGATGTCATCTTTTGTCCATCATGTACAGATGATCGTCATGGCTTCCATCGCGTTCGTTACACGAGTCATGCACGTGCAATTGAAAATCAGGTGTATGTAGTAGTGACAGGTACGGTTGGTTCGCTTCCGACTGTTGACTTTATGCGAGCGAACTTTGGGCAAGCGGCTGTTATTACTCCGAATGATGTCCCGTTCCCACCACGAGGAATTATGGTCGAAGGGGAATTAAATAATGACATGATCGTAACAGCGGATTTAGATCTGTCGTTATTATACGAAGTTCGTGAAAGAGGTTCTGTTACGACATGGCGAGACCGCCGTTCAGATTTATATCCAGACTGGGAAAAAATGAACATGAAAGGATTTTAATAACATGTTATATCGAAGTGAATTCTATGCGTATAATCAAGATCAGACAGTTCCTACTGTCATTCGGAACTACACAAAGAACGACTTTGATGATCTTATTCAAATCCAAAAAGAATGTTTTCCTCCACCTTTTCCATCTGAGTTATGGTGGGATAAGGAACAACTTACGAATCATGTAGATTTGTTTCAAGCAGGTGCCCTATGTGTTGAAGTTGACGGTGAGCTAGCAGGTTCATTAACAGGGTTATGCGTCGACTTTGATCCAACTGATGCTGATCATACATGGGAAGAAATTACGGATAATGGGTACATCCGTAATCATAATCCAAAAGGAAATACGCTTTATATTGTCGATATCAGTGTCCGTCCGAAATACCGCAAACTAGGCCTTGGTAAAGTGATGATGCAATCGATGTATCACGTTGTCATTCAACATGGTTTAGATCGTTTATTAGGCGGGGGACGAATGCCTGGTTATCATAAAGTTGCAGAAGAAATGACTCCTGATCAATATGTGAGTGCGATAATAAAGGGAAGCATGAAAGATCCTGTGATTTCCTTTCTCTTACGATGCGGTCGGAAGCCGATTCATATTGTAGAAAACTACTTGGATGATGAAGAGTCGTGCAATTACGGAGTTTTAATGGAATGGAAAAACCCTTTTAAATAAATCTTCTAAGAAATGTTAAAGATAGTGTCGATTGCAATACAACATGATAAGTTGTATAGGACTACAATGAAAGAAGTGATATAGTTGGATTACATTAGAATAACTAGTATTGAAGATCCTTTGTTTAAAAAAATGCATGATTTAATGCAAGAAGTATTTCCACCAGAAGAAGTACTTGAATTTGAACTTTGGGAAGAACCTTTAAAAGATCCAGACATTCGAGTATTTGTAGCAGTTGACGGAGAACAAGTAGTCGGTGCAACTGAATACCGTTACTATGTCGAATGGAATATTGCAATGACCGACTTTACAATTATCGGTCAAGATGGCCGTGGAATTGGACCATTCCTTGCTAACCACCGTTTAAAAGACTTGAAGCAACTAGCCAATGAGAACGGCAAAGAGTTATACGGTATGTTTGCAGAAATTTATAACCCGAACGTTGTCGATCATTCCAACACTCTAAAAGTGAAGTCAATGGACCCACTTGTTCGAAGAGAAGTTCTTTCGCATTTAGGGTATCATCGACTTGATTTTAACTATGTACATCCTTCTTGGAAAAACGACGGCGAAGCAGTCAGTGGACTAGACTTAGGTTTCATGCCTTTTAATGAGGACTCGACTAAAGTAGAAGCGGATTTAATAGTCAATTTCTTAACAACTTACTATGCAGTTCTCTCTAACAAACCTCAAGAATGGTTAACTATGATTGAGACGTTAAAAGGCCAAGATACAATTCAGCTTTTACCATTATAAATAATAGCACTTTAAAAAGTCAGGGCTGACACTAAGTCAACCTGACTTTTTTTGTTGGGACTAGGGTGTCTATATAAGAGTTAGAAGAAAAGTAACTAACCGGGATAGTGGTTTTAAATACGAATCAGCTTGCAGAAATCTTGTGAATAACTGAGGTTCTGTTATTTACACCTAACTTATTAAAGATATTATTTAGGTGAGTTTTTACGGTATTAATACTTAAGAAGAGGTTTTGGGCGATATCGTTGTTACTGTATCCTTTTGAAATAAGATCAATAATTTCAGTTTCTCTTTTAGAAAGTCCAAACTCTATCATTGCCTTTTTAATAGTGTCTTCATTTTGTTTAGTTTCTGAATGGATATAGATAGTAAAGAATTGCTCCTTAATATCCAACGTTACTTGAGAATTTATCTTAAATGAAAGATCCTCGATAGTTAAGTTGAGTTCATCACTGGATTGGGTGTTTAGTCTTGCTAATACAGCGTCTTTTACTTTAGAGAGTGGGTTGTTTTTGTCAGTGTGGTTTAAATTAGAACAATACTTTAAGGCAAGGTCATTACTATAAATTATGGAGAAGTTTTTATCTACTACTAAAACCCCGATAGGAAGTTTACTCATTGATTGAACTATAATTGATTTTGTATAATGTAACTGTTTAAATTTCAGATGTTGTTTTAAGGAAGTGGAAATAAATTTGGATGCGCTTTCAAGAATGTGCATTTCATTTGAAGAGTAGTCCCCAGAGCATAGCGGCTTATGAATCCCAATAAGGCCTATCACTCTAGTTCCCCATTTTAAAGGTATAAAAACAGTGTGGTATCTTTTGTTTTCTTTTATAAATTTGAGGTTATATTCACTGTTTTGAATAGTTGTGTAGGATAGTATGTCTTCAATTGAAAGTAAATTTTTATTTTGAAACCTCTTTTTGTTTAAAAGGTCCATTCGATAATAATGCCCATTGTTTGCCTCTATTGCATTGCTATTCATGTATAGTGTGGTTGTTCTTTGAAGTGAGCTATCATTAATAAACAATGATAAGTTTTTATATCCTAGTACGTTTTTTATAGCCTCTAAAATGGCCTCGTAATATTCATCATGACTTTCTTGGATCAAAGAAACAAACTTTAAAATTTTTTTGTAATCTTCTGTTGTTAGCAAAAGGCTCCCCCCTATAGATTTAAACACTCTTTAAAAATTGAAAACAAGGTTTCTTTTTGTTATGTAAAATAAAAATTTAGTCTGAGAAAGGGACTATTAAACCTTATTATAGTAAAGAAACTAAAAATGTCCAGACTTTTTTGAATATTGTTTAAATTTTAAATACTGAATCTAAATTCATCCTTATGGGTGATATTTTAGAACTTAATAAATGTTAGTATTCTTTTATAAAAATATTTGAAAATATTTGAAAAAGGTGGGCTGCAAATTGGCAAAAAAGTATATTCAAGAAGAACATAGTATATTTCGAACTACGTTAAGAAGATTTTTAGAAAAAGAAGCTTACCCTTATTTTGATCAGTGGGAGAAGGATAGAGAAATCCCACGTCAATTTTGGAGGAAGATGGGTGAAAGCGGTTTTCTTTGTCCTTGGGTCGATGATAGTTACGGAGGCTTTAATGCAGATTTTCTTTATTCTGTCATATTGAATGAGGAGTTAGAGAAAGTAGGTCAAGGAGTTTCTAGTGGGATTTGTTTACACAATGATATTGTAACCCCTTATTTTTCAACTTATGGAAGTGAAGAGCAGAAGCAACGTTGGCTACCAGGTTGTATCACTGGAGACCTTATATCAGCGGTAGCCATGACAGAGCCAGGTGCAGGTTCTGACCTTGCCGGAATTCGTACAACAGCTGTACGCGATGGGGATCACTATATTTTAAACGGTCAAAAAACATTTATAACAAATGGTAATATTGCAGATTTAATTATCGTTGTTTGTAAAACGGATCCAAAAGCTAATCCAGCGTATAAAGGAATAAGTTTATTAGTAGTTGAGCGTGATACTCCTGGATTTTCACGGGGGAAAAAACTAGAGAAAATCGGTATGCATAGTGGTGATACAGCGGAACTAATATTTGAGGATGCGAAGGTTCCTACAAAGAACTTATTAGGTGAAGAAGGAAAAGGCTTCTCCTATTTGATGACAAAATTACAACAGGAAAGGCTTGTTGTTACAATCCAATGTCAAACTGAAGCAGAAGAAATGTTAAAACTCACTATTGATTATGTCAAAAACAGAAAAGCTTTTGGGAAGTCAATTAGCAAATTCCAGAATACACAATTTAAGATTGCTGAAATGGCAACAGAAATTGAAATTGGAAGGGCATTCCTAGAGGACTTAATTGTTCGACATATGGATGGAGAAGACATTACGAAAAAAGTCTCTATGGCCAAATGGTGGATAAGTGAGATGGCAAAACGAGTAGCTGCAGAATGCTTACAATTACATGGAGGATATGGATATATGGAGGAGTATGAGATTGCACGCAGATATCGCGATATACCAGTTGCTTCTATTTATGCAGGCTCAACAGAAATTATGAAGACTATTATCGCAAAACAATTAGAATTATAAGGACTGAAACTATAAATAGAAAGGAGCGACGAAATGGGGTTCAAAGAAATAAAAACAGCCAAGAAAAAAGAAGATATCATACGCTCTGCAGCAAAAATAGTCTCAAGTAAAGGATATCACGGAGCAACAATGGAAGACATTGCTGCAGAGTTACTAATGACCAAGGGAGCATTATACTACTATTTTGATAACAAAGACGACCTAGTCTATCATTGTCATGACTTAATATTATCTTCAGCTATAAAAACATTAGAGGATTACTTACAGAATAATATCTCATCTACAGAAAAGTTTAAAAAAGCTGTTGAAGTCCATGTTGAGTTTGCCATATCTGAAAAAGAAACATTTAATATGATTATTAAGCCACAACATACATTTACTGAAAAACGTCTCACCCCTATACTCGAGAAGCGACAACAGTATGCTAATATTTTTGACGAAATTATTAGAGAAGGAATAGATAATGGTGAATTTAAGATTACGGAAATAAAGATGGCGAGAATGATGATACTAGGGGCCTTGAATTGGATCCAACAGTGGTATTTACCAGAAGGTAAGAAAAGTAAAAAGGAAATCGTAGAAATATATACAGACTATTTATTAAAGTTGCTTAACTAACCGATAAAATTCAAGGAGCGAGATAATAGAGCTTGCTTTTCACACTTTTAGGTGATGTTAACTATATTTTTGTTGGGCTAAAATTAGGTTTAGGATTTAGAAGGGACATATCTCTAGTTAATATTCAGAATTATTAAAATATAGAGCTTCGCTGTCATAAAAGTTAAGCGCTTACAAAAAAGATATGAAAGGGGAATTTATTGATGTTTATTGCAGACCATTTAAAAAAGACGGTAGACAGCCAACCGAATGCAATCATTTCATCTTATTTAGGGAGAGAAACTACTTACCAGCAACTTTATGAACAAGCTGAAAGATTAGCAGGTTTTTTTCAGGAATTAGGATATGGTAAGGACGATATTGTAGCGTTATTTGTACCAAACTCTGATTACTTTATGGTTTGTTATTATGCATGCCAAATAGGAGGCTTTTCGGTATTACCAATAAATACAAAACTTGCCAGCAGAGAGATTGAGTATATTTTAACTCATTCAGAAGCGAAAGCGTTAGTTTATGACCACCGTTTTGAAAAAACTATCCATGCAATCATTCCTAAATTACCAGCACTTAAGGATAAAGTGACTATTGGTTACGACAAGGGCTTAAATCGTTTAGAAGATATAATGAATGGGCCCAAATTACATGTGAAAGAAGTAACAGCAAACGCTGAGGATACAGCTGTTGTTTTTTACACATCTGGGACAACAGGTAGACCAAAAGGTGTTATGTTGACGAATAAAAACTTAATTGCAACAGCTAAGATATGGAGCGAATCAATGGAAATCAATAAGAAAGACCGTATGCATATTGTTGCTCCAATGTTCCATTGTGCCGCAAGCCATGTGTTTATGTTACCTACAGTCTATTCGGGAGGGGCACTTGTAATCGAAGAAGGCTTTTCGCCAGAACAGGCCATCCAAACGATGGAAAAAGAAAAGGTCACTATTTTCTTTGGGGTACCTGCGATGTACAATATATTGCTCAATACTCCTAGTTTAAACGAAGCTGCTGTTCCAAACTTACGTTTATTGACGTACGGGGCTGCACCTATGCCTTTTGAATTAGTAAAGCGTGTCAAGGAGTTTTTTCCAAACGTAAAAGTACAAAATCTCTATGGGCAAACCGAAAACTCTCCTGCCGCAACAACATTAAAAGATCATCATGCGCTTACTAAAGTTGGTTCAGTCGGTGAGCCACTACCACAAACCGAAGTCCGTATTGTTGATGAAAATGGAAATGATTTACCTACAGGTAAAGTTGGAGAAATTGTAGTAAAAGGTCCTCAAGTAATGAAGGGCTATTTAAGAAATGAGGAAGCGACAAGAGATACTATTAAGGATGGATGGCTATATAGCGGTGACTTAGGCCGTTTCGATGAAGATGGACTACTTTATATTGTAGACCGAAAGAAAGATATGATTATTCGTGGTGGTGAGAATATTTATCCAGTTGAAATTGAGGAAGTTTTATATGAAATTCCTGAAATTTTAGAAGCCGCTATTATCGGTGTACCACATGAAGTACTAGGTGAAGTTCCGAAAGCCTATGTAACAGTGAAACAAGGTATACAAATTGATAAAGATACTATTTTACAATATTGTCAAAGTCGATTAGCTAAATATAAAGTCCCTGAAGAGGTTGAGTTTGTTGAAGCACTGCCTAGAAATGCTAGTGGAAAAGTATTAAAAACTCAATTAAGAAGCTCTACTAAAGCAACTTGAATTCGACTATTAGATTATTAAATTAAATGGTGTAGTTGTATTAAAAATTATACGGGGGGTTTAAAGATGAAAAGAATGAAAAAATTAGTGAAACCAGTCGTTGGCGCTGCTATCGCTGCGACTATGGCTTTAGGTCTTGTAGCGTGTGGAGGAAATAATGAAGGTGCATCAGCTCCTTCTGAAGGCAGCGAAGGTGGCGAAAAAACTGAAGCTGTAGAAGAGATGCGTTTAAGAGCTTCTTCAGGAGTTACATCTAAGCATTTTTGGGATCGAGGTTTTTTCACTCCATTAATGGAACGTATTGATAGCGAAACGAGTGGTGCTATTAGCTTTGAAGCATTTACGTCTGGAGAGCTTGTACCTTTAGGAACTGAATTTGATGCTCTTCGTCAAGGAACAATTGATATTGCGTTAACATTCATGGCACCTTACGATCCGCAACGTTTCCCTTATTCAGAGGTCACAATGCTTCCTTTATTAGAGTCAGATGCAGTTATTGCGTCAACAGCAATGCAAAATATGATGAAAAGTGACCGTGAAATAAAAGATGGTAAGACTTACTATCAGTTAGAGTTTGCTGATAAAGGATTAGTTGCTTTTGCTAACCCATTAACAGAGCCGTATGTTTTAGGTACGACAAGACAAAAGATTGAAACTGTGTCTGATTTTTCCGAAGCAATTAGACTTAGAACAGCTTCAAGAGTACATGAGATTCTAGCTGATAACTTAGGAATTACAGCAATTTCAATGCCGATTACTGACGCCTATGATGCGCTAAGTCGTAACGCATTAGATGGCTTCTTCTACAATATACCAGACTGGAAAGCTTTTGGGTTTGATGAGTTAATTAAACATGCCATAGAGGGAGCAAACTTTGGTCACTTCGTTGGTCATACTGCAATGACACAAGAGACTTGGGATAAATTACCTGATGGCGTTCAAGAAAAGTTTGCAACAGCAGCTGATGAAATTATCTTTGATGGTGCAAATTTAACGAAGGGTGAGACAGAAGAAAATAGGGAATCTACAATGGAAAAAGGTGGAGAGTTTACACACCTAAACGATCTCGATGCGGAATTAAGAGAGTTTATTAGTCAAGCTATCGTGGACACTTGGGTTGAATGGATTGAAAATTTAGAAGGACAAGGACATGCAGGTAAAGAAATGGCTCTTCTATGGAGAGATATGATCGTTGAAGCGGGTGGAGTCTTACCTCAAGAAATCATGGAAATGGAATAACTAACTCAAGTGATAGGGAGCTGTCTATACAGCTCCCTATCATTAAAATTTTTAGACTTAAACGATGGTGAGGTGAAGGAATGGTCGAAAATATTGCAATTATAGTTGTTGTAATTGCGTTTTTATATTTGTTACTAACAGGGCAGTATATTAGTTCTCTACTTTTAACATCCGGTATGTTAGGTATTTTCATTTTGGGAGGTATGCCCCTGCTTAATGGATTTTTACAAAGCGAACCGTACAATCGTGCGGCAAGCTATGCTTTGACGACTATTCCTCTTTATATTTTAATGGCACAGTTCATTATGCAAGCAGGAATTGTCAAAGATTTTTACAATCTTGTATTTAAGCTTTCAAAAGGAAAAACTAGTTTATTAGGTATTTTAACGGTTTTTTTAGGAGGAATTCTCGGTGCTGTTTCTGGTTCAGGTACTGCGACAGCAGCTTCACTAGGTCAGGTTGCAGTTCCAGAGTTACGGAGGAGAGGGTACCCTGATGGACTTGCAGGTGCTTTAGCAGCTTCTGCTGGATCACTTTCAGCAATTATACCTCCAAGTGTAATATTAATTATTTACGGAGTAACAGTACAAATTTCAATTGGTCAGTTGTTTGTTGCAGCCTTTATTCCAGGGGTTCTGATGATGGTGGTTTTTTCCCTTGTTACGATAGTTTATTTAAAGGTATATCAAGGGAAAATGGTGATGCCTTCACCTGAGGTTGAAGATCATGAAACACCAATAAGTCGCTATATAATCATCCTTATAGCAGGGGCCTTAATTATAGTATCAATTTTCGGTGGAATTTATACAGGAAAGTTTACACCGACAGAAGCCGGTGCTGTAGGTGCGTTTATAAGCTTAATCGTGGCGGTTATATTAGGAAAAGTAAACAAAAGCTTTATTACAAGTTCTCTTATTGAAACTACAAAAGTTACGGTTATGGCAATGTTAATAGTTATAGGGGCTTCTCTATTTGGTCGATTTATTTCATTGTCACTTCTTCCTAGGAAAATCATAGATATGCTTGGACCCTTAATGGATTACCCGGTGATATTATTAATAATAATAATGTTAATTTACTTCTTCTTATTTATGTTTATTGAAGGAGTTGCCGTAATCTTAATGACTGTACCTGTGTTGTTACCTATATTAACAGCAGCGAATATAGATCTTATTTGGTTTGGTATTTTAGTATCAGTTATTTGTACGTTAGGACTCATTACTCCGCCTGTCGGAATCAGTGTTTATGCGGTAGGAGGAGTCACTAAAATTCCAATTGAGAAACTTTTCCGAACATCGTTAGTGTTTGCCGTCGTTGCTGCAGTTGTTGTTGGCGGGTTATTAATTGCCTTCCCACAGTTAGCGACATGGTTGCCACAAACCATGAGATAACCTAAGCTATTAAGAAAGCAGGTGATAGAATTGAACGGAGTTTTTGAAAAAATTGAAAATATTAATGAGAAAATAAAATTAATGGGTGTTCTCGTAGGTGGAATGGCAACATTATTTATGATGCTAATTATTGTTGCAGATGTATTTATGAGAAATGTATTTACCTCCCCTATATCAGGTACGTATGAGATAGTTCAGTTCTTTTTAATGCCACTTGCGATTTTCCCAGCCCTTGCTTATACGTATAGTTCAGGTGTATTACCTAAATTAGGCGAGTTGATCGAAAAAACTCCTAAAAATTTTCAAGCTGTATCAGCATGGATCCTTATCATTGTTGAAATAACTATTTTTACTTTATTGACGATATACGGATGGAAATTTGCGATGGCTGGTGTCGGAGATCAAATGGCTATTGCTGTAGGGGGAAAATTAACACCTGTTTATCCAGTCTATTTTTTAATTCCTATTGGCTTTGGGCTCATTGTTATAGAGGTTATTTTATCAGCTGTTAAACCTCTAATAAAAAATAAGACTAGAGTATAAAAAAATTAGTAGATTCTTGTTTGATAGCTGTAGAAGTAATGATAATAATGTTAAAATAGAATTTATAACTAAATTTTCTAAATTGTTTGGAGGAAATGCAATGAACAATATTTACATTTTAGGTGGAGCACGAACAGCATTTACAGCTTTTGGGGGTTCTTTTCAATCTGTAAACGCTACTGAATTAGGAACAGTAACTGCGGTAGAGGCCTTGAAACGTGCAGAAGTCGAAGGTAAAGATATTGATCAGGTTGTTTATGGAAATGTCATTCACAGTTCGACGAATGCGGCCTATTTAGCCCGTCATATTGCTTTAAAGGCAGATGTTCCAATCGAAACACCTGCATTAACCGTAAATCGTCTTTGTGGGTCTGGTATGCAATCGATCATTTCTGCTGCCCAAAGCATCCGTTTAGGTGAGTCCAACTTAGCGTTAGTTGGTGGATCTGAAAATATGACAATGTCGCCTCACTCTAATTTTACAAGTCGTTTTTCAGGTGTTAAGTACGGAAGTTTCCAGTTTGAAGATATGTTATTAAATACACTTACAGATCAGTATACTGGTATTGGTATGGGAATAACAGCTGAAAATCTAGCAGAAAAATACGAGATTTCTAGGAAAGAACAAGATGAATTTGCTCTACTCAGCCAACAGAGAGCAACAGAAGCGATACAATCGGGTATCTTTGCTGAGGAAATTACAGCTGTAGAGGTTTCTGCAAGAGGTGGAAGTAAACAAATTATTGAAGATGAACATGTAAAAAAAGATATGACATTTGAAAAGCTATCAGCGTTAAGACCTTCTTTTAAAAAGGATGGTACAGTGACTGCTGGTAATGCGAGCGGAATCAATGACGGTGCAGCTTCTTTAATTTTATCCAGTGAGACGGAAGTGAAAAAACGTAATCAAAAACCGTTAGCTAAAATAGTTTCCTGGGGAATAGCTGGCGTCGATCCAAGTATTATGGGAATTGGCCCAGTACCAGCCATACAACAAGCACTTCAACGTGCTAATTTAACTCTTGACCAAATGGATCGTATTGAAATAAATGAAGCCTTCGCAGCTCAATACTTAGCTGTTGAAAAAGAATTAGGACTTGATCGTAATAAAACAAATGTACACGGTGGAGCAATAGCACTGGGGCATCCAGTCGGTGCAAGTGGATCACGTGTCGTATTGTCACTTGCTAATGAATTAAGAAGGAATGGCCTTAGATATGGGGTAGCTAGCCTTTGTATTGGCGGTGGCCAAGGTATTGCCGTTGTTATTGAAAATGAAAATGTGTAAGTACAACAAAGACGTCTATTAAATAGGCGTCTTTTTTTATGTATAAATTTTACCCTATAACACAATCTAATTTAGTAAGTATAACTATAAGAGAAGGGGTGTTTTAATTGGATCAGTCACTTGCATATTTAAGAGAGGCACTATCTAATTACATAGAGGATCATCCAATTTGCCAAGGCGTTTACGACAGATTAGAGAAAAATAATTATTCAACTGAAGAAGAGTTCGTTGGTGGGTTAGCTGAAGAAGAGATGAAAGTACTTGATATTATTCTGAAGCAAGAGATTAAACATGCTAAAGAGGAACAAGATGAGGAACGCACTAAACAGCTGAATGAAGTATTTGAACAACTATTTTAATAAAGACAATAATGAGATTACTCTCAAAATTATAGAATGGAGAAAAGTATGGAAAATAATAATACATCGCCCAAAAATCAAATGAATAGCAAGAAAAAAAATAATGAAAAAATGGAATTAAGTTCAACAGGGTTTGGTTTTGTACCAGAGGCTGGTAGTGATAAAAGAGAAAGTGAAAAAAGGTTAAATGGTGGGGAAGATTGAGGTTCAATTCTAAAAAAGGCGGATTTGGTGGGAATCGAACCCACTAAATGCTCAGTTATTCCGTTTGGAATGACTGGCCGCTCTACCATTGAGCTACAAATCCATTTTTGACCCTCAACTATATTTTGTGCTTTGTTTTCATTTATATACAAAAAAAATAATAAAGACGAAGTATAGATGTGGATTTGATAATAGAAAATAAAACTAAGTTTAAAAAGGAGTGATTTCTTTTGAGTAAGCATCATAACCATGAAGACCATAGTCATCAGCATAGTATTGCATGTGGGCATACGAAAATTAGACATGATGATCATATTGATTATGTTCATAATGGACATTTACATCATGAAGAAGAAGGAAACTGGGTTGAATGTGCAATTCCAGTGAGTGAAGAAAATCCACAAGAATGTAAACCGATTTCATGTGGTTGTAATCATGAAGAAGATTGTGGGCATGAGCTTGTTCCACATGGTGATCATTATGATTATTTAGTTAATGGTCGTCTCCATCATGTTCATGGTGATCATTGCGATGATCACGGACCAGTTGAACTTGTACATGTACAATAATGGTTTTAATCGTGTAAAAAAGTCTAGATAGGGGTAAGAAAGGAGACGATATTTGACTCGTCTCTTTTTTATGCTATGTAGATAAAAAAGTTTAATATTCTTAGGAAGTCTAGCTCAGCGCCCAGCTAAACTTCCCTCGCCTTCGTACGAGAATAAATATTGACTCACTAACGTTCATCGTGCTTCCTTTATCTCCTAAGGCTTAGTCAGTACCTACGTCGCTGAACCAAATTTACAAATTGGATGGATATAGAAAAAATACAATGATTTTGCATTTTAATCGTTCATCATCTCTTAGATGAGGTATTATAATCTATAGGAATGTTTTTATGCAAAGGAATACCGAGGATCGTAATGCAAGGTAGATTTTTAAACCATGTTTACGTTGAATACTGGAGGAATTAAAATGAATGTTCTTATATTAGGTGCTGGAGCTGTAGGTGGTTATTTTGGTGGCCGGCTAGTAGAAAGCGGCGTCGATGTTACTTTTTTAGTTAGAGAAAAACGACAAGAACAATTAAAACAACATGGACTTGTTATTAAAAGTATTCATGGAGATTTTCAGCTTGAACCCAAAACTTTAGTGTCTGGTCAAGAAGTTAAACCGTTTGATGTTATTATTATTGCTACGAAAGCCCAACATTTAGAAGAAGCGATCAACTCTCTAGAACCTTATGTTGGACCAAGTACAACAATAATTCCGCTGTTAAACGGGATTAGTCACATTTATCGCTTGCAGGAAGCGTTTGGAAATGAAAAGGTTGTAGGTGGGTTTTGCTTTATTGAAACGACTTTAAGCGATTTGGGTCATGTCATACAAACGAGTAACAGTCATCAACTAACATTTGGAGAACTTGATGGACGAAGAAGTTCCCGTATCGAAAGTTTACAACAGCTTTTTAGGGAAACAATAGCATCATTTAAAGTAAGCGAAAACATCCTACAGGATATGTGGCATAAATATTTATTTATAACTACTTTATCGGGAATTACAACACTAATGCGTTCGTCAATTGGCCCTATTCTTGAGGTGCAAGACGGGGAAAAGCTGACTCTCCAATTATTTAATGAAACAGCTTCAATCATGAGAGCAACTAATGCTCCTATAGCAGACGATATTGTTGATAAACAAATGACTATGATGAGAAAACAGCATTACACGATGAAGGCATCTATGTTGAGAGATATTGAAAAGGGAATAACAATAGAGGCAGATCACCTTCAAGGGTATCTTCTCACATTGGCTGAACAATTTCATATAGATGTACCGTTACTTCGCATCATTTATCATCATCTAAAAGTATATGAAATTAATGTAAATAACGATTAGCTATGTATGTAGAAAAAGTAGTATGAATATAACAGTTTTGCTGTAGTTAAAGAGGAGTAGCAGAATGGACAGCTTATTTATTAAGAACCGTCGTGAATTTATACGATTTATTAACTACATAAAAGATTTGATATTTGTAATGGAAGTACACGGCCCGTCAGAATTTCGTTATTTGATTTTAAATGAAGCTGCTGAAGAGGAATTAAAATTTACTGATGAGATTATAGGTAAAACAGTAGAGGATGTTATGCAAGACAAGGCACAGCATTTAATTGAAAAATATCAAGAGGCACTGACGAGAAGGAAACAAGTTACCTTTGAATTTAGTGATGATCACGATCATTTTGGAGAGTCCATTCTAAGCCCGATCATTAATGATAATAATGAAGTCTCGCATATTATTTCTATTACCCGAGATATCACTCAACGAAAATTGGCCGAAAGTAGGCTTAGGGAAAGTGAAGAAAAATATCGCTTAATTGCTGAAAATTCAACAGATTTAATTCAATTAGTTGAATTGAATGGAAAGATTACCTATGCATCTCCTTCCCATAAAAAAGTACTTGGAATTACTCCCGAAGAACTATTACAACAATCGTTAGATACATTTATTGCAGATGATGATGAGGTTAGTAAGGTACAGCAAGCAATGTCAAAAGTAATAGCTAACAATGAGCATGAAAGTATTGAAGTGTCTGTGGAATCTAAGTTTGAAAGAAATTTGGCGCTTGCTTTAGACATTATTCCAATTTTTGAAAAAGGTAAAATTCAAAAAATATTAATTGTTGGAGAAAATATTACAGAAAGAAAACACTTTGAAGAAAAAATTAAAAAAATGGCATATTATGACTCCCTAACAAAACTTCCAAATAGGGACTTGTTTAAAAACAGATTTCAACTTGCTATCGAGACTGCGAAAAGAAATGATCATATGGTAGCACTATTGTTTATCGATGTAGACCATTTTAAATTAATTAATGACACGTATGGTCATGAAGTTGGAGATGAATTTTTAAAAGAAATCTCAAGTCGTTTAAAAAATAGTGTTAGGAATATTGACATAGTCGCTCGAATAGGCGGAGACGAATTTAATATATTATTAACGGAACTAAGTGAGAGAAATGAAGTAGAGAAAATTATTGAGCGTATATTTAATAACCTTAGCAGTCCTTGGAAGTATGAAGATCAAGTGATAACGATGAGTATAAGTGTTGGAGTTGCAATCTATCCAACGAATGGTAACACGCTCCGTGTGCTTGGAAAAAAAGCAGATAATGCCTTATATAGTGCAAAAAATCACGGACGAAATCGATATGAGTTTTATTAAGTAATGAGTTTTGTTAATGTTGGATGAGAATTAACGACATACTTAAATCATGCTCAATATAAAAAAGAAGGCGAGCTCTCTTTTTAGCTCGCCTTCTTCATATATTCTTATCGTTACTTAAAATTCGCCGCGATTATATCTCTGTGTTGTCTTTGATACCCCTAAATAATGAAAGCCCTACCTCTCTTTCATCATTACGGCTCCTAGGCCGTGCCATTTAAATAAGGCTAACGAAGTTTCCTAAAGACGCCAAGATGATTTTTTCTTTATATTAATGTTTTTAAATGTTATGGTTGAAGAATAAATCAAAACTTTAAGTGTTTTATAAGTAATTAAATCATTATACTATGAATAGAAAATAAAAGCAAATACTCTTTAGAAAGACTATACTATTTCGTTCAAATCTTGCAAAAACACCAGTATAATGTAATTCATATAGATCATTTTCATATCAACTTTAAAAGAGCAAATTAATTTAAAGAAGGCTGTGATAATAGTGAACAAGCGGTTAGCAGATCTTACAAAGTGGGTCAAGGAAAACAATTATACGTATGCTTTTATACAATCTAAGTATAATGTTTTTTACTTGTCTAATTTTAAAAGTGAACCACATGAAAGGCTATTAGGTCTAGTAATCTTTCCTGAAAAGGAGCCCTTTCTCATTTGTCCAAATATGGAGAAAGTTTCAGCCAAAGCCTCAGGTTGGAAGGGAGAAATAGTCGGATATAACGACTCTGATAATGTATGGGAGCTATTTCAAAACGCAGTTAAACAAAGAGTTTCAGAAGTAGAAACGATTGCCATTGAAAAAGAGGTTTTATCTTATAGCCGCGGTGAACAGTTACTATCGTTATTTCCTAATGCCAAGTTTGTTTCAGCAGATCACAAGTTACGAACACTTCGTATGATAAAAGATGAGATGGAAATCTCGATTTTGCGTGAAGCTGCAAGACTAGCTGATTTCGGAGTAGAAGTCGGTGTTCATGAGATTGGTAAAGGAAAAAATGAAATGGACATTATTGCAAGTATTGAATATGAGTTAAAGAAAAAAGGGGTACGTGAAATGTCCTTTTCGACGATGGTATTATCAGGTGCGAAATCAGCAGAGCCACATGGACATCCAGGTTTAAAGGAAATTTCTCCAGGTGACTTTGTCTTATTTGATTTAGGTGTGGTTTACGAGGGGTACTGTTCCGATATTACACGTACGGTTGCTTATCAAACGGTTACTGATCAACAAAAATTTATTTATGATACTGTGTTACAAGCCCAAAACTTATCTCTATCCATTAGTAAGCCAGGAACAAGGATCGGCGATATCGATAAAATAGCTCGCGATTTTATAAATGATGCTGGGTATGGTGATTATTTTACTCATAGAATTGGTCATGGGTTAGGGATTGAAGTTCACGAATTTCCTTCAATGAGTGAAAATAACGATGATTATTTGTATTCTGGAATGGTCTATACGATAGAACCAGGTATTTATGTTCCTCATATAGGAGGGGTTCGTATTGAAGATGATGTATTGATTACTGAAGTGGGATCAGAATGTTTAACAACTTTTCCGAAGAACTTGCAAATAATAAAATAAGTTTGCAAGAAAATCTTAGGGAATATTAAATGATGGATAGCTCAACCATTGCATTCTATAAAGTACATATTTAATTAGTTAGGTGTTTTTATATGAGCACCTAACTTTTTTTGTACGCATCAATAAATTGTAGGTAAGAAAGAACATCTAGCTACTTAAATTATGGCAGCTAGATGTTCCGAGGAGAATTACCCGGTAATACTTTTCTCGATGGCACTATCCCAATCGGGGTAATAGTGCAGTGCGGATCTCATTAATTGTGGATGTGACTTCTTAATCGATTTCTTGTTTAAATTTTCTCCGTGGGCATTGAGTTGTTTGATTTCAAGTAAGACTTCTTCTGGACTCATGTTTACTTCCATGAACTAACCTCCTACTTAAGAATAATATTAGCTTTTCCTAAATCAAGAAACGTAAACATAATTTTCATAACTTTTGCTCTTATGTTAATTTCCCGTCTTTTTTGAAAAAAGTCTCTTTCCTAATTAAAAAAGTATGGAATGAGAGAAAAGGTAAAAAAGAACAGAAGAGAGATTTCTTTTTTGCGAAATTACTCTGATACAATTCATTATTATAATCATGTTTTATAGGGGGACGGACGCTTATAGATAAAGGATTGACAATCACTTCATAAAAATCCTTTAATTTTCCGATTACACTATTTTTTAGTTTCCTTTTGTTGCTATTCCTGTTATAATAAACTTACTTATTGTTGTTCGGATAAGATTGAAGGAAGAAAAGTCTTAAATAAGTATTTTCGCCTTGAATGAATTTGAAGAGCAAAAATAGTAATACAATGTGGCATACGCCATATAGGAGGAACAAGATTATGGTACAAGGTACAGTTAAATGGTTCAACGCAGAAAAAGGTTTCGGTTTCATTGAAGTAGAAGGACAAGACGATGTATTCGTACACTTCTCTGCTATTCAAGGCGATGGGTTCAAAACTTTAGAAGAAGGTCAAACTGTTTCTTTTGAAATCGAGCAAGGTCAACGTGGACCTCAAGCTGCTAACGTTCAAAAGTAATATGTTTAACAAAGGAGACTCTGGTTACCAGGGTCTTTTTTTTATTTTTGTTGAAAGTAAACGAAGAGTTGGTCGCTGTTAAAATGTTATCAAAAAGGTTTAAAGTGTATTCTTTTAGAGATAATAAACCGAATATTCTTAAAATATAAAGAGGATAATAGACTATCAGTAGAGTAATAAGTACTAACAAAAAAAATGATGAAAATATAACAAGCGTATTTGATCATCTTTAACAATAATCAGAATAAAAGCAAACAAATAATATACTTATGAGTTTGAAACCTTTAGCACTTTAAACTGTTATACTAACATAAACTTAAAATACATTTGTCTATTTGAGGGAGACAAAAGGTAGAAGGAAAATTTAACTTAAAATAAATATTTTGGTAATAATTTTTAAAAATGCCTTGATTAATTAAATAGAGTTATAGTAAATTTATTGTATATATTTTCTGAAATTTCATCATATTATAAATAATATGTACATACAGAAAAAACAAAAAACTATTTTAGTATGTTGAAAGAATACTAAAAAGTAGAGTTTTGGAAGGTTCACAAAAAGAAATGTTCTTCATTTGAGAGAAATAGTTAGAAAAGAGGTGCATGAAAATGTCTTCAGAAGTAGTTTTAGAGCTAGATCGGTTACGAACGCACTTTTTTACAGATGCGGGTGAAATTCCCGCAGTGGATGAAGTGAGTATAAAAATACATAAAGGTGAAGTAGTAGGGATTGTAGGTGAATCAGGTTGCGGGAAGAGCGTGACTTCTCTTTCTGTTATGAAACTAGTTCCGAACCCACCAGGAAAAATTGTTGGAGGAAGAATTTTATTTAAAGATGAGGACCTAGTACAGGCAACTCATAGAAGAATGCGAAAGATCCGTGGAAACGAAATTGCGATGATCTTTCAGGAACCTATGACTTCTCTAAATCCTCTATTTTCGATTGGTGATCAATTAATGGAAGCTATTCGTAATCATAATAAACTCAACAAAAAAAAGGCTAGAGAGAAAGCGATAGATATGCTAAAGGTTGTTGGGATTCCAAGGGCAGATGAAATTGTTGATGAATACCCCCATCAACTGTCAGGAGGAATGAGACAGCGGGTCATGATTGCAATGGCTATGTCCTGTGATCCTGAGGTATTAATAGCGGATGAACCGACTACTGCTCTAGATGTAACGATTCAAGCCCAAATATTAGATTTAATGCGGAAGTTGAACAAAGAGCATGGTACTGCAATTATGATGATCACTCATGATCTAGGTGTAGTTGCAGAGATTTGTGACCGAGTAGTTGTGATGTATTCGGGAAAGGTCGTTGAAGAAGGGGATGTGAGGACTATTTTAAAACAACCTCAACATCCATATACGAAAGGGCTGATACGTTCACTTCCAAAGATACATCAGAAAGAAGAACGCTTGTATTCAATCCCTGGTACTGTACCAAAGCCGGGTTCTGTTAAACTGGGCTGCCGCTTTGCGCCAAGATGCGAGAGTTCGTTTAGCCGATGTTACGAAGAAGATCCGGAACTACTATCACTTCGAGAGGGACACCAATGTCGTTGTTTCCTTTATGAAGAAGAAGGGGGAGAGAACGTTGGCTAAACCCTTATTAGAAGTAAAAGGTTTAAAGAAGTACTTTGATATAAAAGGCGGCGTTTTTGGTAGAAAAGTAGGTGAGGTGAAAGCTGTTGATGATGTCTCATTTACCGTACATGAAGGGGAAATCTTAGGAATTGTCGGCGAAAGTGGTTGTGGGAAATCAACGACTGGGAAAGCGATTCTTCGTTTGATTGAACCGACGGAAGGTGAAGTGTTTTTCGATGGTCAAGATATCACTAAACTTGGTGACGAAGAGATGCGGAAGTTGCGCAGAGATTTGCAAATTATATTCCAAGATCCTTATGCATCCTTAAACCCAAGACATACGATTGAAAAAATCATTAGTGAGCCCCTGCTTATACATGGAATTGGGGATGAAAAATCGAGAAAGCAAAAAGTGAAAGAGCTACTAGAAGTTGTTGGGTTAAATGCCTTTCATGCGGCTCGTTATCCCCATCAATTTAGTGGAGGACAAAGGCAAAGAATTGGGATTGCGAGAGCTTTAGCTGTTAATCCTCGCTTAATCATTTGTGATGAGCCAGTTTCTGCCCTAGATGTGTCTGTTCAGTCACAAATACTCAATCTAATGGAAGATTTGAAGAAGGAATTTCAATTAACTTACATATTTATTGCACACGATCTAAGTGTTGTTAAGCATATAAGTGACCGGGTAGGTGTGATGTATTTAGGAAGAATGGTTGAGCTTACTGGAAAAGATGAATTATATGATAGTCCAAAACATCCATACACCAAAGCTTTGCTTTCAGCTGTGCCGGTCCCTGATCCAGATGAGAAAAGTGCACGAGTAATCTTAGAAGGTGATGTTCCAAGCCCTTCTAATCCACCATCAGGGTGTGCTTTTCACACACGTTGTCCTGAATGTATGGATGTTTGCAAAACGCAACGACCATCATTTAGAGCTGTTGCTGATAATCACTTTGTGGCTTGCCATCTTTATGACGAAAGCTTGTCTGAAGTGGCAATTACCACAGAAAAATAATAAGAACCAATTAAAAAAGGGGGAAACAAAATGAAAAAGAAAAGCATGCTATTTATGCTAATTCTCATGTTGAGTTTAGCCACATTCTTAGCTGCCTGTTCGAGCAATGAGACTCAAGCTCCTAATGAGTCTGAAGGCGATGATCAAGAAGCTACTGAAGAAGCACCAGCTGGTGATCAAGTTTTAATCTTTGCACGTGGTGGCGACTCTGTAAGTTTAGACTATGCTAGTGTAACTGACGGAGAGTCTTCTCGTGTAACAAAGCAAATCTATGAAACTTTACTAGAGTTTGACGCTGACTCTTTTGAAGTAGGGCCTGGTTTAGCAACGGAATGGAGCGTTGAAAATGATGGGTTACTTTACACATTTAAACTACGTGAAGGAGTTAAATTCCATGACGGTACAGACTTTAATGCCGAAGCAGTAAAATTAAACTTCGAGCGTTGGGCTGATAAATCTCATGAGTATAACTTTGCTGATGAGGGTTACACGTACAGCGTTTACGGTACTCAATTTGGTGGATTTAAAGGTGATGAAGGTCACGTAATTGAGGAGATTAATGTACTAGGCGATCACGAGATTGAGTTTGTTTTAAACAAACCATTAGGTTCGTTTATTCAAAATATGGGGATGAGCTACTTTGCGATCACATCTCCAGCAGCATTTGAAGAGCATGGCAGTACAATTAACGAAAATCCTGTAGGAACTGGTCCATTTAAGTTTGTAAGTTGGACTCGTGACGATAGTATTGTTCTAGAGAAGAATGAAGATTATTGGATGGAAGGTTATCCAAAGTTAGATCGTGTTATTTTTAGAGTTATTCCTGACAACTCAGCACGTTTAACAGCACTTCGCGCAGGTGAAGTCGATATTATGGATGGGTTAAACCCTGATGATGTAGTAACGATTGAAGGTGACGCTGAACTCCAAGTATTTGAACGTGCAACAAATAACATTGGTTACTTAGGTTTCCATGTGGAGAAAGAGCCATTTAACAATAAGTTAGTACGTCAAGCGATTAACCATGCCATTAATAAAGAAGATTTAATTTTTGCTTTATATGGCGGTATGGCTCAACCAGCTAAAAACGCAGTACCTCCTGGATACTTAGGTTATAATGACGAAATCCAAGCGTACGAGTTTAATCTTGACCGTGCGAAAGAACTTCTTGCAGAAGCTGGTTACCCAGATGGGTTTGAATTTGATTTATGGACGATGCCAGTAGCAAGACCGTATATGCCAGATCCGCAGCGTGCAGCTGAAGCAATTCAAGCTGAACTAGCAAAGATCAACGTAAAAGCAAACATCGTTACTCATGAGTGGGCAACGTACCTAGAGAAAACAGAAGCTGGAGAGCAAGATATGTTTATGTTAGGTTGGTCAGGAGTTAACGGTGACCCAGATTACTTCTTGTCTAACTTGTTAAGCAGCCACGCTATTCCAGGTGGTAACCGAACATTCTATGCAAATGAAGAAGTAACTAGTTTATTAGACCAAGCAAAAACAACATATGATGAAGATGTTCGTGCTGACCTTTACATGAAAGCACAAGCTCTTATTCATGAAGACGCACCAATGGTACCTTTAGTTCATTCAGTTCCAACATTAGCAGGTGGAGCAAACGTTAAAAATTATGTGCCACATCCATCTACAAGTGAAGCGCTCACATCAGTAGAGTTATCTAACTAATGAGAAGAGGCTGACTCATAAGTGTTGGCTCCTCGTTTTAACTCTAGATAGTTGTTGGAAAGACGGCAACTCTATTCTAGAGTGAGGTGTCTAACGCTTGCATTTGAGTCAGCCCTACTTTTACCTTTAAAGAATTTAAGTTCAATATATGAATACATAGAGAGAAGAGTAATGAAAGAATAGAGGTGAAATTCATGCTAGCTTATACGACAAGAAGATTATTCATGTTAATTCCAGTCCTTCTAGGAATGTCAATTGTTACATTTTCAATTATTCATCTAATTCCAGGTAACCCAGCTCAAGTCATATTAGGTGAGCAAGCTACACCTCAAGCGATTGCAGATCTTGAAGAACGTCTTGGATTAAATGAACCATACATGATTCAGTACGGTTATTATATGAAGGACCTAGTGCAAGGGGATTTAGGAACCTCGTTACGAACGAAAAAACCCATAGCTGAAGAAATTTGGCCGTATTTAGCTGCCACGATTGAACTAACAATTTTTGCGATGATTTTTGCAATTATTATTGGTGTAAATGCAGGGATTATTAGTGCGTGGAAGCAAAACTCATGGTTTGATTATTTAGCTATGTTAATCGCTCTTATTGGGGTATCGATGCCTATTTTCTGGCTAGCATTGATGGAACAATGGATATTTGCACAAGAACTTAGATGGTTGCCAGCCACAGGGCGAGATAATGCAAGAGATCCAATACAGGCTATAACACATTTATATGTCCTTGATACAATAATCGGCGGACAATGGGATAAAACGTGGACGGCAATTAAACATTTAATATTACCTGGAATTGCACTTGGAACGATTCCGATGGCGATCATTGCTCGAATGACGCGTTCAAGTATGCTAGAAGTTTTACGTTCAGACTATATTCGAACGGTAAACGCCAAGGGATCAAATACATTTTTTGTTATATATAAGCATGCTCTTAAAAATGCGATGATCCCTGTATTAACTGTTGTCGGGCTTCAAACAGGAACGCTTTTAGGTGGAGCGATATTAACAGAGACAATCTTTGGATGGCCAGGAGTTGGACGCTACATCTATGAGGCGATTGGAAATCGTGATTACCCAGTCATTCAATCTGGAATTCTAGTCGTAGCAACGATGTTTGTCATGATTAATCTAATAGTCGATTTGCTTTATTCTTACATTGATCCAAGAATTAAATATTGATAGGAGGGGAGACTGAAATGGAACAGATTCGTACAGAACAAGTAAACATACCACCGAATTCAAATCCTAATCCAAATCAAGAGGAGAGCGTAAAGGCTATATCACCTTGGCGCGATGCGATGAGGCAATTATTTAAGAATAAATCAGCTGTTATCGGTATGATTATCATTCTATTTTTTATTATCATTGCTCTGATTGCACCTCTCATTTCTGGATATGCATTTGATGAAACGAACCCACAAAACCGACTTCAATCCCCTTCTGCAGAGCATTGGTTTGGAACAGATGATCTAGGTAGAGACATTTTTAGTCGAATTGCTCACGGGGCTAAGATTTCCTTATGGGTTGGTTTCTTTGCCGTATCGGGTGCACTAGTAGTAGGAACAACCTTAGGGATTATTGCAGGATATTATGGTCGTTGGATTGATATGCTGATCTCGCGTATTTTCGATATAATGCTTGCATTTCCAAGTATCCTTTTAGCGATCGCGATCGTTGCAATTTTAGGTCCTTCTTTGCAGAATGCACTCATCGCCATTGCCATAATTAATGTTCCGATATTTGGGCGGCTTGTTCGGTCAAAAGTTATTAGTTTACGTGAAGAAGAATATATAATGGCTGCTAAAGCACAAGGAATGAAAAATGGCAGGATCTTAATTCATCATATCTTACCGAATAGTTTAGCACCAATTATCGTTCAAGCGACATTAGGATTTGGTACAGCTATTTTAGAAGCGGCAGCTCTTGGCTTCTTAGGGTTAGGGGCACAAGCACCGACACCAGAATGGGGGAAAATGTTATCTGATTCACGGCAGTTTATCCAAACTGCACCGTGGACGGTCCTTTTCCCAGGATTTTCGATCATGTTAGTTGTATTAGGGTTTAATATGATTGGTGACGGCCTTCGGGATGCGTTAGATCCAAAAATGAAAAACTAACAAGAAAAGGGTGACTCTCTGGGTCATCCTTTTTTGTGCTCCAGATAGATAAAGAAGCGCTAAAAAACTCTGACTAGTCCATAAATTTCTCAATGTACATATTTTCTAGTAGTTTAAACCAACGTAAAAGTAATAAAAGAAATGAAGCAGGAGGGAGATATGAAGAAAATCATATTAAGTGCTTTGTTAGTATTCGTTGTTTTTATTGCAGGTTATACTCTTTATGGTCTTTTTAAACCGATACCGATGGGACTATCTTATGAAGGGGATATGCATCGAGTAGCGGATGTAGAGTTTTTATATGACTTAACATTTGAACAAGATAATGAGATTGTACAAGAAAGACAAATAGTTGAACGAGTGAAGAACATGATAAAGGAAGCTGAAGAGTTTATTGTGTTTGATATGTTCCTATTCAATGATAAATATGATGAAGATAAAGATTATCCTGAGATTACAGATGAAATCACAAAAGCTTTGTTAGAGAAGAAGGAACAGTCCCCGAATATTGAGATAACATTTATTACAGATGAAATTAACACAACTTATCGATCCCATCCATCCAAACATTTAAAGACGCTGCAAGAAAACGGAGTCGATGTTATTATTACCAACTTAACACCATTGCGAGACTCGAATCCCATCTACTCAGGTTTTTGGCGAGCCTTTTTAAAAACGTTTGAAAGAGAAGGTGAAGGTTGGATTACAAATCCGTTTAGTGAAGATGCACCAAAAGTGACACTTGGCTCCTATTTAAAGATGTTAAATTTAAAAGGCAACCATCGTAAAGTGATTGGCACGGACAAAGAAGTAATGGTGACATCTGCTAACCTTCATGATGCAAGCGGCTTCCATTCGAATATTGCTTTTGTTGTCAGTGGGAATATTATTAATGACTTTCTAGCTTCGGAGCAAGCTGTTGCAAATTTTTCAAGTAGTAAACAGCTCCCATCTTATGATGATTTCCAAGTAGAGACAGGGGATATAGGGGTTCAGCTTTTAACAGAGGGGCAAACCAGAGAACATTTACTTGAAGAAATTAACCGAACGGACCACGGGGATGTAATTCATGTTGGAATGTTTAACCTTTCCGAAAGTAAGGTTGTTTCCAGCTTGATTTCTGCAGCAAATAGAGGCGTCAAAGTAAACTTAATTCTTGACCCGAATGAGGAAATTTTCGGAAATGAAAACATCGGCATCCCAAACCGTCCAGTAGCTGCTGATATTGAAGAGTATGGAAATGAGAACATTCAAATAAGATGGTATAACACACACGATGAGCAATACCATTCTAAATTAATATTAATCGAGCGAAAAGAGAGTAGTACGATAATCGGCGGTTCTGCAAACTTTACTCGAAGAAACTTGGATGATTTTAATCTAGACACGAGCTTAAGAATTGTAGCCCCGAAAGATAGTGAGATAATGACTGTAGTTTCTAATTACTTTACGACATTATGGAATAACGAGAATGGGACATTTACAGTTCGTTCAAATGAATATCTAGAGGATTTTCCATATTATAAGCGATTATTATTCAGGATCCAGAAGAAAACAGGACTCACAACATTTTAGTAAACAGGGGAATTTAGCAATGCAATTTTTTCATAGAAAAATAAGAATAAAACTGCACCAATGCTTTTAGTATAGGAATGATATTGACATTACAAGGTAGAATTGCAAGGGAAGTGTCCTTCATAAAGCTGATGAGGGACAAACAAGGTAGAACTGCAAGGGAAAGGTCTTCAGATGGATGGCAACGGAAGGCTGTTTTAGTTTATAAGCACAATAATACACATTTAAATCAAAAGGTTGGGGTATAAATATGAACCCCAACCATTTCTTATGTGCTAATAAAATTATTATTTATTGGCTATTTCATCTGCTATTTTAACTTTGATTTTAGAATCTATAGACTTTTTACTGCTACCGGTTACTAACTCCCTTATAGGGGCAAATAGGCTCAGACGACTGTTTGATTTATATTATTGTTCTCCATTAAGCATTGATTTAGTTGTTGGGTGACTTCGACATCTTCTAAGTCAAAACCAAAAAACACAACCTTCGATCTAGCAGTAGTATCAGTACAATGTTCGTCTACTGTTTCAATGATAACTGATGCTCCCACTTGTGAGAAATATAGGAGTTCTAAACCATGCGCTTCTGAATATGTCCGTAGGTAACCAGCTGAACGCAATATTTCTGAAGGAAACGTTCGAAACCACTCTTCTAACTTCTCTAATTGAATAGGGGAATGGCTTTCGTATATAAAAGAATTTATACCATATTTCACGACTAAATTTAGAGTAGAAGAATTGTTTTTTAATTCAAGTTTCCAACCGATATTTGACTTAATTTGATGAAGGTCGACATCGTTTACTGAATGAAAAGTTTGGCTGGCTACTTGACCATCTGCTGAAAAAATAATTTGTGCCTTTGGCTGGAGTTTCTTTATAAACGAGACAGTCTCATCTAAACTTTCTTTGCTTATAAAATTACATTTGTTGATTACAATATGACTGCAAAATTCAATTTGAGAAATCAGTGCCTCAGCAAAAGTTTGTTCCATCCTGTTATTGTCACTAGTGTAAAGAATGTAATGATTTGAAGTATAATCAAACCAAAAGTGTTGAGCATCAATGACAGAAACGATCGATTGAATATAAAATGTTTTATCCATCTTAAACTTTTCGAGTAATTGATAAAGTTCCTCTGCAAATAATTGAGGCGGAATTCCTGCAGCCAATTCAATAATAAGTTCGTCTATGCTCTGATTGGCTTTAGAGTAAGAAATCATTTCGCTAATTAACTGGTCTTGAGTAGTTATTAATGTTGCAGGCTGTTCTTGATGTGGTAACTTCCTGTACTGGCGTTTTGTCGATATATCTTCAACTACTGTTATTGTATCTGGGTAGTACACGAGTACTTGTACTTTACAATTACTGCTTTTTTTATCGCGTATCAAACGATTACTGATTTTCGTTTTTCCTGCGCCTATCATACCAGTAATTACAGTTATGGGGACTTTATTCACGTATAGTCACCACCTAATTATTATTCGAATTGAGATTACCAGCTTGATTTTTTTACACCAGGCACTTGACCTTTATGAGCAAGTTCCCTAAACGCAATACGAGACAATTTGAATTTTCTTAATACACCACGAGGTCTGCCAGTCATTTCGCAACGACGAGTTAAGCGAATGGGTGATGAGTCACGTGGCAGTTTTCTTAAAGCTTCATAATCACCTTTTTCTTTCAATTCTCTTCTTAATTCCGCGTATTTTGCGACCATTTCTTGTCGCTTAATTTCTTTTACAACATTCGATTTTTTTGCCATGTTTATTCTCTCCTTCTTTACTATGATAATCGAAATCATTACTATTTAAGGCTTGGAAATAATTTTACAGTATCTAACATGTAAAGTAAAGTCGTACTAAAAAAAGTATGAAAAAGCAAAGAAAAGATCATGATAAAGATGGAGGGGGGTGTAGACGATGGCAGTAGATGTATTATGTGAAGTGAAAAACTGTAAGTATAATGAAGAAGGTAACAAATGTGCGGCTGACCGAATTTACGTAGTTAGTCACACAGGTAAAAGAGCTGAGAAACAAGAAGAAACAGACTGTAAAACGTTTGACCCAGGTATCTAATTTATGGTTCCAAGTTGAAGGGCAGCTTAACGGTTGTCCTTTTTTCATTTTAGAAAATTGATACAAAGAAAACAGTATAATAATATAAATTTTTATTCATACAGAAGGTGCATTGTTATTTCATATAAGACAGACATTTGTTTTTGATCCTCTGCATACTTATTATTGATAATAATTATCATTTTTATTCAACAATAAGCATAAAAGAGTAACAGACGAACAAAAAATGATAGTAAAGTTTGATATTCAATTAGAGAAGTTCATTCTATCCTATCAAATTGATTGTGCTCTCAAGGAAAAAATAATAATCTGTATTTTTAGCTCATAAAAAAATAAAATCCTTACAAAATAATCCTACTAAAGTTACCTCCATTTGTTAGGGGTGTTTTTTATGGGGTTATCATGCAGTTGATTAGACGAATTTGAAATGCATGAGTATAATATAAACAACAAATCGTAATTATTACTATTTTTGTACGTAATATACATTTAGAAGCTGTAGGGGGGAATTGCAAATGTTAGATCAACTGTACCGACAATTAGTTGTGGACCATTCGAAAAATCGTCGCAATCATAGGAAGTTAGAAGGTGAACAGATTAAACAGCTACATTATAAAAATCCGACATGTGGCGATGTAATGACACTGTTCTTAAAACTTTCGGAGGCAAAAGAGATAGAAGATATTTCTTTTATTGGAGAAGGGTGTAGTATAAGTATGGCTTCTGCTTCGATGATGACAGAACTGCTAAAAGGAGTGTCTTTAAGAGAAGCAGCAAACTTACGCCAAGCAATGGAAGCGCTGATTCGGAACGGAGAGATTTCAGAAGAAGTAGATCTTGGGGATGCTTACTCGTTAGAAGGTGTACATAAGTTAAGAGCTCGTCATAATTGTGCACTGATGGCTTGGCAGGCTTTAGATCGGGCTGTTGGTGATGAACCCGAATACGAAAGTAATAATTAAAAAGAAGGTGACTTACTGATCCTATAAATAATTATCTTTATAAGGCAGTGCGTCACCTTTTTATTTATTCTTTTGTATAAGTTAACCGTGCAATCGCATCATGCATGTGAATCGATTCCTCATTTCGGCATTCAACCGTAAAGGACTTGATATCCTCATTTTCATATAAGTCAGCGGCAACTAAGCGAACCATATCTTCCACAAATCGCGGATTTTCATAAGCTCTTTCAGTTACTGCTTTTTCATCGGGTCTTTTTAAGACTGGGTACAGCATAGAACTAGCATTTGTTTCGGCAGCTTCAAGCAGGGTCACTTTCCAATCTGGTTTTAATTCAATCGGGTTATAAAATTTGGCTTTAATCGTCACATATCCACGTTGATTGTGTGCACTATATTCACTAATTTCTTTGGAACAAGGACAAAGTGTTGTTACAGCTACTGTAATGCCCACTTCATGGCTAAACCCGTTATCATGATCATAATCAACGTTCATAAAAGCTTCAGCATGCGCCAATCCAGATTTCTGAAGGGAAGGACTTGTTCGTTCAAAGAACCAAGGAAATTGTACGGCTATCTGGGCGCTAGATTGTTCCATGCGCTCAACTAACTCTCTCGTAAATGAGTACAGGCGGTCAAACGTTCCATTAAAACCTTCTAAGTAGTATTCCTGTAAGAGCTCTGTTAATCGGCTCATATTAATACCTTTGCTCATCTGATGAAGACCCGTTGTTAGTGAAAATGTTCCAACGGTTGTTTGCTGGCTCGGTTTGTAATCCGATTCAATAATAAGGGGATGTTTTACATTACTAATCCCCACTGATTCAATAGCGAATAAAAAGTCATTCGGTGTGTTTTGAAGATCAGTCATATCCTCTTTGTTTAGAGGCTTGTCTCCTTTTACAGGAGGTACTGATCCAAATCGTTTGTGACGTTCTTGTTTATTAGGGAAAATGTTTGTTTCCATTGTTGTCTCCTTTATGAATAAATGAATAGGAATTATTCTGATTTATATATTATAATATCATTAGCGTAATAGTGAAAATAAAATGCTTAAATTGACAAAGAGAAGGAAGAAAAGATAATATTAATCGTAAAATCGTAATAGTTACGGTTTATTTCGAGAGGTGATGGATTTTGGAAAATACAAGTCATTATGACGTTATTATTGTTGGGGCAGGTCCTGCAGGTGTCGGGATAGGTTCAATTTTCATGCAAATGGGATTGAAAAACTTTGTAATTTTAGATCGTGACTATATCGGAAGCTCATTTAAAAAGTGGCCAGAAGAAATGCGCTTATTAACGCCATCATTCCCAGGGCATGGGTTTGGCTTACTAGACTTAAATGCTGTCGTACCTTCAACCTCTCCAGGTTATACGTTTCAAACTGAACATTTAAGTGGAGAGGAATATGCAGAGTATTTAGAGGCTGTCGCACACCACTTTAAGCTTCCTATTAAATTCGGTGTTAATGTCACTGAGTTAGATAAAGTTGAGGAAGGGTTCGTTCTTCAAACCAATGACGGCACGTATAATGCTCAATTTGTAGTTTGGGCTGGGGGAGAGTTTCAGTATCCAAATAAAAATGTATTTCCAGGTGCGGAGCTATGTTTACATAACAGTGAGGTTGCTTCTTGGGAGGAGATCGAAGAAGATGATCTAATCGTTATAGGCGGTTATGAAAGTGCAATCGATGCTGCAATCAATCTAATGCATTATGGAAAACAAGTAACGGTCTTAGCTAAAGAAGAAGTCTGGTCAGATGATCATCCAGACCCAAGTATATCATTGTCGCCGTTTACTTTTGACCGTCTTGAAGAAGTGATGGATTGTGAAGACCTGATCTTAAGAGGAAAAAGTAAAGTTGTAAAAGTCGAACAAGCAGATGAAGGCTATACCGTTTTCTTGGAAAATGGAGAAGAGATTTTCAGTTCTGCACGTCCTATTTTAGGAACAGGTTTTAAAAGTAGTTTATCCTTAATTATCGAGCACTTTTATTATGATGAAAATAACATTATCGAGTTAAGTGATAAGGATGAATCAACGGTTTCTGAAGGTTTGTTTTTAGTTGGACCACAAGTTCGGCATCAAGATGTAATTTTTTGTTTCATTTATAAATTCCGCCAACGCTTTGCAGTTGTAGCTAAAGAAATAGGTGAGAAATTAGGCATGGAATTAAATGAAGAGTTATTTGAGCATTATCGTAAATCGAATATGTTGCTTGATGATCTTTCTTGTTGTGACAATTCGTGTCAATGCTAGAAGAGTTTTTCCCCTCTATTATTATGAGGGGGTATTTTATTTACTGTATTCATTAAAGGAGGCTTCAACGTAATGAGTGAATTAAGGAAAGAAACGGCTTCCTACTCTTTTAATAAAAAAACATATAAATTCCCCAAATTTCCGTTTACGAACGGGAAAGTGTTGTTTTATTTATTATTAGTGATTAGTGTTTACGGACTTCCTGTATATGCTGCTTATATGCTCGCAAGCGCTATAGAGCCAGTGTTTGAAGGAGCAATTATAGAACCATTAGAACAGGTATTCTCGCATACTCCGTATCTAATTGAACAAGTTTTAGTTGGAGATTTTGGTTTATTTACACTGGGAATGTATTCGTTTTTATGGGCCTTTCCAGTCGTTTTATTTGTTGGGATGAGTATTGCTTTTACCGAGGAAGTAGGCCTTAAGGATAAAATTACAAGTGAAATTACACCCAGTTTAAGAAGAATTGGTTTAAGTGGAAGAGATTTTATTCCTGTACTAACGGGGTACGGATGTAACGTTGTCGCGGTTCTTCAAACAAAATCATGCAGCGCTTGTACGAGGAAACAGTGTATATCCATGATATCTTTTGGTTCTGCATGCAGTTATCAAATTGGTGCTACCCTTTCTATTTTTAGTGTCGGTGGGAAGCCGTGGCTTTTTATCCCATACTTGTTTGTTTTAATCATTGTCGGTGCATTGCACACTAAACTTTGTTATCCATCTGCCAATAAAGCAGCTGATTACTTTTATCCTGCAACACCAATCAGCACAGGTAGTCTTAAACAATTCTTTGGAAAAATAAAAGGTACGGTTTCTCAATTCTTTCTTCAAGCGATGCCGATATTTTTAGTAATTTGCATCATTGCTGCACTGCTTGATGGTTTAGGGTTAATCGCTAAATTATCCCAAATGGTAGAACCGGTCTTATCACTATTATCCATTCCTGCTGCTGCAAGTGTGGGATTACTCTTTTCAGTCATTCGAAAAGATGGCATGCTTTTATTTAACCAAGGTGGCGGTGAATTATTAGCTTCAATCACGACAGTTGAATTGTTTTTGCTAGTTTATTTAGCATCTACATTGTCTGCATGCTTAGTAACTATGTGGG
This sequence comes from Alkalihalobacterium sp. TH-98, assembly GCF_057473385.1. Classification (NCBI taxonomy): domain Bacteria; kingdom Bacillati; phylum Bacillota; class Bacilli; order Caryophanales; family Bacillaceae; genus Alkalihalobacterium; species Alkalihalobacterium sp. TH-98. Next base: position 164,626 of record NZ_JBYCKM010000009.1, on the reverse strand, counting down.
CGATTGGAAAAGAAATGGGCTTTCTATATGCACTAAAGCATTCTTCGAAACAAGCTTTAACATCGATCATTTCTGCATTTAGTTTATTAATTATATATAAAGCAATTATTTTCTTTTTTTAGAAGTTTTAATCGTAATGGTTACGATTAAAATAGGTGGTGAAATACGAGATATAATTAAAAGGAGTGATTGATATGAAGAATAACGGGAAAGTACCTGTCACTGTACTAACAGGTTTTCTAGGGGCTGGAAAGACGACTTTGTTGAACTACATCTTAACGGAAAACCATGGACAGAAGATCGCTGTGATTGTAAACGAATTTGGCGAAGTAGGTATTGATAATCAACTTGTTGTTGGTGCAGACGAAGAAATCTTTGAAATGAACAATGGTTGTATTTGTTGTACGGTTCGGGGCGACTTAATTCGCATCTTACATGATCTAAAAGAGAGAAGAAATGATAGGGACGGAATGGACCTTAATTTTGATCGAGTAGTTATTGAAACGACAGGTCTTGCTGATCCTGGACCAGTGGCCCAAACCTTTTTTGTAGATCCAGAGCTGTCAGAATATTATCATTTAGACTCGATCGTTACTCTTGTCGATACGTATCATGTTCATGAACAGTTAAACAAATCACATGAAGCACAAAAACAAGTAGCATTTGCAGATGTATTAATCTTAAATAAAGTCGACTTAGTCGATGAAAAACATATCCAATCGGTAATTCAAAGATTAAAAAAAATGAACTCTACAGCTCGAATAGAACGTGCAATGCAAAGTAATGTAGATTTAAATAAAATATTAAATCTATATTCATTTGATCTTGATAAAAAACTAGAAATTACTCCTGATTTATTAAATGACCACCATCACCATCATCATGGTGACGATGTAAAGGCATTTGTTTTACGGTCCGAAAAGCCATTGAGTTTACCAAAAGTAGAAGCGTGGATGAACAGTTTGTTGGCTGAGCTTGGACCACAAATGTATCGATATAAAGGGATTTTTAATATTGAAAATTTAGACAAGCGTGTAATCTTTCAAGGTGTTCACATGCTTTTTGCAGGCACAGCTGACCGAGAGTGGAAAAAAGACGAGAAAAGAGTAAGTGAAATGGTTGTCATTGGAACCAATCTAGATGAACAATGGTTTCAAGAACAATTTAATAATTGTGTTTCAGCATAACCAATATCGTTTCATGAGTAGGTCACTACTTGTGAAACGGTTATTCATTTAGTCTATTATATCTACATGTTCGTATAAGGGGTTAGATGAAAAGGAAAGGAGGCCTAGAGAAATTGAGTAAAAAAGTAGAAATAATTATATTAAGTGGGTTTTTAGGAAGTGGAAAAAGTACGCTATTGAAAGAAGTAATTGAGCTTGAGCAAAAGAATGGCAGAAGGCTAGGCGTATTAATGAATGAATTGGGGGACGTAAGTATAGACTCCGCAGCGGTACCGATAGATACGCCTTTAAAAGAGATGTTGAATGGTTGTATTTGTTGTACACTTCAAGGTGAATTAAGCTTGCATTTGAGCCAAATGCTTGAAGAATATGAATTAGACCTTATTCTAATAGAAGCTACTGGAGCTGCACATCCATTAGAAATACTTGAAGCATGCACACATCCAACCTTAGTTAGTAAAGTTGAAATACGATGTATTGTAACCGTTATTAACGCTAAACAGTGGGTGGAAAATAGATTGAGTATTAAACTTAGAAAGCTTTTAATTGAACAAGTGAAACATGCAGATGTTGTACTTGTTAATAAAGTGGATCAAGTAGATGAAAATGAAATAGCAGCAGTGCTAGAAAGTGTTAAAAACATCAATACGCAAGCAACGATTTCAATTGTTACATATGCAAAAATGAATCTCTCAATTTTGTATGATCGTGTAGTAGAAAGTAGTGAAAGATCTTACGAGATTGAAAAAGCACATGTCCATCACCATTTACACTTAAGGACGATTTCATTTTCAGTAAACCAACCGATTGATCGAGTTTCTTTTTTGCAATGGTTAGAGAAGATTGAAGGGCAGATACATCGAGTGAAAGGGTTTATTTATTTAACAGAAACTCCTGGACTCTATTTATTTAACTACGCATATAGAATGCCGATCTTTGAAAGGTACGCCTCTGAAAAAAAGTATGAACCCATGCTCGTGTTTATTGGAGAAGATCTAAATAGAGATGAGATTGAGGAAGAATTAGAGAAGTTGCAGAGAGGAGACTCACTTAGTTCAAAAACGTGTTCTTCAGGTAGGAATAAGAAATAATAATATATAAATAGTAATCGTTACGATTTGTGTGTTATAATCGATTTGTTTTTCATAACATTTTAGTACATCCATAGGAGTAGAAGAATTCTTAAATAAGTAATAGGGGTGAAAGGATGGCAACATGGAACTTGTCAAACACACAACATCATTTGCTGATATGGAATGGAAGTAGTTGCAATAAAGCAGGAGCAGAAGCACTAACTCAATCGGTTAGACATGAAATAACTGCAAGGGATCTAGATAATGTCATTCATACAACGAGAACTCTTTGTAATGGTCGTTGTCATGATAAATGTGTTGTCATCCAATATCCAGAAAGCTATTGGTATAAGGAGATGACTAGTGAAGATGCTCCTCATTCATTGACTCACTGTTAGCAGGTACGACATTGAAAGATAAAATAAGCCATTACCATAATGGCACAGGATTTGAAAGAACAGAAGGAACTGTAATTGGTACAGTAAAAGACGAACAGTTAGTTATGAAAGTTTCTAAAAAACTGTAACGACTACTAAACGCTACATATAATTAGGAGGAGCAATAGATGAAAAATCCCATTCCAGTAACGGTTTTAAGTGGTTATTTAGGGTCAGGAAAAACAACACTGCTAAACCATCTTCTCAAAAATCGTGATGGTTTAAAAATAGCTGTCATTGTAAATGACATGAGTGAAATTAATATTGATGCTGAACTCATTAAGCAAGGCGGGGAGTTATCACGAACGGAAGAAAAGTTAGTTGAAATGTCCAATGGCTGTATTTGTTGTACATTAAGAGAAGACCTGTTAATCGAAGTAGAGAAATTAGCGAAAGCCGGGAATATTGATTATATCGTAATTGAGTCGACTGGAATCAGTGAACCGACACCTGTTGCACAGACATTTTCATATATTGATGAAGAACTCAATATTGATTTAACACAATATTGTCGTCTCGATACGATGGTAACAGTCGTAGACGCCAATCGTTTTTGGCAAGATTATCGTTCAGGAGATAGTTTACTAGATCGTAAGGAAGCTTTAGGAGAGGATGACACGAGAGAGATTGCAGATTTACTGATTGATCAAATTGAGTTTTGTGATGTACTAATAGTAAATAAATGTGATCTAGTAACAGAAGAAGAATTAGAAAAATTAGAACAAGTACTTACTACCCTGCAACCGAAAGCAAAGATCATACGAAGTGTAAGAGCTGAAATAGACCCTAGTGAAATATTAAATACAAGATTATTTAATTTTGAAGAAGCAAGCAATTCAGCAGGATGGATTCGTGAATTGACCGCTGGACATGAGCAACATACACCGGAAACAGAAGAATATGGGATATCCTCTTTTGTATATTTTAGAAGAGAACCGTTTCATTCCGTTCGTTTTCAAAATTGGTGTCAATCTATGCCTAAAAACATTGTAAGAGCAAAAGGAATTGCATGGTGTGCAACTCGAAATAATCTAGCGCTCCTCATGTCCCAGGCAGGTCCGTCGGTGTCGATTGAACCGATTACTTATTGGGTAGCGAGTCTTTCCGCTGAAGAACAGAAGCAAATATTAAATGAAAACCCGCATTTATTACAAGATTGGGATGTTGAATACGGTGATCGCCACACGAAGCTTGTTTTTATAGGTACTGACCTTGATGTAGAGGAGATAATAAAAGACTTAGACGGGTGCTTATTGACAGATTCTGAAATGGCGAGTGATTGGCAGGCATTAGAAGATCCGTTTCATTGGAATTTACAATCGACATAAAAGATTGATAGTTTTTAAAAATTGTACTATTATAGACTTGTTCAATTAACTTTATACAATAATTAGAAAAATAGGTGTCTAATAGACTTAATAGGGAATTTGGTGTAAATCCAAGACTGTCCCCGCAACTGTAAGTGCAGATGAAATGAGGGTACCACTGTATATGTCGCTTTATCGGTCCATATATGGGAAGGCTCAAAGTAAGGTGAAGCACAAGTCAGGAGACCTGCCTATCATTCTAGTTTCGAATCTTCGGGGGGTGAGATGTTGAAACGGCATATATGGCTTGATAGGTAAAGTTTGTGAAGTTGCTATATTATTTTTTATGCCGTTTATTTGATAAACTCTTTCGAATCCGAAAGAGTTTTTTTAGTTTTACACATTACCTTTTATAAAACCATTGAAAAAGCAACTACAGAAAGTGATGACGTAAAACGAAATTGCTATAACTTATTAAATACTAGGAGGAGGAATAGTAATGAAAATAAAGTTTATTGTATTATTACTTGGTTTATCTATGATTTTTAGTTTATTAGGATGTTCAGCAGACAGCGAAGAAGTCATAAACCATGATGAAAACAAGGTAGACCTGAGTGTAGATCACGTAGAAAGCGGACAAACTGTGACATTTGAAGATAGTGCAGGAAGCGAAATAACGTTAGAACTACCTTTAGAGCGTGTGGTTGTTTTAAATAGAAACACAGCAGAAGCTTTAAAAGTATTAGGTGTAAATGAACAAATTATCGCGACAGGTGACACTACTGTTGAGAATAATCCTTACTTAGGTTTTGGTGATAGACCAGACGTAGGTAAAACTAGCGAAGTGAACTTAGAGCAGATTCTAAGTTTAGAACCAGAAGTCGTTTTTACATATACAAATCGTCCGGATTCAATGTTAGAAGAGAAGTTAGAGCCAGCTGGGATAAAAGTTGTCCGATTAAATAATTACTTGCCTGTACAAATGGATCGAGAACTCGCTATTCTAGGTATGTTGTTTGAAAAAGAAGAAACAGCTAATGAATTTTTAGAATGGAAAACAGGATTAGAAAAGAAATTAGAAGATCGTGTAAAAGAAATTCCAGAAGACGAAAGAAAAAGTGTTATGGCTTTATCTGTTGGTTTTCTTAATTCCCAAGGAGGTTATCGGATTTTCCCAAGTGAAACGATTGAGGGCACCCCTGGAGTTGGTGAAGGGTATGCAACGATATTAGCAGGCGGGTTGGATGCTGCTGATGTGAAATGGGATGCCAGTGAAGAGTCTACGACGATATTAGTAGATGAAGAATATGTAGTAGAAATCAATCCAGAAGTACTAACTTTACATGGAACGTGGCTAGGAGGTTATGAAACAATCGACACTACTGAACATAAAGAGGTGTATGAAAATATTATTAATACTACCTCTGTTCCACAATTAAAAGCCTATCAAAACGAAGATATTTTCATTTATCATACGAATTTTATTGGGTCAGACAAGCGATATATAGGTGTGCTTCAATTAGCTAAAGACTTATATCCGGATCGTTTTAAGGATATTGAGCCAGAACAGTACGCACAAGAATATTTCGAAAGATGGTTAGGTGTTGAGTATAAAGGGGTTTGGTTTTATTCACCAAAACAATAGAGAAAGGTTATTGTAGATGGAATTTGTAAAGAGTGAAAAAAGTATAGAGGCGTATTATCACGCCTCTACCAAGAAGAAAGTTGTTTTACTTGTTTGCTTACTTCTTATATTTTTATTGTCAATTTTATATTCTGTTCGCGTAGGGACAGTAAGTTTAACTTATAGTGAATTATTTTCACTTATTCTAGATTTCATCTCTAATGGGGAACTAAGCATAAATGGATATATATTGTTTGAAATTCGTTTGCCCAGAATTGTAATGGCGGTTCTAACCGGTATGGCGTTAGCCAGTGCTGGGGTAATTATGCAAGCCATTTTACGTAATCCATTAGCAAGTCCATTCACGTTAGGTGTTTCTAGTGGAGCCGCTTTCGGAGCAGCTTTGGCTATTGTATTAGGGACCAGCGTGTTTGGCTTAAATGTAGTTGCAAGTGGACAATGGTTAATTGCGGTAAATGCGTTTATCTTCGGTTGTATTGCTGTATTTGCTGTATATGGTATTGCAAAAGTTAAAAATGGATCCACAACGGTATTAATTTTAGCTGGTGTCGCTATTGGTCAACTGTTTTCTGCTGCCGTATCAACACTGAAGTATTTTTCAAATAATGAAGCCTTAAAAGATCTAGTTGTTTGGCTCATGGGAGGGTTTTGGGGTGCTAGCTGGTCTGTAATTCAGTTTCTATTCCCTCTTATTCTCATAGGTTTTTTATTGTTATTAAAAATATCATGGGATTTAAATGCTTTAAGTTCAGGTGAAGAAGTAGCTAAATCTTTAGGAGTAAATGTGAAACGATTAAGGTTATCTGCATTACTAATCTCAACATTTATTGCCTCAGCAACCATTGCTTTCACGGGAATTATTGGATTTATTGGATTAGTGTCACCTCATATAAGTAGAATTTTAATTGGTGTCGATATTCGGTTTCTACTTCCTTGTTCATGTTTAGTTGGTGCTATTTTACTTTTATTATCGGATACATTTGCTAGAACCGTTCTTTCTCCCATTGAAATACCAGTTGGCATCGTTACATCCGTGATTGGTGCTCCGTTTTTCATTTATTTATTGTTACGTAAAAAGAAAGATTATTGGTCGTGAAGGTGGTCATTTGAATATTTCAGTTAAAGGTTTATCAATGAAGTTAGGAAATAAAAACGTTCTACAGTCTATATTCGCAACATTTGAACAAGGTAAGGTTACGACTATTATTGGACCTAATGGGGCTGGGAAGTCAACTCTATTAAAGTGTTTAGCAGGAGTTTATCGTTACAAAGGAGCCGTTTCAATAAAAAATAAAGAGTTAAATGATTATTCCCTAAAAGAGCGTGCGAGACTAATTGGTTATGTCCCACAATCAAGCGGACAAACCTTTCCCCTGACGGTAATGGAAAAGGTTTTATTAGGCAGAAAACCCTATATAAAATGGGGAGTTCAACGTCGAGATTTACAAATTGTAAATGATATCTTGGTAGAACTTGAAATAGAAGACATTGCTCATTGCTATTTAGATGAAATAAGCGGTGGGCAGCGACAAAAAGCTGAAATAGCTAGAGCTTTGGCTCAAGAAGCAGAAATTTTAATGCTAGATGAACCAACTTCAGCCTTAGATATTAGGTATCAATTTGAAGTGTTACAGTTAACGAGAAAGCTAGCAGATGAAAAAGGACAATTAGTTATTCTGGTGTTACATGACTTGGAGCTGGCTACAAGGTTTTCGGATAAGATTTATCTGCTTAAAGAAGGAAAAGTGTGGAGTGAAGGATCTCCAACCGAAGTTTTAACAAAGAAAAGTTTACGTGAGGTTTATGGTGTAGAAGCGTTTATAGAGCAGACTCATCTTGGTATGAAAATCACTGTTGAAGGGCCCAAAGATTGAAGGTCTATAAGTAAGAAAGAGGTTAACTTTAATGAACATACGAGATCATAGGTTAAAGAATTATGAAGCACAGTGGCAAGATGGAATGAAAGACTGGGAAGGAAAACTTCCAGAAAGAATGGTGGATGATCTTACGGAAGAAGCTTTCTGGAAGAAGATATTAAAGGAAAGAGAAAATCAGGAAGTGCCTGACCGGTATGTAAAAGAAATATTTGGTGCCTTATCTTCGATGTTCGGTGCTGAAGAACATATTCTAGAAATTGGACCAGGATGGGGAAATTATACATTTTCTTTAGCAGAACAGGTACAAAGGTTAACTGTGGTTGATAGTTCCAAAGCTATTCTAGATTATTTAAAGGAAGCTTGTCGAAAGCGCAAAAGGACAAATGTAGAATTCCTCCACCATAAATGGGAAGAAATGAAGTTCGAGCATCAACAGCACTACGATGTAGTCTTTGGAATTAACTGCTTTTATCGGATGAACAAAATTACCAAAGCTCTATCTTTAATTAATCAACAGGCAAAACGGTTGGCTGTTATTGGTATGACAACAGGACCTATTCAACCTCATTACGAAGTACTGCATGAAAAGTATGGTTATAAGGTAAAGCATCCCCGTAGAGATTATATTGATTTACTTCAGTTACTTTATAGCTTAGGTATATACGCCAATTGTAAGATGTTACCTTTAACAAGAACTTACGAATTTTCTAACTATGAACAATTACTTAAAGAAAATACAAGTAAAATCCTTACCGTTGACTATAAACTGGAGGATGTTGAAAAGTCTTTAAGTAAGTTTGTTCAATTTAAAGACGGAAAGTACATCTATGATCACCATTTTCATGTAGCCATCATTTCGTGGTGCCCCAAACATTAGAATTGAATTGCTTCTCTTGGGCATTAACGAAGGTTATGAGCTTGTATTTAATCGGAATAATTCTTATTTAAATTGAATATAGTTAGGAATTAGAGCGAACGAATTTAGAGAGGATGAATTCCGGTGGCTAAAATTCCTGTCTTTGTGTTAAGTGGTTTCTTAGGAAGTGGAAAAACGACGTTATTACTTCGGCTATTAGAAGAATGTTCACGGCGTCAGTTAAAACCAGCAGTATTGATGAATGAGCTAGGAAGTACAGATACAGATGGTGCTATTATTTCAAATGATCGAAAAGAACAAGTGGTCGAAAAGTTACTAGACGGTTGTATCTGTTGTAATAAAAAAGGTGAGGTTGTTGCAAGCATTGAAAAATTATTATTACAAAAGCCAGATGTGATCTTCATCGAATTAACGGGTGTAGCAAATCCTGAAGAGATAGCGGATTCTTTGACTGAGCCTCAATTTATAGACCGGTTGAGTCTTCAACAAGTCATCACTTTATTAGATGCAGAAAATGTATTAGATTATAACAGCATCTTTGAAGCTGATCGAAATCTTGTTGAAACAGTGAAAAGACAAACGGAAGTAGCCGACTTATTAATTATAAATAAGATTGATTTAGTGGACTCGGCAAGAAAAACAAAGATTAACAAGATACTTAGGAAACAAAATAACAAAGCAGAGATTTGTTTTACAAACTACAGTGAAATTGACCTTGACTCAGTCTTAAACCCCATTCAGCAGAAAAGACCTAGACAGGAAATAAGAGTTACATTTAATAAGAAAAGTCAAGAAGGTAAACAGGAAAAACATGAACATAAGAAGTCCTATTCTCGTATTCAAACCATATCACTACCTATTCCACAGCCAATCCGAGAAAAAGAGATTGAGAAATTTCTAAAAAGATATAAATCATCCATTTTAAGGGCAAAAGGGTACATTCCATTAGCAGGTAAAAACCAAACCTTCTTAATGCAACATGTTGTTAAAAGAACCTCCTGGGAACCTACCACCTATACAGGTGAACATTATTTAGTAGTAATCGGGATCGATCTAAACAAAGATGAACTAACGACCCAATGGCAAATCCAGTGCCAGGCACCTTTAGTGAACTAAAGGTGCCTGGCACCATTTTTTATGGTGCCGTTTTTTATATTTATTTTGGTTGATTACAAGTACATAATTTTCCTTTTTCTTTAAATACTAATGGTGTAAGGATTACATAGAGAAAGGAGACTTACCATGCAACTTAATGAGTTAGAGTTACAAAACCTTCGCCACTTAATTGGGGGACATGAAACGGTTGCTAAAAAGCTTGATGCGTATGCTGCAAATTGTAACGATCCGCAAATCGTACAAATGTTACAAAATGATGCACAAGCGGCTAGAAACTCGAAACAACAACTGATGTCATTTTTAAATCAGCAATAAGGAGGGTAATACGATGAATGAAAAAGATATGATGAATGATTATTTATCAATGATTAACGCTAGTTTAACAACGTATGCTAACGTTATTTCGCAAACGGACAACCCGCAACTTCGTCAAACTATTCAACAAATGAGAAACCAAGACGAAGCGCGTCAGTATACAGTATACAATGCAGCAAAACAAAGAGGATATTATAAGCCTGCAGCTCCTGCACAACCGCAAGAAATTCAACAGGTTCGATCCGAGTTAAGCGGTCAATAGTATTCAAGCGGCGACTAACTATACTGTTAGTCCCGCTTTTTTTGCCATCTGCTAGATAGTTCACCCCGTATACAACAACTTCTCACATGTAGCAACACCTCTTTGAAACACACCAATCAACCGTTAGTAGTTATCTAATAAAAAATTACAAAAGTAAAAACTCTAAATCAGAACTATTCTTTTTTACAGGAATGTTTTAGTCTTGTCCGCATATACCTCTAATAATGTGTGTTCAAAAAGGAGGACAAAAAGATCCGAGAAGTTCGTGAAAGCGTAGTCTCCGAGCACTTGAGCGTATGGTATTAATACGTGAAGCGCGGAAGAGCAAGCTGACAAAGAAATTCGAGAGAGATTTTTCCCGGACTTTTTGAACAACCTCTAATAATGAATTAATTTGGAGGATACTTTATGCAAAGAGGTACGAACCCCTATTTAGTTGAGATTACGGGATTTATTTTGCTTGGCCTTGTATCTTTTTTAATTTTTTATAGCCCTGTTTTGGCTGAACAAGGACAAGGTTTGCCCGCTTCATTACTAATTTTTAACACCATTTTTTTAAGTATATTAATAGAAGCAATTCCTTTCGTTTTAATTGGTGTATTCATTGCCGGGCTGATCCAAGTCTTTATAACTGAGGAACATATACGTCGATGGATACCTAAAAATCGAGTGCTCGCTGTCGTAGCCAGTTGTTTTATTGGGGCTCTTTTTCCTGCGTGTGAATGTGGAATTGTTCCAATCGTACGTCGTTTAGTTGCAAAAGGTGTTCCCATATTTGCAGGAGTTGGTTTTCTTTTAACTGGACCACTCATTAACCCGATCGTTGTAGGTTCAACGTATATGGCCTTTGGGAATGATTTGCGAATGGCTTTATTACGAATGGGTTTGGGTCTAGTGATTGCGCTTATCATTTGTGCTTTAATTAGTATGCTGTACAAAGGCAGTCAGTTTAGATGGTCTCACGCTACTATGCCAATTGAAAGTAGTCAAAAGCTTCCTTTATTTGAACGGTTAAAGTCGATGTGTCACCATTCAGTCGATGAGTTTTTTGAGATGGGAAAATATTTAATGATTGGTGCACTTTTAGCAGCTTTTATTCAAACTTATGTTTCTTCGGCATCATTACTAGGTCTAGGGGAAGGTATTCTTATGTCTACGGTCGTCATGATGGGACTTGCCTTTTTACTATCCTTATGTTCAGAAGCTGATGCTTTTATTGCTGCCTCATTTCGCCATCTATTTCCGCAAACTTCTTTACTAGGATTCCTGATTTATGGGCCGATGCTTGACTTGAAAAACTCATTGATGTTGCTGGCAGTATTTCGTTTTCGCTTTGTGATCGTATTAATGTTACTCATTACTGTGACAGTGTTAGGCGTATTAATGATTGCTCATCCATTTTTATAAAGGGTGGTAGAGATTATGTATTTTTATATTCATCAAGCAATTAGAGCAATAATTTTATTAAGCTTTGCAGGTTTTCTTTTCAAATTACACTACTTTGATGAGATTGCCCATTATATTAATCCTAAATATATTGGGTTTAGCCAAGTGGCATCTATTTTATTTTTGTTCCTTTTCTTTATTCAAGTTCCGCGAATTTGGAGCACTAAAAAGGAAGAAGACCTCCATGAAAACTGTGGCCCATGGGGATGCAATCACGACGATGCCTTTACAAACCGAGTAACGGTTCGTAACGGAATTATTTATATGATTATTTGTCTTCCTGTTGTAACAGGCCTATTACTGCCTGCAAATGCATTAGATGCTTCGATTGCTATCAATCGCGGTGCACTCATGCAACAGCAGTCGCTGAATCAAGACATTCATCATGGTGATCATGAGGGTCACTTTCATCTGCATTCGGACCATGTCGATGAAGAAATATGTTTACCTATTGAAAAGGCAGAAGTTGAGTTGTTGGAGAGCGGGAATGAGGAGCATGTGATTGTCATGGAAAAAACGAGTTTTGCTCAGCAGTTTTATGCGATCACAGAAAATGCAGAAAAGGTACGGGGTAGAGAAATAGTCATTGATGGGTTTGTCTTGAAAGAGGAGAATTTATCCCATAATCAACTGTTCGTTGGGCGATTTTTAATTACACACTGTGTTGCGGATGCGAGCGTAATTGGATTTTTAGTTGAAACTGAAAAAGAAGTCGCAATTCCAGAGGGAAGTTGGGTAAGAGTAAAAGGGATAATTAACGTGAGCAGACATGGTCATGAAGAAGTTCCAATCATACGAGTCAAGCAGTTAGATGTTATAGAAAAACCAAAGGAACCTTATATTTATCCGTAAAAAAACATAAATGTTCATCCTGTTCATCAGTACCGGTTTATGACAAGGAGTTTACTAATGAAATAGAAAAAATCTTTTTTTGGCGGACACACTGGACCTTATTTTCATAAGATCTATCATTTTACAGCTGTTTGCGGACTGAGAGGACCTTATTTGAGCATTTTTCATGTAAAAGACTGATTTTTTTAGTCAATAAGAGCTTCTGAGTCCGTTAAATCTTCGAGACTTCTGTTTTTTTCACAATTAGGGGCTCGGGAGTCCGCTTACACTTTGTTCAAGAGGCTGGATTCTGACCTGAGTTTAAGTTAATCCCTAGACTAGAACTGGATATAAACGGCCTCAATAAAACAGTGGTGAAAATCATCATTTGATTTACACCACTGTTTTTATTTTGCTACATAATATACTCTTCGATAATAATACTGAGCTCGTCAATGAAACTACTAATCAATTTTTTTCATAACAGCTACTCGATGATTTCCCCTGTACCGCTGATCAGCTTTAATTGATCATTCTCATACCCAACATGATATTCTACTTTGTATTTTTCAGTTATTACTTCTTCATCTTTACGTTCTTCCGCATGTATAATCGCAAAGACAGTTACTGTTTCTCCTTCAGTCCGAGTATAAATGTCATCAATAATGACGGAACGTGTATTTAAGTAGCCTTCTCTAAATTGTTCATAACTCGTATTCAATTGCCATGAATTTCCTAACAATGAATAAGCATTTACAAAATCTTGTTGATCTATGCTTTCATAGAAATATTGTACTAGATACGTTGCTATGCTTTCTGTAGATGAAGCAATATGATCTTCATTGACCGAATACTCCATTGAAGGTAAAGATGTCATTGGTGTTTCCGACCAACTCGTAACAAGAGGGAGGATATCGATAATGGGAATACTAAACCCAATCGTACCAACCTCGGTTGCCGCAGAGTTGATCCCAATGACTTCTCCACTTTTAATCAAAATAAGTGGTCCACCACTATTGCCAGGTGCAATCGGCGCAGAAAATTGATAGGCATTTTCGTAATGATAGTGATCAATTTCAAAGCTGCGTTCAACGCCACTAATAATTCCAGTTGTGACTGTATTTTGATAACCAAGCGGGCTGCCTAATGCAAGTACTTCATCACCTAACTCAGGGGGATAATCTTTTGCAAGTGGTAGAGGCTCAATGTCTTTTATGTCCGGCACACGAATGAGGGCGATGTCGGTGTCTGTACTTATTCCGATAACAGTTCCATCGTACTCCCTTGTGTCGGCCAACTTAACTTTTACCTCGTCTGTTCCTGCTACAACATGGGCGTTAGTGATAATATCGCCCATGTTGTTATAAATGAAACCTGAACCGACTGAGCCAGTCCTTTCAACTTCAATCATAACGACTGATTTTTGCGTTTGATGAATAATTTCTTTTACACTTTTCTCTTCTGTGTCTTCTCTAGATGCCTCTAACTCACTTAGTATTATAGATTCGACCTGAAGTTGAGCTGGAACCCAGTCGGCGATAAAGAAATATGCTAAAATACCAAGTACCCAAATGAGAGTCGTTGATATGATACTAGCTATCCATTTATTTTTCATTTGTAAACCATCCTTTAGTCAATCTGCCAAGTTATACTTTCAACAGAAACACTTAATTCTTCAAATACGCCATAGTAAGAGTGACTAAAACGTCCTGTTTCTCTAGGTGCCAGTTCAAATGGATAAACAGAAGTTACCGATTCCGATACTAGTTCTTCGTCTTCATTAAAGATAGAGTAATGGATGTCGATCGAATAAATGGTTGTTGTTCCATTATTTATAACATCACCAGAGAGATAAACGTCTCCAAACTCATCTAGTTCAATATCAATCGAAGTGATATCTACAGCTTCGGTTCGGTTTTTTAAATCTTCTTTTGCTGCTGCAACCATCGCTGCTTCAAGACGGTTTTGTTCGGCTTTTTCAAAAGCTAGTTTTTCATCGTTTACTCTATCAATAAAAGATAAGAGCTTTTCATCGTTAATTGCATATTGGAGTCCTGCTTCTAACGCATAGAGTGCTTTTGAAAATTCATGCTTTTGCAAATGAATTTCTGCTTTCTCATATGAAAGCTGAACAATTTTATTTAAAATTTGTTGTTTTATTTTTTCCGCTTCTTCACCATTAAAAGAAGAAAGGCTAGATAGTTTCTGTCCTAATTCTGCAACGGTTTCAAGCTCATTTAATTCCATTTTGGCTTCTGCTACCGTTAAGTTAATCTCGGTATTCTCGAAACGTAATTGGATCGGTTGAAGCAAAGGAAGATAATTAGTTTCATGCATATGTTCTTTTAAATTCTTTATGTGATAAGACGCCTGAATGACTTGATTTAATTGAATTAAGTCATCAATCTCATGTAACTTCTGTTCATATTGGAGTGCTAACTTAACCAAATCTCGATACTGTTGAAACATCGTGATTTCTCTTAATTCAAGTGCTTCTGCTATTTTCTTTTCCGCTTTTTCATATTCACCTGCAGTAAAGTTAGATTCAATTTGTCGATTTAATGATGCGATCTGAGTATTAATTGAGGCTTCATAGTAGTAATATGAAATCAGTCCAATCGTAACGAAAAGAATACTTACTACAGGAAGTAGCCATAAAGTTAGTGTCTTTACTTTGCTATGTTGTTTTTTAGGTGGGAGAGTAGTAGAGTAAGAGTCTTCTTCAGTAGTTGCACTAACTTCGTCTAGGTTTTCCATAAATGCTGTCCCACACTTTGGACAATATCTTTCGGTTTCTAAACGTTTATTCCCACACGAGTGACAAAACATGTTTTGTTACCAGCCTTCCTTAATAAAAATACACATAGTGACATTATAGTACAAATTATGAGCGATTCTAATAGACCAATAGTATCAACAAAAACTTAATAAAGCTTTAAAACTATTAACAAGTTATTTAGTATATATTATTAATTGGGAGGTGACAAACCTAAATTATATCCAATAAATAAGAAAATAAAGAAACGTCTACACAAGTGAAAACCTTTTTAACTCCTCTTAACGAAGCATGTCCCCAACAATAATTTTCTCCAAGCTTTAGGCTGTAGCACCTTTATTATTACCCTGTCGATTGCTAAAAGTCTTATTAAAGATCACCTCTACAAAATAAAAATGATGAGCTATCTCTAGCTGTCACGCAATTTTGACTAAAGAATTGAATGATGCAAGAAAAGGTCTGGTATACTAGGAAAATGAAAATGATCATTATGGAGGCATTTGAATGGCGGAAATTAAATTTGAAATTGAAAAAAATATCGGAGTATTATCTGAAAATGCAAAAGGATGGAAAAAAGAACTAAATTTAATTAGTTGGAATGGAAGAGAAGCAAAGTTTGACCTGCGTGATTGGGATCCAAATCATGAAAAAATGGGTAAAGGACTCACTTTATCAAGGGAAGAGGTTATTGAATTAAAAACGTTACTCAATAAGCTGGACGTTTAAAATCCAACATAAATTTAGCTAAACAGGTGTTTACGTCATAAGCACCTGTTTTTTGCTATTTTATTGAGATTTAGGTACTTTTCTGATAATAATATATATTAGGAAAACTAAAAATCGGGTTAAAAGAGGTGGGAAATGGAACTTGCTGAACAGAAAGAACATATAACGGTGAAAAATGAGAGGTTACTTTATGTCGGATTATTCATTAATGTACTCATTATCGTTATGAACACAACGATGTTTAATGTAGCGATACCTGAGATTATCATTCATTTTTCACTCACCCCGTCATCAGCATCGTGGATCGTAACAAGTTATTCGGTTGTATTTGCAGTGGGAACCGTGTTGTATAGTAAGCTTTCTCAACAAAAGTCGATATCTACACTATTCACGGTTGGACTTTCCTTGTTCGGAATTGGCTCGATTGCCGGCGTTCTAGCTGTAGACTATACAGTTTTATTGTTATCAAGAGTAATTCAAGCGTCAGGTGCTTGTTGTGTTGCTGCTCTAGGTATCGTCATTATATCGAGATATATCGCTATTGAACGGCGGGGGCGGGGAATGGGCGTTGTATCTGCAGCTTCTACACTAGGGTTTGGTTTAGGTCCACTTATAGGCGGCATTATTACTCAATATTTAGGTTGGTCTTTTTTATTTGTCATTAGTTTAGTTGGTGTGTTGACTTTACCGATTTATTTATACAATTTACCTAAAGAGCGATCAACGGCTCAGTCCATTGATTTTTTAGGACTTATCTATTTACTAATAGGAGTCATTTCCCTCCTTATTTTTATAACGACTAGTCAGTTTATTTTTTTACTTGGCAGCTTATTCTTTGTTATCTTCTGGCTGCATATAAAAAAGGTGAAAAATCCAATGATACCACCCGACCTTTTAGCAAATAAAGTATTTATCTCAATTGTATTGATTGGTTTCTTAATTTTCTTTATTAACTTTTCTCTCTTATTTTTAAGTCCATTACTTTTAGCAAAAGTATTCAATACCTCTAGTGCGATGATTGGAATGATTATATTCCCAGGTGCCATGTTATCTGCTATTCTTGCAATCTATATTGGCAGAATGATGGAGCGAATCGGTTCTACATCAATCATTGGGTTTGGGATTAGTCTATTACTTGTTTCAACAAGTTTATTTGCCTTATTGAGTCATTTAACTTCTATAACTGTTATCTTTTTTTATCTTATTTCCAGTATAGGTTTTTCATCCATTACGATGGGTTTACCTAATTACCTTTCTAATTATCTAAGTAGTGAAAAGTTTGCTTCGAGTATAGGTGTTCTCCAACTTTGTCAATTTATCGGTGGAGCTTTTGGCGTTTCTGTTTCAGGAAAACTATTAGAATTTCAGGTTTTTCAGACGATTGCACTACCATTTTGGAGTGGTGGTAACCAAGCTTTTGGCATGAGCTATTTGTTTTTAGTTGTGCTATCCATTGTGGCATTAAGTATTTTTTACTTTCTAAAAATCACAACAAAAACACGAACAATTAATAGTTGACACAAAGATATCGTTTGTATTATTATTCTCTAGGTGATGAAAAATAGAAACTATTATTATATTGTTCGTATATCCTCAATGATATGGTTTGAGGGTCTCTAGATGGAACCGTAAAGTCCTAACTACGAACGGGAGTGCATGATACTACCCGTTTACAGTTAGGGCTTTTTTTTCGTCTAATCGTTTCGAATATTGGAGGTCTAGGTTATGGAGAAGTTTTTTAATTTGAAAGAACGTGGGACAACGGTTAAAACGGAGTTCGTTGCTGGGATTACAACCTTTTTGACGATGGTTTATATCATTGTTGTAAATCCAGCGATTTTATCAGCTGCTGGAGTGCCGTTTGATCAAGTGTTTATGGCAACGATTATTGCAGCTGTTGTTGGGACACTTTATATGGGGCTTTTTGCAAAATATCCAATAGCAATTGCGCCAGGAATGGGGATGAATGCGTATTTTGCTAGTGTCGTTGCCACACATGGTGTTTCTTACCAAGTTGTATTTGGAACCGTTTTTCTAGCAGGGATTTTATTTGTTATACTAACATTCTCTTCATTAAGAGAAGTGCTAATTCGTGCGATTCCGAATTCGCTTAAATATGGAATTACTTCAGGTATCGGGTTATTTATTGCCTTTATTGGTTTGAAAATGGCGGGTATTGTCGTACCAAGTCCAGACACAATGGTCACATTCGGTGATTTACATCAGCCTATCACACTACTATCTATACTTGGCTTGTTTTTAACATTAATATTGATGGCAAAAAAGATAAATGGTGCCCTTTTTATTGGAATGGTGATTACAGCTGTTGTTGGACTATTTACTGGAATGCTTCAATTTGAAGGTGTCGTATCTGTACCCCCTGCTCCTGTATTCTTTGATTTAGATATTGCTGGAGTGTTTACCCACGGATTGTACACCGTTGTATTTGCCTTTTTGTTAGTTACGATTTTTGATACGACAGGGACGATGATTGGAGTAGCTGATCAAGCAGGATTAATGAAGGATGGAAAATTCCCTAGAGCGAAATCTGCTTTAATGGCAGATGCGTTATCAACGACAGTAGGTTCGACGTTTGGTACGAGCCCATCAAGTGCCTATATTGAATCGTCATCAGGTGTAGCAGCAGGTGGAAGAACAGGTTTAACATCAGTGGTTGTAGCGGTTTTATTTATACTGGCTATGTTTTTCTCTCCAGCTATTGCAGCAATCTCGTCTTTACCAGCAATAACCGCTCCTGTACTCATTATTGTAGGTTGCTTCATGATGGAGGGCTTAGCTCGGATTGATTGGAAAACATTTGACGAAGCCTTTCCGGCGTTCGCGATTATTTTAACAATGCCGCTCACATCGAGTATTGCAACTGGAATTGCGATTGGCTTCATTACCTATCCATTAATGAAATTAGTAAGTGGAAAAGGAAAAGAAGTACATCCTATTTTATATGTGTTTGGTGTCATCTTCATCATTCAAATGATTTTCTTCCCAGCACATTAATATCGTTCGCAGAGGCGCTTAGTATAAGGCGTCTCTTTTTTATAAAAATAAAAATAGTTAAATAGAGAATCCGCTAAAAAATAAAACTTATTGTAAGTTTTATTTTTTTTTGCTTTATAATTGAACAATTTTC
Source organism: Alkalihalobacterium sp. TH-98 (assembly GCF_057473385.1). Taxonomy (NCBI): domain Bacteria; kingdom Bacillati; phylum Bacillota; class Bacilli; order Caryophanales; family Bacillaceae; genus Alkalihalobacterium; species Alkalihalobacterium sp. TH-98. The sequence goes on along the minus strand of NZ_JBYCKM010000009.1, from coordinate 145,603 downwards.
GCTTATCGAATATACTGTTTGTATAACTATTGTATAACTTTTGTGTGATTAGTAGTGGAGGGGTGTAAAATGGCTCGAAAGCATATTGTTGTTGTTGGAGCAGGGCCAGGAGGATTGGCTGCTGCAATGCTGCTCGTTAGTCAAGGATATAAAGTAACGGTGTTTGAGAAACAGCCTTATGTAGGAGGAAGAACTTCTTCATTTCAGTTAGATGATTATACATTTGATTTAGGTCCAACCTTCTTAAGTATGCCGCACATATTAGAGGAGTTGTTTGAAGCGGCAGGAAAAAAGCTTGAGGATTACCTATCTCTAGTGGAACTGGATCCAATGTATGAGCTTAGATTTTCTGACGTCATTTTCTCACCTTCTAGAAACGTTCCTGAAACGAGAAAGAAAATCGAAGAACTGTTCCCAGGCAATGGAGAGGGGTATGAACGCTTTATGAAGCATTCGGATAAGAAACTAGACGCACTTATGCCACTTCTTCAAAATCGTCATAGTTCTTTATTGGATTATTTTCGCTTAAGAACTTTAAGAGCGTTGCCGCAACTTTCATTGGGAAGGTCTTTATACGACGTACTTGGAGACTTTTTTACAGATGAAAAACTTAAACTAGCGTTTACTTTTCAATCAAAATATTTAGGGATGTCACCATGGGAATGTCCAGGGGCGTTTAGTATTTTATCTTATATGGAACATAAATATGGTGTGTTCCACCCGCTAGGCGGCCTTAATCAAATCCCTAAGGCAATAGCTAAAGTGATTAAAGAATATGGAGGAGAAGTAGTAACTGGTGTTGGAGTAAAAAAACTATTAACGAAAGATAGAGAAATTACCGGTGTTTTGTTAGAGGATGGGGAAAAGGTACATTGTGATGATGTTATTGTCAATGCCGACTTTGCCCATGCAATGACCCATTTATTGGATGATGGATTATTAAAATCCTACTCCAAACAACAGTTAAAGAAAAAAGATTATTCGTGTTCTACGTTTATGCTGTATTTGGGAGTAAATAAAGAGTTCAAATTACCACACCATACCATTGTTTTTGCAGATGATTACAAAAAGAATGTTGAAGAAATTACAAAGACCAAAGTGCTTTCCGGTAATCCGTCTATTTATATTCAAAATGCATGTGCAACAGATCCGACGCTTGCGCCAGAAGGAAAATCGGCACTTTATATATTAGCACCAGTTCCAAATAATACGAGTTTAATTGAATGGGAGAAACATCAAAGCGAGTTTCGCCAACTCGTACTGGAGCAAATTGAAAGTCGTACTGAATTTAAAGGTCTGCAAGAGAACATCGAAGTAGAGAAAATGATTACGCCTCTTCAATGGGAGAAAGATCTATTCGTCTATGAAGGTGCAACGTTTAACTTATCACATCGCTTAAAACAAATGATGTATTTCCGACCACATAATAAATTCCAAGAGTTAAAGAATTGCTGGTTAGTAGGTGGAGGAACTCATCCTGGAAGTGGCTTGCCGACGATTTTTGAATCAGCCCGTATAACTGCAAATAGTATTTTACAAGAAAATAAAACGATGACTGTTCATCCAACCTTTGAAGAACGAACAGGAATGAGGGGTGCCCAATGAAAACAGCAATAATTGGGGGTGGCGTTGGCGGCATGATTACTGCTCTTTATTTAAGTCAGGAAGGTCATGACGTTACCATTTTTGAGAAGAAAAAAAAGCTTGGCGGCCGGTTGGCTTTTGTTGAACATGAAGGCTATAAAATAGATGAGGGACCAACGATCGTTCTGTTACCAGAAATGATTTTTCAAATTTTAGATGAAGTTGGTATTCCCAGAGATAAATTAGAGATGGTACGATGTGATCCTTTATATAAAATTGCATATCCAAATGGGTTTGAATTTTATAAATGGAGTGACGTAGAAAAACAACTTACTGAGATTAGTGAGCATTTTCCTGGTGAAGAAGAAAACTTTCAAAAATATCTCGCAGATATGGAAGAAAGGTTCCACCAAGGAAAACAAGCATTTTTAGATAGACCTTTTATCAATAAACGAGATTTTTGGACATTTAATAACATGTCTATACTGTGGAAGTTAAAAGCCTATCAATCTGTTCGAAAGCAGGCCAAAAGTTACTTTAATCATCCAAGCCTTCAGGATGCATTCTCGTTCCAAACTCTTTATGTCGGCGGAGCACCGTTTCAATCACCAGCTCTTTATTCACTCATTCCGTTTAGTGAACACTTCCATGGAGTATGGTATGTCAAGGGTGGTTATGCTAGCATTGTTTCCTTGTTTGAAAAGAAGTTGAAGGAAAATGGTGTTCAAATTTTCACCGATCATCATGTTCAATCTTTAAATATGGATAATGGGAATTGTCGAAGTGTTTGTGTTAATGGAGAACACCTCCCGTTTGACTGGATTGTCATGAATGGTGATTATCCGATGATGGAACAGCTTCTTCCATCACGTAAGAAAAAACAGTCTTATACCTCTTCTTCATCGTGTCTATTAATCTATTTAGGACTAGACCGGGTTTATGAAAATAATACGGTTCATCAATATTTTATGACAGATAACTTTGAAGACCACATGAATGATGTGTTTAATCATAAACGTTTACCAGAAAAACCTTCTATATATACGTTTCACCCTTCAGTCGTTGACTCAACGTTGGCACCAGAAGGAAAAGGAGTTCTATATATTCTTGTTCCTGTTCCAGCAAATAAAGACATCGATTGGAGTAACATCGACGATTATGTAGAGAAGGTAATTACCGAAGTTGAAGATAGAGGGTTTAAAGGACTAGGAGATGCGATTGTTTGGAAAAAAGTACGTACACCAAAAGATGCACTTATAGATGGATTATATCAAGGTGGAAGTTTTGGAATTGCGCCAACTCTTAAACAATCTGGAGTATTCCGCCCACAAGTTAAAATTGCCCCATATGAGAATGTGTTTGCAGTTGGTGCAAGTGTTCATCCTGGTGGAGGGATCCCCATCGTAATGCAAGGTGCAAAATTACTTGCTGAGCATTTACTGCACGAAGAACTTGTTCGTTCTTCATGAATGAGAGGAGGAACTATAATGAAGCAAATAGAAAAAGCTTATGAATCTTGTAGAGTCGTCATAGAGAGTCATTCCAAATCGTTTGCCAAAGCTTTTAATGTACTTCCGAGTGAAAAACGAAAGGCAGTTTGGGCAGTCTATGCATTTTGTCGTCGTGTCGATGATATCGTAGACAACGGGGGCACGTTAGAGGAGCTTCATACTTTTAAGACGGAGTTTGAGTTATTTTTAAAAGGGAGCTTTTCAGTGAATGATGATATGTGGATGGCTCTAAATGATGTATTTGAACGCTACTCGATGGAAGTTGAACCTTTTTTTGATATGATCCGTGGACAAGAAATGGATTTTGAAGTTCATGACTATCAATCACTTGAGCAATTAGAGCAGTATTCGTATTATGTAGCTAGTTCAGTAGGATTAATGTTATTACCCATCTTAGCCCCTAGTAATAATCTACATTTAAAAAGTGGTGCAATATCGTTAGGGCTTGCGATGCAGTTAACGAACATCTTAAGAGATGTTGGTGAAGATCTAGAACGTAGTAGAGTTTATATACCAGCTGATTTAATGGAAAAACATAACTACACAAAAGAAGAACTAATCAAAGGTGAAATCAACGATAATTTTATTGGTTTATGGGAAGATATTGCAACGAGGGCAGAACAATTGTATGATATCGCATTGCCAACAATAGAAGACTATCCTATGAATGCACGGTTTCCAGTAAAAGCTGCGTTACACTTTTATCGTCACATCCTACATTCGGTTAGAAAAAATAAGTATAATTGCTTTACAACGAGAGCTTATGTTTCAGATGTAGAGAAAAGGCAACTACTAAAGCAAATCATGACGACACAAGAAGCATTAGCATAACTAACACCCCGTCAAAAGAAATGATTGACGGGGTGTTGCTTTATTTATCGTGATTAATGATCAAGTTCGCTACGTTTTGACCACTTATAACGACCATAGGTGAACCTCCACCAGGATGAGTGGAGCCCCCAACAAAATAGAGATTAGCAATATCTTTGGATCGATTGGGTGTTCTGAAAAAAGCATCGATTTTTCGATTGGAAGCTCTCCCGTATAACGCCCCGCGGAACGCATTGTATTCTTGTTTAATCGATTGTGGAGTAATCAGCTGTTCATATTCAATGTGAGGGCGAATATTCAATCCAGTTCGAGATAACTTTGTATAAATTACTTCCTTGTAGTATTCGTAATCTTCATTTGTTGTACCATCTCTTGATAAAGAAGGTGCATTGACAAGAACGAATAAATTATCGCCCTTCGGTGACATTGAAAAATCAGTATAAGAAGAGTTACATATATAAATAGAAGGATCTTTTGGTAATTGCTTCTTAACTAACAGCTCATTAAATTCTTCTTGATAATTTTTACTAAAATACACTTGATGATGGATCAGGTCTTTCAAACGAGTGTTCAGTCCGATCAGAAGAACATACGCAGAAATGGATGGTTCCGTTTTTTGTATCGTAACATTTGAAAAGTGTGGACGGTCATTTTCATCAATAAGCTGAGGAAGCGAAGCTAATAAATCTCCATTTAATATGACCTCATCTGCTTCTATCGTCTCCCCGTTTGCTAATTTAACAGATGTAGCAACTTGATTATCTATGTTAATTTTAGTAACTTCTTGATTAAGATGAATATGAACCCCTAATTCTTTTGCACGTTTAGCGAGTCCTTCCGCAATGGTAGCATTTCCGCCAGATGTATAGTACACACCATCTATTAGCTCTAGATGAGCAATCATTGAAAAAGTAGCAGGGGTTAAGTAGGGTGACGAACCAATGTAAGTTGCGTAACGATTAAAAGATTGAAGAACTCTGGGGTCCGTAAAATATCGTCGGTGAAAGTGATCTAAACTTTCAAAAGGTCGTACACTAAGGAACGCTCTTCCTAAACTTGGCGATAAATATTCAGTTAAAGAAGAAAAGGATCTAGGCAAAAAATGAGATTGTGAGAGTTCGTATAAACGAGTTACTTCTTTTAGATACTTTTTATAATGCTTTGCTCCAAACACATCCATTTGGTTAAGTTGTGAAATCATGTAATCTACATCTGCTGAGAAAGAGAACGTTGTCCCATCAGAAAAATGGTTGTTCGTGTGTATATCAAGCTTTTGAAAGTGAAAATAGTCTTCCGACTTCTTATCTGTTTGTTCGATGATGCTTTTAAATACGGAAGGCATAGTAATCGTATTTGGACCAAAATCAAATGTGTATCCATCAGACTGAATTCGTTTTAGTTTCCCTCCAACATGTGTATTCTTTTCAAAGAGTTTGACTTCATATCCATTGAAAGCTAGAAGGTTGGCTGCAGCTAGCCCGCCCAATCCACCACCTATAATGACAACTTTCTTCATGTATAGCTACGTCCTTTCCAGCGATAGCCCTTTTTTTGAACACTTAGAAAAGCGGAGTAGATTAATAAAATGATAATCGTCAGAGCCGAGAAGGGCATCCACAAAAACTGCAAGTTTCGTTGTTGAGTTTTCCAATCCACAAATCCCCTGTGAATAAGCATGATCATGTAAGGTATCAAATAAAATAATTCGTTTGTTATAATGCCAGCAATTGCGAAAATCAAAGGCATGACAAAAAATACACTATAGAAGATGATGATCAAGGAAGCGAGTGGAATAGAACGACCTAACCCAACGAAGATATTTTTAGCAAAGCCATTCCAAACTTCTTTGTTCGTTTCGTACATATGACAAGACACGTCTTCGGTTAGGTTAGCGAGTAATACACGATAGCCTTTTTGTTTTACATTACGCGCTAAATGAACATCTTCGACAATGGAAGATGCTACAGAACTATGTCCACCGATCTTATGATAGACCTCTTTAGGAAAACACATAAAGGCCCCATGTGCAGCTGTAAAAGAAGATAATTTTTTTCGATTGGCGATAAATATTGGGAGGTGAAAGAACACGATAAAGTGTTGCATAGAAACTAATATTTTACTTAATAGTGTTGAATTTGGAAACTTAGGAAATCCCGTTAATAAGCCTGCATCATACACTTTCATAGTTGAAATGGTTTTCTCTATAATAGTTGGACACACTTCTACATCAGCATCAAGAAATAGCAAGTATTGTCCTTTAGCAAGTTCTCCAAGTTGTTTACAAGCGTGTACTTTACCTGCCCAACCTTTCAGTAGTGGAGCACCTTTAATTACTTTGAAGTTTTTATGTTTTTCTGTAAGCTCCATGAGCATTTTATACGTGTTGTCAGTAGACTGATCATCGAGAAAGATCACTTCTATTTTTTGATAAGTAAGCGATGTTAAACTTTCTACTAATCTCTTAATATTTCGCTCTTCATTTCGTAACGGAATTAAGATCGAAACAAGAGGAGGAGAGGAGTAAGATAAATGTACATTCTGTTTTAGTTTGGGCATAAACATCGAGTTAATTATCGTCCATATTAAAAAGATGAGATGGGTAATCGCATAATAAAACATATGTGTTCACCGCTTTCCGTTTTTTAGGGCTTTAATAAGTTCACTAACCGTTCGTTTCCCTGATAACAAGACATTATACTGGTGTGTTAGATGGTGAATAACGTCATGTCGTTGTTGATCAAGTTGTTTTGTGACAATCGCTTCTAACAATGGTGTTAATTGCTTTCTTGAATTCATTTTACCCGAGAAAACGAGGTCGCTCCCGACATGGATATATAAGTAAGGCAATTGCTGACCGCTAAATGTATAATAATAAGTAATTGGCACGACTTGAACGGTAGGAACTTTTTCAATAAGATAAGCAGCACCATTTTTAAATGAAAGAGGTCTCTTTTCCAAATGTTCTTCCTTTCCTTGAGGAAACATCCAAATGCCTTTATTTTGTAATAATAGTTGTTCAGCATAACGTAAGGTGGAAACGATTTCTTTTACACTTTGGAGGTGAATAGAAAAAGCACCGAGTCTTTTAAAAAAAGGATAGGCGACTAAGCCTTTTTCTTCCATCATCGCATAGCTGTCTATCGAAAAAAGGGTATGTGCCAAGTGAAAAGAAATCAATCCGTCCCACCATGAACTATGGTTTAACAGAAAAAGGGTTGGTTTTGCCGGGTTAATATCTGAGTCATTACGTAACATAATTTGTGAAAATGATTTCTTTAGTAGTTTTTTATTGTATTGATAGAATAGTGCTTCAAATAACGGGCTCTTTTTGGCTTCAATCATTCTTCCGTGCTCCTCTCGTCAGAAAATAGATTACGAGTAATTTAGCCATCAAAATAATCGGTAATAATGCAGCCATCCAAAGATTTGCAGTTAAAGCTATGACAACAAACATGATGATTATTTGTGCATAGAGTAAAACCATCCGAAATTCCCACGGTTTATTCGACTTCTTATTCCATACATGTTTTAAATGAAACAAAAGGTACAAAAACACATGAAGAATAAAAGAAATAATAAACCAACCTACAAAATTGGAAAAAGGTACCCCATAATAGCCCCCATCACCCATCCAGACCCAGTACTGCTTGACTTGATAAGCAACGGGATCTATTGCTAAATCCATAATGACAGCTGCTATGGCTCCAAGCAACGGGTAGACAAGCAGAACGAGCCATTTGTATGGAAGAGATTGAGCGATTCCTTTTGCGATAACATGGGTTGTCGCCATGACCATGAGCCAGGCAAAACCAATGGTGATTGGAACATTCAAGAGATGAACACCAAAATCAGGCTCGTAATAGTAATCTCCGAAAAATAGTCCATATTCTACACCAAGACTTTCAGCGCCAATTGTAAATACAAAGATAACGACAATTGCCGACCAACCTAATGGAGAACCATATTGAACGATGAAATATATGCCTCCAAGTATGCCTGCAAGAATTAGAAATACTGCGTTGGCCCACTCAAGCCATGGCGGAAGTACGTCAAGTGATAATAAAATTATTCCGATCACGTACCAAAAAATAAATAACCTGTAAGTAAATTCATGTGACTTCATATTAACCACCTATAATCTTAAAGATTGGCTATAGTACCTAAAACTGAAACACAAATCAGATCAGTACGTTAGCCTAAAAATTCGTGTATAGTTTATTATATAACTTTTGTATAACTTTTGTACATTATAAAGGGTAAAAAAAGAGATAGGTTTTTTAACCTATCTCATTAACATATTATGCGGCTTGTTTTTCATTTTCAGGTTGACGTTGAATAGTTGACTTTGAAACTTTGAAATGGCAATAAATAAAGAACAAAGCAATTGCGATATAACCAATCGTAAAATCTTGAGCCGCATTAATGGTTATAGAAGGAGCATGCATTAATCCAACAAACGAGAATAATGCTGCAACGAAAGCAAAGATCGTTGCTTTAATATAATGGCGGTCAATAATAAATACAGTGATAGCACCTAAGATAATTCCAGTGAACATTGCACCTTGTCCGAGTGGTACAATTCCTTGCGAAAGATTAGCGACAACCTCACCAGCTGCATTGTTAAAACGTGTCATAACGTAGTTGGCAAGGTACGGTAGCATAGCAACAGCAACTGCTGGGTAGTATTTTGAAGCATTGGACTGATAAGCTGTTGCTATCATTGATACACCGACAAATACAAGAATAGGAGCAATCGCTGAAACCGGAATTATAGACGAAATGGCTGCAATTAATCCGAACATCGCAGCAAAGAAAAACACAACTGCATTCAAGATACTATAGCCGCGGCCAGCGCCCATCCACTTTGATCCTACTGTGGCGATATAAACGGTTGTTGGAAAAGGTCCTCCAAAGATAGCCCCAAGCATCGTTCCAGCTCCATCGACAGCTTGACATTCGCGCACATCATAACTGTCACCGGCAGCACTCATCGCATCAACATTATTCATTGTTTCAATCGCATTATAAATCGTAATTGGTAAAATAACTGCTAGAAGCCCAATAAATGTTGTAAATAATAATCCAATTCCTTCAAATGGTGCTAATGTTGGCAAAATTGGATAAAATCCGATATTAGCCAGACCTTCACTAATTTTACTTGTGTCTGAATATCCAAGTGTAAAGGCTAGAACTGTACCAATAATAATTGCAAATAAAGATGAAGGAATATTAAACGGCATGGCAAGCTTACCGATAATACCTACAAGAATAATAGCTAAAACAACAAGTCCGACAACTGGCATTTGGAACGTTCTAAATAACATCTCACCAGCGATAAATGTTAATGCTACCCCAGCAAGTGCTCCGAGCATTGCTGGACGAGGAATGTTATTGCGGATCCAGTTTCCAGAAAAACTAATCATGACTTCAAGTAAGCCACTAAGAAATGCAGCAGCTAAAGCAATTTTCCAAGCAAGTTCAGGGTCACCGGTAATCGCATTAGTCGGCAGTAAGATACCGAAAAGGAATACGGCCATCACCGGTGTACTAATTCCATACGATAAAGCAGTTACATCTGTTCTTCCTTCTTTTTGCGCTAGGCGATTTGCTAAAAATGCATAATATAAGTTACCAAATACAACTGCAACAGCAGCACCCGGAATGACTTTTCCAAACACGATACTCGCTGGGAACCCTGCTGCAAGCAATGTAATTGTAATCAGAACAAAGTTTGCTAAGTTGTTTTGAAACAGTGAAAAGAATGCATCTGTATCTTCTTTTTTATACCAAGGATAGTTGACTGATTTTGTAGACATTGTTTGTTCTCCCTTTTTATATGAGCACCGTTTCTTCAACGAAACGAACTTCATTGTTTTTTAATGACTCAATTCTAGCTAAGGACTCTACTTTGTATCCTGCGTCTAATAGAACTTGGCGCCCAGGTTGGAAAGATTTTTCAATTACTATTCCAATTCCTGAAATCGTTGCTCCTGCTTGTTCTACGATTTGAGCAAGCCCAAGCGCTGCTTGGCCGTTGGCAAGAAAATCATCAATGATTAGTACACGATCGCTTTCTTTTAAAAAGTCTTTTGACACGGTAATCGTATTCGTTTCTTGCTTCGTGAACGAGTAAACATCAGCAGTGTAAACATTGTCATTCATCGTGAGTGATTTCTTCTTCCTTGCAAATACGAGCTCAACTCCAAGCTCAAGTGCGGTTGTGAATGCTGGAGCAATACCTGAAGATTCAATCGTTAGAACTTTTGTGATAGGATCTTCACTATGAAACCTCTTAACAAATTCTTTACCCATTTCTAAAGATAAAACAGGGTTAATCTGATGGTTTAGAAAAGAGTCTACTTTTAAGACCCCATCTGATAATACGATTCCTTTACTCAGAATCTCTTCTTTAAGCAATTTCATTTGATGATCCTCCTCAATACTTAGCTGCAATTGTAAATAAATAAAAAAACCCGAACATCAGTCCACTATGCTTCGAGTGAATACTGACATTCGGATTTTAATTTCCGTAACAAAGCAAACCAGTTTATGAAAAAAATAATTAGATAGCAGGTTACGCTTTGATGTCATATGTTCACTCGTAGTCGAATCGTTTACGGCAATTCGGTAGAAACTTTTGGGCCATATTCCCAATAATTATACGAGTTATTTTTTTGATCTGTTGATGAAGTGATTATAGCACAATCATTTTTCTTATGTAAGATCATTTTGTTAATTTTACGAACTTTTTTTACTGTTTTTTCATTTTCATTCGTGTTTTAGTTATTTTCTGTAAAATACCCATTTAAATTGTTTGGTAATTAAGAAAATTCAATGAGTATTTCGCTGTTTTATTTCTATAAATTAGGGAACATTACAAATGTTAGAACTAGAGTAGTAATGCTTTGACAAAAATCATATTTACGATTACTCTTTAGTTGTATATACAAGTTGAGGTGATTAAATATGTTAAAAAAACTATTTGGATTAGACAAGAAAAAAGAAATACCAACTGAAGAAGTGTTACATTCTCCTATGAATGGTACATATGTAAAAGTTGAAGATGTACCAGATCCGACATTTGCCCAAAAGATGATTGGTGACGGTTTTGCAGTTGAACCTAGTAATGGGGAAGTTGTATCACCTGTCGAAGGAGAGATCATCCAAGTTTTTCCTACAAAACATGCAATTGGTATCCGTTCACTAAGCGGTGCAGAGGTACTTATTCATATCGGGATAGAAACAGTTAATATGAAAGGTGAAGGATTTGAAGTCTTCGTAAAAGAAGGAGATAAAGTACAAGTTGGTACAAAATTAGTTGAGTTTTCTCTCGATTTAATAAAAGAAAAAGCAGCTAGTACCATTACTCCAATTGTTATAACGAATGCGGATCAAGTACAATCCATGAAGCTAGAGCCAGTGAGCGAAGTGGTTGCAGGAAAGACTCCAATTGCCACCTTCTCAATGAAAGCAGAATAAACCCCATTTGATAAAAGACTAACTCAATTAATGTGAGGTGCTGTAACGACAAGCACCAAAATCATATTTGAGTTAGTCTTTTTATTTACGTGCTATTTTTAGAAAACTTTAATAATTGTGACTTGGTCATAATAGTATAGGAATAAAAAGGGAGGGATGATGATTGGAAATACAAATTTAATATTTAACTTTAGTGAAAAAGCGCTCAATTGGGTGAAAAAAGAAGGTAACGTTTTGACTGTTGACCTATTTGAAAGCGCCACCAAATGTTGTGTAGGAAGTATTCAAGAGCTACAAGTCCGTTTGAAAGAGCCATCAAATTCTGCTCGGTATTCTTTTTACCAACACGATGGAATTCATATATTTGTTGAAAAAAGTTTAGTTTTTAAAAATAATCAACTCGATTTTCAACTATCTAAAATTTCGTTCTTTAAGGGGATTACCGTCTCAGGGTTAAAACGGTTTTAGGAGGAGAGTCTTTGAGTGTAACGATTTGCAAAAGTTATCTTGAGCAGTTAATAGAGAAATATAGTCGTCATTTTAATGTTTATCGAAATAAAAAACTCGGTTGCATTCCACTTTCGTTTTATGCGGAGTACAAGAGGCGCGATGAAAAGTATTTCATGTCCAAGTCGATTCCAATTTGGGGGGTAGATAATCAGCAATATGTATTTGTTTGGGAGAAAGAAACAAAAGTGACGAAGGAAGATGTTCAAACGTTTGCAACAGAGTTAATAACGAACAGCAAATCATATGTTCCCTTTCATAGTGAACATATGTCTTCTATTCTTGTTGGTGTTATTTTAACGAACCAGCCTTTAGAAAAAGAGGTTATTAAGGAGGTGAAAAAACAACGGAAACTTAAGTTTCTTAAACTTGGTATGAATGGATGGATCGAATGTTATGTAGGTCTTGTGCAGGTAGAACAGAGAGAAGTGTATGTCAATAGGAAAGGGAGAGAGTACATGCAGCACTTTATAGTCCACTAAAGGGGGAAAATAAGACATGAATTTACTTACACTGTTATTAATATCTGGTCTTATTCTGCTTATCGCTTATTTTACGTATGGTAGATTTCTTGAGAGACAAATGAAAGTAGACCCAAATAGAAAAACACCAGCGAATGAATTATATGACGGTGTGGATTATGTTCCAGCGAAAAAACCGGTTTTACTTGGACATCATTTTGCTACGATAGCGGGTGGTGGACCGATAGTGGGACCCATTACTGCTGCCTTCTTTGGTTGGTTACCTGCTGTACTTTGGATCCTTATAGGAAGTATTTTTATTGGTGGTGTTCATGACTATACATCGTTACAAGCTTCCGTTCGTCACAAGGCTAAATCGATCGGGGAAATTATACGTGAATATATTGGAAAACGAGGCCAAGTCTTATTTCTGATCTTTTCGATAGCCACATTAATATTAATTGTTGGTGTGTTTATTATACTTGTTGCTAATACGTTTGTAGCCGTTCCAGAAGCTGCCACTGCCTCTGTTTTATTTGTCGGTGTGGCACTTGTATTTGGTTTTATTATTAATCAAATTCGTTTAAGTTTACCTATTGCAAGTATTTTAGGTGTCGTTGCTATGTTATTTAGCGTGTGGGTAGGTATTTCCTTTCCGCTCGAATTAAGTGCGGTAACTTGGTCGTTTATTCTATTAATCTATGCTTATATCGCATCTATTCTCCCTGTATGGGTATTGCTGCAACCTCGTGACTATCTAAACGCTTTCTTATTATATGGGATGATTGCAGGCGCAACACTTGGGATTATTCTTGCAGCACCTACGATACAACTTCCAGCTTATACTGGTTTTAACCATGAAACGTTAGGTTTCTTATTCCCAATTCTATTTATTACCATCGCTTGTGGAGCCATCTCAGGGTTTCACTCGCTTGTCTCCTCAGGAACGACAGCAAAACAGTTAGATAATGAGAAGAACGGTAAGTTTATCGCTTATGGATCAATGTTATTAGAAGCCTTTTTAGCAATTATCGCAATCGGTGCTGTTGCTTATTTAACACAAGCGGATTTTGCTGCTAGAATGACGGAGCTAGGAGGGCCAATCGGTACATTTGCAGCTGGTATTGGTTACTTTATGTCACATTGGGGTATCGACATAACAGTAGCTACGACATTTACAGCGCTAACCGCTTCCGCATTTTTATTAACGACATTAGACTCTGCAACACGTCTAATGCGATATGCTATTCAAGAATTAGGTGAAGAACATATTCCAGCTGTGAAAAATAACCATGTCGCTACCATTGCAGGGTTAATCGGTGCAGGTGCTTTAGCGTTGTCTGGTACATGGGAAAGAGTTTGGCCGTTATTCGGTTCAGCAAACCAAATGCTCGGTGCATTAGCGTTGTTGGCTGTATCCGTATGGTTAATAAAAATTGGTGCAAAAGCCTACTACGTTGTCATCCCGATGTTCTTTATGTTTGTCGTAACTGTGTCAGCGCTAGGTGTACTTATGTACAATAACTTTGTATCTCAGAACTGGCTCCTGTTTGGTTCAGGTTTAGTCTTATTTATATTATGTATCTTCCTAGGAATAGAAGGCTGGCGATCAATCGCTAAGAGAACGAAAACATCTTAGGTAGTGTTTCAGGCTCCTTTTTTAAAAAACGAGCCTGAATATTGAGATAACACTATACATATGTTTCCACAATTGTGTATACTTAAAGAGGAACCTACTGAGCGTACGCTCAATTAGAAACAAGTGATTAAATACTTAAGGATACTTTTAAATTAAAAAAAATGTAAAGAATGGAAGGGAGAGCGATCACAATGAATAATCAAGAAGTCGTGATTGTAAGCGCTGTCAGAACGCCGATTGGAAACTTTGGCGGTAGTTTAAAAAGTGTTAAGGCAACAAAACTAGGGGCTACTGTCATTAAGGCTGCTTTAGAAAGAGCGGGAGTTGCTACAGACCAAGTAGACGAGGTTATTATGGGGAATGTCCTTCAAGCCGGTTTAGGACAAAATCCAGCAAGACAAGCAGCAATTGAAGCTGGCTTACCGCAACACACTCCTTCAATGACGATTAACAAAGTGTGTGGATCAGGACTAAAAGCTGTTCATTTAGCAACACAAGCGATTTTATCTGGGGATGCAGATGTAGTTGTTGCCGGCGGTATGGAAAATATGAGCCAGGCTCCTTACTTATCAATGGGAGCAAGAGACGGTTTTAGAATGGGTGACCAAAAGCTAATTGATAGCATGGTACACGATGGTCTAACGTGTGCATTCAATGATTATCATATGGGGATTACAGCAGAAAATTTATGTGATAAATATGAATTGACTCGTGAAGAGCAAGATGAGTTTGCAGCTTGGAGTCAAGAAAAAGCTGCAAAAGCTATTGCAGAAGGTAAATTCAAGGATGAAATCGTTTCTGTAGAAATTCCACAACGTAAAGGCGATCCAATTGTATTTGATACAGATGAGTATGTAAAAGCTGGTACAACGGCTGAAAAGCTTGGAACACTCCGCCCTGCTTTTAAAAAGGATGGCAGTGTTACAGCTGGTAATGCATCTGGATTAAATGATGGAGCTGCAGCTGTAGTAGTAATGAGCCGTAAAAAAGCTGAAGAACTGGGTGTAACTCCACTAGCGGTTATTCGTGGAAACGCAAGTGCAGCAGTCGATCCTGCTATAATGGGAATCGGTCCAGTGCCTGCAACGAAAAAAGCATTAGATAAAGCAGGGCTGAGCTTATCAGATTTAAATTTAATCGAAGCAAATGAAGCTTTTGCGGCGCAAGCATTAGCTGTAGGTCGTGATTTAGAATTCTCTAAAGATATTCTAAACGTAAATGGTGGTGCAATTGCATTAGGGCATCCGATTGGGGCAAGTGGAGCTCGTATTCTAGTATCCCTGCTTCATGAATTAGATCGTCGCGACGGAAAATACGGACTTGCTACATTATGTATCGGCGGCGGTCAAGGTGTAGCAACGGTCGTTGAAAAAGCATAATAATTTACTTAAATAAAATAGGTTAAAAGCGTAATAGATTTTTGTTCTATTACGCTTTTAATTTATTTGTTCGTCTTCATTTTAAAAATAAGTATGATGAGAAGTGGCTTTAACACCACCAATATAGGTAATTCCCTCCCTGAATTCATCAAAAATTTTTAAGCGATAATGCTGCATATTCATGAAAGTGAAGGAATAATAAAAACTAACTGAAAATTTCGAACGTTACATAGTCTTTTGTGCGTTGATGTGTTATACTTTAATGCAATAATCTGATAATTTAAATTTTGATTTGAGTATTTTAGTAGAGAGTAATGCTAGGAGAGTGGGGAGTTTAAAATGAGCAGCCAAAATGTGTTCCTATATGACACGACACTTAGAGATGGCACACAAGGTGAGGGAGTAAGTCTTTCTGTCGATGACAAATTGAAGATTGCTAAGAAGCTAGATGAATTGGGGATACACTACATCGAAGGTGGTTGGCCTGGTAGTAATCCGAAGGACATGAATTTCTTTAAAAAAGTAAAGGATCTTGAGCTAAAGAATGCTAAGGTTACGGCGTTTGGAAGCACTCGTCGTATGGGGGTTACGGCCGGTCAAGATCAAAACCTGCAACGCATCTTAGAAAGTGGTGTACGTTCTGTCGCAATCTTTGGAAAGACATGGGATTTTCAAGTGACTCATGCGTTGCAAACGACACTAGAAGAGAATTTAGATATGATTTACGATTCAGTAAAGTTTTTAAAAGAGAATGGGTTAGAAGTGATTTTTGATGCAGAGCATTTTTTTGATGGGTATAAGAGGAATGCTGACTACGCTATTCAAGCGATAAAGAAGGCAGAAGCCGCCGGTGCTGATTGTGTAGCACTTTGTGATACGAATGGAGGCTCTCTTCCTCATGAAGTGCTCGAAATTGTCAAACATGTTGTACAGGAGCTCTCGATCCAAGTCGGTATCCATTGTCATAATGATGGAGAAGTAGCCGTTGCAAACACGATCGCTGCAGTTCAAGCGGGGGCGAATCACGTACAAGGTACAATTAATGGCTACGGGGAACGGTGTGGAAATGTAAATCTTATTTCGGTTATTCCTAATTTACAGCTAAAAATGGGTTATTCCTGTATTGAACCGCATCAGTTGGTGAACCTCACTTCGGTCTCGAAGTATGTCCATGAAATTGCAAACCAGATTCCGCCGAGTAACCAGCCTTTTGTCGGAAAAAGTGCATTTGCGCATAAAGGTGGCATGCATGTTAGTGCTGTATTAAAGCATCCTGAAACGTATGAACATATTGAGCCCGAAGCTATTGGAAATAAAAGAAGAGTACTAGTTTCTGAATTATCAGGACAAAGTAATGTACTTTTTAAAGCGAAAGAGTGGAATTTAGATTTAAATAAGAATAATCCAGCAACTAAGCAAATTATAGAACAAATCAAAGAGTTAGAGCTTAATGGGTATCAGTATGAAGCAGCTGAAGCTTCTTTTGAGTTAGTTGTTAAAAAAGGACTTGGTGAACATCTAGAGTTTTTTAAACTCGATCATTTTAAAATTTTTATTGAAAACAATGCAGATCAGTCATTTACAACGGAAGCAGTCGTTAAGTTAGTTGTTAACAACCAAGAAGTGCTAACTGCTGCAGAAGGAAACGGTCCTGTAAACGCGCTCGACCATGCTTTAAGAAAAGCACTTGAACAATTTTATCCATGTATTAATAAGATGTACTTATCAGACTATAAAGTTCGTGTTTTAGATGAAACAGATGCTACAGCATCTCGGGTACGAGTTCTTATTGAGTCTTCCGACGGTTCTGAGAAGTGGAGCACAATTGGTGTCTCCGGTAATATCATTAAAGCGAGTTGGTATGCCTTAGTCGATAGCGTTAATTATTTTTTGTTAAAACAAGAGGACCGGTTAGAAGTAGTGAATCAGCCTAAAACAGAATCTACAATTGGTGTGAGTAACCATTAATCATTGCTACTAATATATAAAACTGATAAAATATAAATTATCATAATATTATGTTATTGTGATCACTTAAGAATTAAAGGAGAGTTTAGAATGAGTAAAGCAGAGATGAGTACAGTAGAGAAGAATGAAAAAGGGTATTTTGGAGAGTTTGGCGGAAGTTTCGTACCACCACAATTAAACGCAGTGTTAGAGCGTTTAGATGAAAATTTTAATAAGTACAAAGAAGATCCTGAATTTGTAGAGGAATACTTGTACTATTTAAAAGAATATGTCGGTAGAGAAAATCCATTAACTCTAGCTGAAAGGTTAACTGAAAAATGTGGCGGTGCAAAAATTTATTTAAAACGAGAAGATTTAAACCATACAGGTGCTCATAAAATTAACAATGTAATCGGGCAAATTTTATTAGCCAAAAAAATGGGCGCTCACAGAATTATCGCTGAAACTGGGGCTGGACAGCATGGCGTAGCTACTGCTACAGCATGCGCAATGCTCGGCATGGAATGTATCATTTACATGGGGGCTGAAGACACTCGCCGCCAGGAGTTAAATGTGTTTCGTATGGAACTGTTGGGAGCAACGGTTGTTCCTGTTCATAAAGGTCAAGGACGATTGAAAGATGCTGTTGATGAAGCATTAAATGACCTTGTTGAAAACTATGAGAATACGTTTTATCTTCTAGGATCTGCAGTTGGTCCACATCCATTCCCGACAATGGTTCATCATTTTCAATCGATCATTAGTAAAGAATCAAAACGCCAGATTCTTGAAAAGGAAGGGAAATTGCCAAACGTCGTCGTCGCTTGTGTTGGTGGAGGAAGTAATGCCATTGGTGCCTTTTCCGAATACTTGCCAGAAGAAAACGTAAGGCTTGTTGGGGTTGAGCCTGAAGAAGCAGCATCTTTAACAAAGGGTACTCCTGGTGTTATCCACGGTTTCAAATGCCTTTGTTTACAGGATGAAGAAGGAAACCCGTTACCTACTCATTCGATTTCTGCTGGATTAGACTATCCTGGAATTGGACCAGAGCATAGTTATCTAAAGGTAACTGAGCGCGCCGAGTATTATTCTGTTTCTAAAACAGAAGTATTAGATGCCTTTCAAGCATTAGCTCGAACAGAGGGTATTATCCCAGCTTTAGAGAGTGCACACGCTGTTGCTTATGCAATAAAAGAAGCACGAAATTTAAGTAAAGAGGATATCATTATCGTTAACATTTCAGGTCGTGGTGACAAAGATGTTAATGAAGTAAGGCGCTTGTTGCAAGAAGGAAATGAATAGGAAAAATAAGAGGCTGACAGATTTGTCAGCCTCTTATTTTTTTCGAACATGTCTAGCTCCAGGTGCCATCGGCTCGAGGTCGCTTCGGTCCATCAAGCGTGTCTAAAGGGCAAGCCACTTATTGCTGGCCCTCCAGCGCTTCTCGCCGATAAGCAGGCACCTTGCGCTTTCCTTAGTTATCTAAAACTTGGGAACACATAAGGTTGTTCCGGTTCATCAATAACTGTAATCTCTCTTAAGTGAATCAGTGGAATTTGATAGCCGTTGTAGTCTGTTTTATCAAGAATACCTGCAACATGAACCCACGTATCGTTTTCATATTCTGTTGCTAAGTCTGACTCTACCAACGTGCCGTATACTGCTGCATCCGCAACACAACATGTCATGGCAAAACGAGCCACGACCAGTTGGTTATCTTCAAATTCGGGTTCACGGTAAACAAAGCCAGTAATGACCAGTTCTCTACCGATGAATTGATCCATGTGTAAATCTAAGACCGTCATAATATCTAAATAATTATCATCAGTTACAATAATTCGTTGTTGATCTTTCATTTCTTCAGCTAGTTCTTGATAATATTGGTTAAAACCTTCTTCAGTATAAAAGTCTTCAACTGAATAATGCTCTTCCGTTTCACCCAAACTATCAAAATAACCATCAGGATTTTCCAGAAATGCTTCAGCTCTCGAAGTACTGCCCGTTACTTCATTTGGGTCGGTTGGTTTTGTTAATATCCCGCTTCCATATTGAATACCGCGGTTGGCAGCAACTGAACTATCTAGAACTTTATCCGGTAGAACAAATCCCATCACAATAGGGGCAACGAAGATTGAGTAAATTCCAATTTTCAATAGCGGCGAGCCTGTCATCGAATGATCTTCGCCGCAATCACAATCAATCTCTTGATCATTCTTCCTCGTACTTCTTATGATTTGTACTACACCTAAAATGATAAAAACAACTAATGCAAAATACATAAAGGGCATCATTTTAGGGGCGATATAGTAGCGAATGTTTCCTGATAAAATAAAAGCAAGCATGAGTAGCGAAAAACCTAGAAGGATAATCCCTCGTATATAGCTATGAAAACTAAGGTCAGTATTTTCTCTATTCATCTTATCCCTCCTATTAATCTATTATAATACAAATAGTTGAAGTGATAGAACTGAAATAAATACAACAGCTGTAACAACGACCATAAAACTAATGACAAATTTCACTCGGAAGAAGGCAAACAGCATAATTGTGTTTTTCAAATCTAACATCGGTCCATAAACAAGAAAGGCAATAATTGATCCGGTTGTGAATGTATTGCCGAAAGACGCAGCAACAAAGGCATCTGCTTCTGAACATAGAGAAAGAATGAACGCAAAAGCCATCATAACACCTGTTGATGACCACTCGTTACTACCGATTGCTAGTAATATATTGCGATCTAACAATGTTTGGAATAAAGCGGCGATAAAAGCACCTGCGATTAAATATTTACCCATTAAGAAAAATTCATCGGCAGCGTGGTAAAAGGTTTGTTTGATTCGATTAGGCTTTTTAGCTGTTTCAACTGGAAGCACGACTCGTCCCGTTAACTCTTCTTTTGTCCACTTTAATTGATCTTTGTTTTTAAAGATTACGTACATAATGGCACCGATAATAATCGCTAGCACAAAGGCTAGTCCCATTCTAGCATATAGAACAGTTAGATCGGTACGGAAAGCGTAGAAAGTGGATGCAGCAACAACTGGATTAAGAATTGGTGCTGCAACTAAAAACACAACACCGACATGAAGCGGCATGCCTTTTTTAATCAGACGACGAACAACTGGTATAATCGCGCATTCGCAAATCGGAAATATCGCTCCTAATACAGCAGCTGGTAGTAACGCCATATAAGCGTTTTTTGGTAAGTATCTTTGCAGAGCATCTTCTGAAACATATATTTGAATGAGCGCGGAAACAAACACCCCAAGCAAAATAAAAGGAACAGCCTCAATGACAATTCCAAGGAAAATTGTATTTACATTAAGCATGACATCAGATACAGGAAATGTTCCTTCTTTAAAACGTTCAATGTTAAAGAACAGAAAAAGGAAGAAAACAAGTAATATAACTCCGAATAAATCTTTCATCAAGGATGAAATTGAGGTTTTTAAATTCATAGTTCTCTCCTAAATAGGTAGATTTCTAGCTAAATAGTATTTTAACATAGATGATTTAGGTTTCGTAGTAGCAGAATAATTTGTCAAGAAAATGAAATGTGGTACACAAATCGTAATGATTCTTATTTGTAAAAGTGCTCTATTTATTGTATGCTTATTTTGATAGATTATGTTCGCAAAGGTGGTTCAAATAACAATGGCTAAATCCATTCCAGTATACTTAATCACTGGTTTCTTAGGAAGTGGAAAGACAACAGTTCTTCAAAAAGCGGTTCAGGCAGCAAAAAATAAAGGACTTAATCCCGCCCTTATTTTAAATGAATTAGGAGAAGTGAATGTCGAAGAAGGTTTATTCGACAAGGAGCGAATGGTCGAGATGCTTAATGGGTGTATTTGTTGTACGATTTCAGCAGATATGACGAGAGAGCTTGCATTGTTTTTAGAAGTGAATGAAGATATTGATATTCTTTTTATTGAAGGAACTGGAGTGGCGGATCCATCAGAAATTATTGAAGCACTCACACATCCTTCACTAATCGATAAAGTTCAATTAGTTTCTACCATTGGAATGGTGGATGGAAGTAAGTTTCTTGAATATCAAAGTATTTTCTCAAGTTCAAAAGAGATTAGAGAAATTTTAAAAAAGCAAATTAATTCTACTTCGTTAGTCGTTTTAAATAAAATTGATTTAATTAAAGATAAAGAATTAACAAAGGTAAGAAAGAAAATTGGCGATTTAGTAGATAAGCGAGCTGAATTTATTGAAACAACACATGGTGAGCTTAGTACGGATGTTTTATTAAAGGAAAGAGTTTTAAATAGGGCGTATTCCATTGCATCTTGTGATGATAGTTGCGGTTGTGAGAAACAGGATCATCACCACCATGATCACACCCATCACCATCATATGTTCGAAGCAATTACACTTCGGGACATACTAGCTGTTGACCGCATTAGTTTTGAGAGATGGCTTCAGAGTATGCCGAAAGTTGTAAGAAGTAAAGGGATTATCCAATTAACAGAAACACCACAAATGTTTCAGTACCAATATGCCTCAGGTCAGCTTATGTTAAATCGCAGTAATGATCAATTAGCAGTGAAACCTTGTATCATTCTTATTGGTAGCGAATTGAATGGTGAAGAGATCAGGAATAGTTTTCAGCAATTAGTTCAAATATAGAGCAAAAAGACTGACACAGCGGTGTCAGTCTTTTTAGTATTTTAAATATCCATAATTGTATCTGGATTAATAAATAATGCCACTAGAATTGCGACAACAAAGCAGTAAATTGCAAAATAGAACAGCTTACTTTTCTTTAGGAACTCAATGAGCCAAACAATCCCTAGCCAAGAAAATATAAACGTTGAAATGAATGAAACGATTAGTGCCGGTGCACCGATTGAACTAAACATGCCTGAACCGAGTTCGTCTATAGCTAAAACAGAAGAACCAAGAATAACTGGGATTACTAGTAAGAACGAGTATCGTACTGCAGTGTCTCGACTTAACCCTACTAATAGAGCAGCAATCAACGTAGCACCTGACCGAGAGATACCTGGAAAAACAGCGAGTGTCTGCCCTAAACCAACGATGATCGAATCTTTAAAAGTCATTTCTTTTTCTGTACGTGAACCATATTTATGAAACCTTTCAATAAAAATTAGTGCGATCCCTGTCACAGTTAGAGCCGCTGCGATAAAGTATGGTGTTTTCATCGTGTCGCCGACTACGTCTTTTAATACGATTCCTAGCCCGCCTGTTATTCCTGTTGCAACGATGATATAAATTCCAAAATAGAAATGTACTTTGTTTTCTTTAGAACGGTCAACAAAAAATTTGAAAAAACCGGTAACAACATCGACGATATCTCTTCTAAAATAAATCATCACTGCTAAAATAGAAGCTAAATGTAAGTAAATTTCAAAGGCCAGGCCTGGGAAAGTATATCCGAATATCATTTGTGTAATAACGATATGAGCCGTACTTGAAACCGGTAGAAATTCAGTGATCCCCTGGACGAGACCGAAAATAAAAGCTTCGATGATAGACATAAAAAGCCCCTTTCTTTAAATAAGCACGATATAAAATTGACTAAGCCGTGTTAATTCTAGCAAAAATTGAGAGAATAATAAAGAAACAATTTTAGCCGAACAGTGTAATAAGATTGTCAATCTCTTTTTTAGTATTCATCTTATAGCCATGTTATTATAGTTAATATAATGTAAAGTACGGTAATAACGGAATGAGGGAACTAGAATGAATAGACGCATAATTAGTATTTTAACTTTAGTAATTGCTGTGGGCCTAATTATTTTTGTAATTGCTACAGATCGGGAAAAGCCGCTAGGTGTTGAAAAAGGATTGAAAGCGATTGATTTCACTTTACCTGTTTGGGGCGAAGAAGGTGTTGAAGCTTCTCTTTCTGACTATGAAGGAGATGTAATTATCCTAAATTTCTGGGCGACGTGGTGTCCTCCTTGTAAGGATGAGATGCCTGACTTTATGCAATTCCAGGAAGACTATGGAGATCTGGGCCTCCAAGTCGTAACTGTAAATATGTACTACTACGAAAGAAGAGCAACCGTAGAGGAAGACATACAGAATTTCATGGAAGAGGTAAATGTAACTCTGCCAACACTCCTTGATATCGAAGGAGAGGTTAACAACACGTACCAACCACCGGGATTCCCAATGACATATATTATTGACCGAGACCGGGTGATCCAACAAGTTGTCCGCGGTGAAGTAAACTATGAAATGCTTGAACATCTCGCCCTGCCAATAGCGAAGGAGACTGATTAAATCAGTCTCCTTTCCTGTTTTACAGGACAAAGGTACGGGGCACCATTAGCACACTAAAAGAGCTAATGGTGCCAGTACTATACATAGTTTGTTAAATATTGGTTATGATAGTAGAGGTGTGTTTACGGAGTAGGAGTGAGTGTTGTTATGTATAGGGATGAGGTAGTCATCGTAAAGAAGATTGTATTTGAAGACGACGATATACAGCTATTAGAAACGTCTGGTGGGGCGGGGCGTGCGATCTTGTATCGTACGTTCTTTCCGAAAGTACAGGAGCAAGAAGAAATTGTAGTCAATGTAACGGCAACGGAACTGAAACTAGGTACAGGTGGTTGGGATATTGTGAAAGCAATTCCTCAAGCGCATTCGCATAAAGAATTGACTTCTAATGGTCATATTATGAAAGCCAGATATATGCCTAATCAACATAGTGTTCTAGCTGTGGAAGCACAAGAAAGCGAAGACCACTCGTTGTTCCATACAGCTTTTAGTTTAGACGGTAAACCGGTATTACTAGCAGAATTACACAGTATGCTGCCACTTGTTTACAGCTTAATAAGAAGCTTTTCTGCAGATATGAAATTAACGGTTATTATTAGTGATGAAGCAGCATTGCCTTTAAAGTTAAGTGAACATATGAGGATTCTAAGCAGAGAAGAACAGTTTCATTCGATTACCGTAGGTCAAGCATTTGGAGGGGAATTTGAGGCTGTTAATCTAATAACAGCGCTTCAATATGCCGATCAAAAGTTAAAGAGTGATATTATTCTTATAACCTTAGGGCCTGGTGTCGTTGGAACAGGTACCGTCTATGGTTTTAGTGGAATGGAATTAGCCAATTGGGCAAATATTGTTGGCAGTTTAGAGGGGCAGCCTGTATGGGTACCAAGGGTTTCTTTTGCTGACGAGAGAGAAAGACATTATGGGATAAGCCATCATACACTGACACCATTACAGAAGTTTACATCGAGTAAAAGTGTTGTTCCGTTACCGCTTCTACCGACTTCGCATCAAGCGAAAACTTTAAGGGAACAAGTGGAGTCTTTACAACAGCAGCATTACATTAAATGGGTGGAATTAAAATCATTCCAAGAAGAACTGGCAGGAGCGTTAAAGTGGTATCCGAAACAAATAAAAACGATGGGAAGAACGTTTGAGGATGACCCAACGTTTTTTTATACCGTTGCAGCGGCTGTGTTTACTACGATTTATCAAAAGAGGGAAGATTAACGTTTGGTTGCACTATTTCGCCATTGCTCAACGGTTTCGTATCTTTTCATATATTGTTTTAGAATCGCTTTAACTTGCCATGCCTTACCAACTAAAGTGACCCCTTTATTGTTTACATAAACTTTCATAAATTCACCTCTCGTAATAGGTAAGATTTTCTAAACAACTATGATAGACTGTATGTAAAATTAATATGATTTAGAACTGGGGGATTTGATTTATATGACAAAGCAATTCTATGAAAAAACACTTAAATCAGAAACAATATATGAAGGGCGTATTATTGATGTCGTGCTTGAGGATGTTGAGTTACCAGATGGGAAAACGAGTAAACGTGAGCTCGTGAAACACCCAGGAGCAGTTGCTGTCATTCCAGTCACGAAACAAGGAAAAATAGTACTTATACGGCAGTTTAGAAAACCACTTGAACGAGCGATCGTGGAAATACCAGCAGGAAAACTTGAAAAAGGAGAAAAGCCTGAAGTGTGTGCAGCAAGAGAATTAGAAGAAGAAACTGGGTATAAGACTAACAAATTGGAAAAAGTCATTTCATTCTATACTTCTCCTGGGTTTGCAGATGAATTAGTTCATATTTTTTATACAGAACAATTAGAGGAAGGAGTAGAAAATACAGATGAAGACGAATTTGTAGAGAAAATAGAAGTAACATTAGAAGAAGCTGAAAAGATGATTGAAACAAACGAAATTTTTGATGCAAAAACAGCCTTTGCTGTTCAATGGTTGAAACTAAAAAAACAAAAATAAGGTGATACGATTGCCGGAATACTTTGTTGATTTGCACATTCATATTGGAAGAACAAAATCGGGGAAGCCTGTAAAAATTACCGCATCTAAATCGTTAACACTAACAAACATTGTAGATTTTAGTGACCGGATAAAAGGGTTAAATATGATTGGGATTATTGACTCTCACTCACCAGAAGTTATAGAGGAGTTAAGAGGTTTTATTCTTAAGGGAGACGCTAATGAGCTTACTGGTGGTGGAATTCAATTTTCTAATGGAATGGTGCTTATTTTAGGTTCTGAGTTAGAAATTTATCACGACAGCTGCAATGGACCATTTCATGTATTAACGTATTTTCCAACGATTGAAGCAATGGTTGCCTTTAGTGACTGGCTATCTAAGCGGGTAACTAATATAACACTAAGCACACAAAGAGTGTATGAAAAAAGTAATATCATTCAACAGAAGGTGAAAGACCTAAAAGGAATTTTCATACCAGCCCATGCATTTACACCCCATAAAGGGATATATGGGAAAGGCGTTCAACAGAGTTTAACTGAGGTATTCCAACTTTCTGAAATAGATGCAATTGAGTTAGGGTTAAGTTCAGATACAAATCTAGTAAATGGAATTGCGGAATTATCAAACATATCGTTCGTTTCTAATTCTGACGCTCATTCTTTAGAGAAAATAGGAAGAGAATATCAACTGATCCAAATGGAAGAGCCAAACTTCAATGAATTAGTTTTGGCCCTTCATCAAAAAAAAGGGAGAATGATTGTTAAGAACTTTGGTCTTCATCCAAGACTCGGTAAGTATTTTCATACGTCTTGTGAACAATGTTTCACTCATGTTGGTGAACAAACGATTTGTCCAAATTGTTCAAGCAGCAAAATTACAAAAGGTGTATTTGAAAGACTTCAGGAATTAATCGACTTAAACCCTAAAAAAGTAAATCGGCCGCCTTATATTCATCAAGTTCCATTAGAATTCATACCTAAGTTGGGTCCAAAAACTTTAACGAAATTAAGAGATCACTTTGGAAATGAAATGAACATAATTCATCACACAAGCTTGTCACAGTTAAAAGAAGTAGTGAGTGAGCCCATCGCAAAGGCTATTGTATTGAGTCGAAAGGGGGGACTATCGATTAGTGCTGGTGGTGCTGGGAAGTATGGAAAGGTCGATTAAAAATTAATAGATTTCCAGTCATAGACCTCTACTAAATATCATAGATTTAACTAACAGGATGTTTAGGAGGGGCCATTATGAGAGGGAAGCGTAATCGATTTGGACAAGTAGTAGCCAGTCATATAGATGAAAATCGTTCTATTTATATTTTTACAACCATTTTATTTTTAATGGGAATTATTTTTGGTGCAATTATCGTTAACAGTTTAAGTCTGACACAGAAACACGATTTATATATGTATTTAACACAATTTTTTGGCCAAGTATCAGACGGACAAATCGCTCAGTCATCTGCTATGTTCACACAGAGCTTTGCACACTATGCCAAATATGTAGGTTTAATGTGGATTTTAGGTTTATCGATTATAGGGCTTCCAGTCATACTCATATTATTGTTTTTAAAGGGAGTTGTCGTAGGATTTACCGTAGGGTTTTTAGTTAATCAAATGGGTATGTCCGGA
This sequence comes from Alkalihalobacterium sp. TH-98, assembly GCF_057473385.1. Taxonomy (NCBI): domain Bacteria; kingdom Bacillati; phylum Bacillota; class Bacilli; order Caryophanales; family Bacillaceae; genus Alkalihalobacterium; species Alkalihalobacterium sp. TH-98. Next base: position 118,377 of record NZ_JBYCKM010000009.1, on the reverse strand, counting down.
TTCCTCCTTTCCTTCGTCTCAGTGATGCCGCAAAATTTTGTGCTCGTACCAGCCTTTATCATTGTAGCTACAGGAGCGATTTCTTTTTCACTCATCATGATACGTAACCAATTTATAAAAAGAAGTAATCAACCCATTTTTCCTCTATTTATTAGGTATTCGATGTTAATTCTTTGTGTTGGAGCAGTCTTAGCAGTAGCTTCCGCATTTGAAGCTTATATTTCTCCATATTTAATGAAAATTGTTGTTAGTAATTTTATGTAATAATTATTATTTAATATTAATTATAATTAGTTAATGATAATGATTATCCTTTGACACCTTCTACTGGAAACATTATAATATATAAAGATTATCGTTTGTTTTCAATGGAGGGGGGTAAACCGAATGGAGAAACGAGTTGAACGGATAAAGAAGCAACTTCATTCACAAAGTTATAAGCTTACGCCACAGCGGGAAGCAACAGTAAGAGTTCTACTTGAACATGAAGAAGATCACCTGAGTGCGGAAGATGTTTACCTTCTAGTAAAAGAGAAGTCGCCTGAAATCGGCTTAGCAACAGTTTATAGAACACTAGAGCTATTGACTGAACTAAAAGTAGTGGACAAAATTAACTTTGGAGACGGTGTTTCACGTTACGATTTACGGAAAGAAGGAGCCGACCATTTTCATCATCATTTAGTTTGTATTGAATGTGGTTCAGTGGATGAAATTCAAGAAGATCTTCTTGGTGATGTTGAAAAAATTGTAGAACGTGACTTCAACTTTCAAATAAAAGACCATCGTTTAACGTTCCATGGGATCTGTCACAGATGTCATGATAATAAAACAACAGAAGAAAGTGACTAACCCTTTTGCTAATCAGAAAAGGGTTTTTTTATATTATCTTTATGTACTCTGCCGATATCACTTCACGGATTATAGATAATAGTAAGATCATACTTTTTATAGAAACTTGTACTAATGAGGTATAAACACGATTTATCTTGGCATATCTTGTATTAAGAGAGTTACCTTTCTCAATTGATCTTATTTTTTTAGAAAGGTTGCTAGGAGGTCGGAGTGAAATGAAATCTTGGTTAGAGGCCATTTGGAATACACTAAAAGTTTTTGTACTATTTATGGGATGCACACTTTTGTTTTATTATGGTATTCTATGGGTAAGTGAAGAGTATGAAAGTTATCATCGATACGATGAGCCGAAAGGAAGAGCTGTTAGGGTCATACAAATGGAACAAGTGAGTGAACAGCACACGTGGTTTGATAGGTTATTGTTTTTCTATCATTTTGGAGAGTAGCATACAATAAATGGTTAGGGGAAATGGCCATGCTAGAACATATTGAAGATTTTATCCATTATAGTATGGTAGAACGAGGGCTTTCGAGTAATACGATTGAATCCTATCGTAGAGATTTGCGTCAATATATGAAGTTCATGAAAGAAGTAGAACAAATAAGTTCTATCAATGCATTTGATCGAAACGGAATATTAAACTATTTATATCATTTAAAAGATAAAGGTAGAGCTGATACGACGATTGCTAGGACAATTGCATCTATAAGGTCTTTTCATCAATTTTGTTTGCGTGAGAAAATTGCTGAAGGAGATCCATCTGTACATATCGAAACGCCAAAGGCTGCTAAGCGCTTACCAAAAGTACTGTCTACCAAAGAAGTTGAGGCTTTACTCGAAGCGCCTAGCGGGAATACAGAATTAGATCTTCGAAATCAAGCCATGCTAGAAGTGCTCTATGCTACAGGGATCCGTGTTTCTGAGCTATGCCAGCTCGAATTGCAAGATGTCCATATCACGATGGGGTTTGTTCGTTGTATTGGAAAAGGAAATAAAGAACGAATTATTCCACTCGGTTCAAAGGCTAGTGAAGCCTTTGAAAAGTATTTAACCAACTCTAGACCGAAACTGTTGAAGAAAAACCAGCATCAGATTGTGTTTGTTAATCATCATGGTAAGCCATTAACAAGGCAAGGGTTTTGGAAAGTATTAAAAGGGTTGGCTCAAAAAGCAAATATTAATAAAGAGTTAACACCTCATACGTTAAGACATTCTTTTGCAACCCACTTACTGGAAAACGGAGCAGACTTGCGAGCAGTCCAAGAGATGTTAGGACATGCTGACATTTCAACAACACAAATTTATACACATGTAACAAAAGCAAGATTAAAAGATGTTTACGCCCAGTATCATCCAAGGGCGTAATTTCTTTTTTTTGTTTAGTTGTCTGACATCAGACGAGTCGTTTTTCAAAAATTGAAAAACAACGAACTAACAAATAGGGTTTCACTTTTATAATAACATGACGTAGTGCATATTATTTCCTATAGTGTTAGGGTATAGTAAAAAAAGGTACGAAGGATTGGAGGTCATTATATGTCAACTTATCGTTTTAAAAGAATATTTATAGTTGTGATGGACTCAGTTGGTATTGGAGAAGCGCCTGATGCAGCCAAGTTTAATGATGAAGGTGCAGATACATTGGGTCATATAGCAGAACATATGAATGGATTACATATGCCGAATTTGGCAAAGTTAGGTTTAAGTAATATAAGAGAGATTAAAGGTATAGCCAAAGCCACTCAACCCCTTGCACATTTTGGGAAAATGCAGGAAGCATCTAATGGTAAAGATACAATGACTGGTCATTGGGAAATAATGGGCCTTAACATACAGGAGCCATTTCTTACATTTCCAGAAGGATTTCCAATGGAATTAATCGAAAAGATTGAAGAGATTACAGGTCGAAAAGTCATTGGGAACAAAGTAGCAAGCGGTACAGAAATTTTAAAAGAGTTAGGTCAAGAGCATGTTGAGTCAGGCGCGATCATCGTCTATACTTCAGCCGATTCTGTACTTCAAATTGCCGCCCATGAAAATATTGTACCGATTGATGAGTTATATGATATTTGTAAAAAAGTACGTGAACTTACAATGGATCCAAAATATATGGTCGGCAGAATAATAGCAAGACCTTTTATTGGAGAAAAAGGAAACTGGCAACGAACGGCCAATCGCCATGATTATGCGATAAAGCCATTTGGTCGTACGGTAATGAATGAATTAGCAGATGCACAACTTGACTCCATCGCTATTGGAAAAATCAGTGACATCTATGATGGTGAAGGAATTACTCAGTCTATGCGAACAACGTCAAATGATGATGGGATGGACAAATTGTTAGAAAGTATCAATATGGACTTTACCGGAATTAGCTTCTTAAATCTAGTTGATTTTGATGCAAACTTTGGTCATAGAAGAGACCCAGAAGGATACGGCAAAGCGCTAGAAGCCTTCGATCAACAATTAGCTGATGTTCTCGAGCAATTAGCAGATGACGATTTGCTCATTATTACAGCAGATCATGGTAATGACCCTACCCACCATGGTACAGATCATACCCGGGAATTTGTGCCTCTTCTTGTTTACTACAAAGGCATAGAAGTCGGTAAAGATTTATCGATTAGGCAAACTTTCGCTGATGTAGGAGCAACTGTTGCTGAAAATTTTTCTGTGAAAATGCCTGCATACGGTACTAGCTTCTTAAATGAAATTTAGGAGGAGATAATATGATAAACAAGCAATTGATGACAGAAGCTGCGGAATATATTCGTGGTAAATTTAATAAGAAACCTCAAATAGGTCTTATATTAGGCTCAGGACTAGGAGTGCTGGCAGAAGAAATTGAAAATCCGGTGAAAATCCCATACGATCAAATACCGAATTTTCCAGTATCAACTGTTGAAGGTCATGCCGGTCAACTCGTATTAGGGACATTACAAGAAAAAGATGTAGTAGCGATGCAAGGTAGATTCCACTTTTACGAAGGCTATTCATTAGAAAAAGTAACGTTTCCTGTTCGGGTAATGAAAGAATTAGGAGTCAAGACTGTGATCGTAACGAACGCAGCTGGTGGTGTAAATGAAAGCTTCCAAGCTGGTGATCTAATGATCATTAGCGATCAAATTAATAATATGAATCAAAATCCGCTCATCGGTCGTAATGATCCAGAGTTTGGTGTTCGTTTCCCTGATATGTCCAATGCTTACTCTCCTAGTTTGCGTAGTTTAGCAAAAAGAGTGGCTGAGAATTTAAATATTCCAGTGCAGGAAGGAGTTTATGTGGGTAATACGGGCCCTTGCTATGAAACTCCAGCAGAAGTTCGCATGATTCGTAAGTGTGGCGGAGATGCGGTTGGGATGTCTACTGTTCCTGAAGTGATTGTTGCCCGGCATTCGGGTATGGAAGTCCTTGGTATCTCTTGTATCTCCAATATGGCAGCAGGAATTTTAGACCAACCATTGACACATGATGAAGTAATCGAAACAACAGAGCAAGTTAAAGAGCGCTTTCTATCTCTAGTAAAAAACATTGTGAAGGATATATAGGAAGGGGTAATACATATGGAAAACATGTTAGTAAAAATTAACGAATCAGCTGCATTTATAGAAGAGAAAATTTCAGGTAAGCCTAAAATCGGCTTAATACTTGGTTCAGGATTAGGTGAATTAGCAGATGAAATTCAAAATCCGGTCCAAATTCCTTACGGAGAAATTCCTAACTTCCCAGTTTCAACAGTAGAAGGACATGCAGGGCAACTGGTCATAGGTCAACTTGAAGGGAAACAAGTGATCGCGATGCAAGGGCGTTTTCATTATTACGAAGGATACTCCATGCAAGAAGTAACGTTTCCTGTACGTGTAATGAAACAATTAGGAGTTGAGCTGATTGTTGTAACCAATGCATGTGGAGGAATGAACAAAGAATTTGCTCCTGGGGACTTAATGATTATTACAGACCATTTAAATATGACAGGAGATAATCCGCTTATTGGACCAAATTACAATGAACTAGGGCCGCGTTTTCCTGATATGAGTAGTGCTTATACACCAAAGCTGGTTGACTTTGTAGCAGAGATAGGAAGCGAACTAGATATTAAACTTCAAAAAGGGGTTTATGCAGGTGTGACTGGTCCAACATATATGTCTGGAGCAGAACTTATTATGTTACGAAATCTAGGTGGCGACGTCATTGGAATGTCGACTGTGCCAGAAGTAATTGTAGCAAGCCATGCGCAAATGAAAGTGATTGGTATTTCTTGTATTACTGATATGGCAATTGGTGAAGAGTTAGAAGGAATTACTCATGAGCAGGTAGTGGAGGTCGCAAACCGCACAAAACCAAAATTCATTAAGCTTGTTAAGAAGATTGTAGCAGATGTTGAGCTGTGAGGTGTAGCATTCGATGAGAATGGTTGATTTAATCGAAAAAAAACGAGATGGCGCCGAATTAACTAAAGAAGAAATAGAATTTATTATCCAAGGCTACACCGATGATGAAATTCCAGACTATCAAATATCTGCTTTTGCGATGGCTGTCTTTTTTCAAGATATGACACCGCAAGAACGGGCTTCCTTAACGATGGCAATGGTGGAATCTGGTGACCAAATCGATTTATCTAAAATCGAAGGCATAAAAGTTGATAAGCATTCTACCGGCGGGGTAGGTGATAAGACAACGATTGCTTTAGCACCTTTAGTAGCAGCAGCTGGTGTTCCTGTTGCAAAAATGTCTGGTCGCGGGTTAGGGCATACAGGTGGAACGATTGACAAACTTGAAGCGATCCCTGGCTTTCATGTTGAAATTGATACGAGTGAATTTAGTTATCTCGTTAATAAAAATAAATTAGCAGTGATCGGACAAACTGCAAACTTAACACCTGCTGATAAAAAGCTTTACGGACTACGTGATGTAACGGCCACGGTTAATTCCATCCCGTTAATTGCAAGTTCCATCATGAGTAAAAAAATTGCATCCGGAGCAGATGCGATCGTTTTAGATGTGAAGACTGGATCTGGGGCCTTTATGAAAGAACTTGAAAAGTCCAAAGAGTTAGCCGAAGCGATGGTTGAGATAGGAAATAACCTTGGCAGACAAACGATGGCCATTATATCGGATATGAATCAACCATTAGGGTTTTCAGTTGGTAACGCTTTAGAGGTAAAAGAAGCAATTGAAATGCTAAAAGGAAACGGACCGGATGATTTACTTGAGCTTTGTTTGACACTGGGCAGTTATATGGTTTTCCTAGCCAAACAAGCAACTTCAATCGAGGAAGCAAGGACTAAGCTCCTAGAAGTTATTGCTAATGGGGCTGCAATTGAAAAGTTAAAAACATTTATTGCCGCTCAAGGCGGCGATCCAACTGTTGTCGATGATACTAATAAATTACCGAGTGCGTCATATGAAATTCCAATCAAGGCAACTGAAAGTGGGTATATTTCAAAAATTGTTGCTGATAAAATTGGCTTAGCAGCGATGATGTTAGGAGCAGGAAGAGCAACTAAAGAATCTATAATTGATTTAGCGGTTGGAATCATCCTTCATAAAAAGATTGGTGATCAAGTTAAAGAGGGAGAGGCAATAGCGACTCTTCATAGTAATAGTGAAAATGTTGATACCGTTATTGAATTGGTCCAAGGGTCATTTACAATAGTGCAAGAACCTATTAATTCCCCGACTCTCATCTACAATAGAATTTCATAAATACTTAGAGGCTAACGCAACGTTAGTCTCTTTTTCTATGGAGTTAGTTTCTTATAAGTATATGTTCATGACTGACAGGCAATTGCTTTCGCTTTTTATCTAATCTAGCATACATCGTTAGATAACGAAATTTACTTTATGTGTATAAACCTTGGTAAATTGGAAAAAATTATTAGAAAAGTATTAGTCTTAATCTGTAAAAATCACTAATAATATTGGAGGTCATTGGAACATGAGGGCTATCATTTCATCAATGTTATCGTTCGTACTCATCATGAGTATGTTTGCTACAAGCAGCTTAGCTGCAGAAAAAGGGGTACAGTTAGCGCCAGATGCTTCTTCAGCAATCTTAATTGAACGAGATACTGGAGAGATCTTATTTGAAAAGAACAGTGACAAAGAATTACCACCCGCAAGCATGACGAAAATCATGACGATGCTTTTAATTATGGAGGCAATCGATAAAGGTAAAATTAATTATGATGATAAAGTCCGTACTAGTGAACGAGCAGCATCCATGGGTGGTTCACAAATCTTCTTAGAACCTGGAGAGGAAATGACAGTTACTGATATGCTAAAAGCGATTGCGGTAGCTTCAGGAAATGATGCTTCAGTAGCTATGGCAGAACATATTGCAGGGTCTGAGGAAGAGTTTGTTCGTATGATGAATGAAAAAGCAAAAGAGCTTGGACTTCAAAATACAAACTTCAATAACTCGAATGGATTGCCTTCACCTGACCACTATACGACGGCAAAAGATTTAGCGATGATGTCTAAAGAATTATTGAAATATGAGGATATTACAAACTTCACAGGGATTTATGAAGATTACTTACGTCAAAACACGGACAAACAATTTTGGCTGGTCAATACAAATAAGTTAGTTAAGTTTTATCCAGGTGTGGATGGTTTAAAAACAGGTTATACGAGTGAGGCGAAGTATTGTTTGACAGCGACAGCAGAGAAGAATGGGATGCGTGTCATCTCTGTAATAATGGGAGCCCCATCTCCTAAAGAGCGAAACCGTCAAGTTACGGAAATGCTAGACTATGCCTTTAGTCAATATATGACTCATAAGTTGTATGATCGTGATCATGAACTAGCACAAGTAAAAGTGAGTAAAGGTGCAATTAATAAAGTGGGAGCTGTAACAGCAGAGCCTGTTTCATTGTTAACGAAAAAAGGTGAAACAGTTGAAGATATGACAGAAAAAGTAACAATTGTAGAGGATCTAAAAGCACCTATTAAAAAGGGTGATAAATTAGGTACGTTAATTATAGAAAATCAAGGGCAGGTCGTTTCTGAAACAGATCTTGTTGCAGTCGAAGATGTACCGTCTGCTTCCTGGTGGCAATTATTTAAGCGTACATTAGGTAAATTTGGTCAAGTCCATTAATAAATAATAGCAACGAATTTGCAAAATGCTTTGCGAAACTTTGTTATCTTTTGACGAATGGGATATAAAATTATTACTTTTTACCACTAAATTTCACTAGTTTTGTCACTGAGAAGGAGTAAGCAGGTGAAATATAGAAACTCTCTCTAGCAGAACATTATGGGACATGATTAATTAAGTGTGTTCCGACTACCATTGAGGGAGTGAGACCTGTGAGTTTAATCATTGATTTAGAGCAAAGAGGCAGTGTTTTGTTAGTTCGCCTAGAAGGTGAGCTGGACCATCACACAGCAGAGCAATTAAGAACACAAGTTGAAAGGCAGTTGGAGGATCAAGATTTAAAGCACATCGTTTTAAACCTTGAGCAACTTTCATTTATGGATAGTTCTGGTCTAGGAGTAATACTCGGTCGCTATAAACAAGTGAAAAATAACGGTGGAGAAATGGTCGTCTGTGCAATTTCACCAGCAGTTAAACGACTTTTCGAGATGTCTGGCCTATTTAAAATTGTAAGGCTTGAGGAAAGTGAACAATTTGCCTTGCAGACACTGGGGGTGGCTTAATCATGAAGAATTCTATGGAGATAAAGTTCTCAGCTTTAAGTCAAAATGAGGCATTTGCTCGGGTAACTGTTGGTGCCTTTGTTGCACAACTTGATCCGACGATGGAAGAAATCACAGAGATCAAAACAGTCGTTTCTGAAGCAGTTACGAATGCGATTATTCATGGCTATCATAATCAGCCAGAAGGAACTGTTTTCATTTCAGTAACACTAGAACAAGATTCGATTGAACTCATTATTCGCGATGAAGGTGTAGGCATCGATAATATCGACGAAGCGAAACAGCCGTTATATACAACGAAGCCAGAGTTGGAACGGTCTGGTATGGGCTTTACGATTATGGAAAACTTCATGGATGAACTTCAAGTCATCTCTGAGCCGATGATGGGTACAACCGTATATTTAAAAAAATATTTATCAAAAAGCAAAGCCATGTGCAATTAAGGAGTCCTGCCTATGGATGTGGAGGTTAAGCATGGAAATAACGATGCCTACTTAAAAGATGATGAAATTAAAAAGCTTATTGAACGAAGTCAAGCAGGTGATGTAGAAGCAAGGGATTTAATCGTCAACCGAAACACTCGCCTTGTTTGGTCTGTTGTCCAACGTTTTTTAAACCGGGGATATGAGGCAGACGATTTGTTCCAAATTGGTTGTATCGGTCTAATTAAGTCGGTAGATAAATTTGACTTGTCGTATGATGTGAAGTTTTCAACGTATGCCGTTCCTATGATTATTGGTGAAATTCAACGGTTCCTGAGAGATGACGGAACGGTTAAAGTGAGTCGATCGATAAAAGAATTAGGTAATAAAATTCGTAAGGTTAAAGATGAACTCTCAAAAACGTTAGGAAGAGTTCCAACGGTAAATGAGATTGCTGAAAAACTAGAAATCACACCTGAGGAAGTAGTATTCGCAGGGGAAGCAAGTCGTTCTTTAACGTCCATTCATGAGACAGTCTATGAAAATGATGGAGATCCTATTACACTTTTAGATCAAATCGCTGATCAAACGGGTAATAAGTGGTTTGATAAGATTGCTCTAACTGAAGCGATCCGCCATTTAGATGAACGAGAACGACTTATCGTTTATTTAAGATACTACAAAGATCAGACCCAATCTGAGGTAGCTGAACGGCTTGGTATATCCCAAGTACAAGTTTCAAGACTAGAGAAGAAAATACTTGATCAGATTAGAGACCAAATGGACTATTAGTCCTTTGGTCTTTTTTCTTTTCTTAACTAAAATACATAATTTAGTACCTAATGCAAAACATAACCATACTAGGACAATTTAGATAGTAATTTCCTGCTTTGGAGGGAGAGGTATGAGTGAGCTTTTAGTCTATATCCGAATGAGGCATAAGGTAGAGGTTAAAGCTAATCAGCATGTAACAGTTGGCGATTTAGCACAAGTAATTGCTGAACCTTTAATACAAGAAAGGATCATTCACCTTCCAATCCACAAAGTGAAGCCGAGTGATAAAAACTTCGTATTAGTTGATGTAATGAAAGTTATTATGTCGATAAGTGAAGCTGTACCTGGCAGTGATGTTCAATCGATTGGAGCTGCACATACAATTCTTGAAGTGAAAATGAAATCAAAACGGATTGAACCTGTTTATTTTGTATTCATTTGGTTGCTTCTATTTATCGGGGCTGGCATGGCGATTATGAACTTTCATGAAGATGTTAGCATGAGGGAAGTTCATCAACGAATATTTACAACAGTTACTGGTAACGAAATTGCAAAACCGCTGTTATTACAAGTCCCCTATTCGATTGGGTTAGGGTTAGGGATGATTATATTCTTTAATCATGTTTTCCGAAAACGATTAAATGAAGAACCTAGTCCTCTTGAAGTTGAAATGTTTAAGTATCAGCAAGACCTTGATCAATACATTACGTATCATGAAAACAGTGAAAGTGAAACGAAGTTGAATGACCATTGAAGCTGTGTTAACGATACTAATTGGTCTAGCTGGAGGTCTTGCGGTAGGAAGTGGATTTGTTGCTTTCTTAACGGTGCTTGGAGTCGTCCCTAGACTTACTCAATTATCGAAAACCGGAAAGTATATTCATATATATGAATGGGCAGTTGTATTAGGAGCTTTAACAGGTTCAGTATTTAGTTTGAATAATGTGGTTCTAAATTTAAGTGCTTATTTATTAATTCCTATTGGATTAGCAGAAGGAATTTTTATTGGTTTATTGGCGGCTGCACTGACGGAGGTTCTTAATGTGCTACCTATATTAGCAAAGCGCTTAGGTATTGCTGAAAGGATAATTATATTGTTAATGGCGATCGTTTTAGGGAAGGTGTTTGGATCACTTTATCATTGGATTTACTTTGTAGATCAGTAGAAGGAAGGTCAAGGAAGATGGAGGATAATAAGAAGCTACAAAAAGATTTTCAGAAAAAGATTAAACCTTTCCAGCCTAAAGTCCCTTATTTAATAAATGGGTTTAAAGCTTATGTAATAGGTGGAGCTATTTGCGCAATTGGACAAGGTATTTCAAATTATTATTTAAGAGTCTTTGATTTAACTGAAGCTACTGCTGTAAGTCCGATGATTGCTACTTTAATTTTAATTGCAGCACTAATGACAGGGTTAGGTTTTTTTGATCGACTCGGCCAATTTGCAGGTGCAGGTGCACTTGTCCCCGTTACAGGTTTTGCAAATGCAATAGCAAGTGCGGCTTTAGAACATCGTAGTGAAGGACTCGTACTTGGAATTGGAGCTAACATGTTTCGTATTGCTGGTGCTGTTATTGCGTTTGGGGTTGTTTCTGCTTACTTAGTAGGATTAACAAGGTTATTAGTTCAAACGTTAATTACCTAAGAGGGGTTATAGAAGCCTTTTTTCCAAACCCAAAAGAATTGGAGAAATCAAATGAACATGAATCAACAACAAACATGGCACTTTAAAGAAGATATTTTTGTAGAAGCAATGGGTACAGCGGTTGGACCTTATGAAAGTAATGGCCCGTTGAGTGAAAGTTTCGATAAGTGTTATGACAAGTTATATTGTGGTGAAGATAATTGGGAATTAGCTGAACGACGATTAATGACAGATGCGATATCAATTTGCTTAGAAAGAGCTAACAAAAAAGAAAGTGAAATTAATCTATTGCTAGCAGGCGATTTGCTTAATCAGAATGTAACCTCAAACTATGTAGCTAGACAAATGAACATTCCATATTTAGGAACGTTCTCAGCCTGTGCAACTGCAATGGAGACAGTTGCAATAGGTGCGTCTTTAATTAGTGGCGGATTTGGCAACCGAGTAATTGCTGCTACAAGCAGTCATAATGCTACAGCAGAAAGGCAATTTCGATATCCGACTGAATTCGGTGGACAAAAGCCGGATACGTCTACTTTTACGGTTACTGGTGCAGGTGCGGTACTTCTCAGTAAGAAACCTTCAACTATTAAAGTTACTCACGCAACAATAGGAAGGGTTGTTGATATGGGTATAAAAAATCCCTTTAATATGGGAACAGCGATGGTACCTGCAGCTGTGGATACGATTTTAACCCACTTTAAGGAAACAGGTAGGTCTGAAGAAGACTACGACTTAATTGTCACAGGCGACCTATCAACAATTGGAAGTAAGGTGCTTAAAGAGCTTCTGCGTGAACAGGGGATAAAACTAAAAAATAAACATCAAGATTGCGGTGTGATGATTTTTAGTAGAGATCAACCCGTGTTTGCAGGAGGGAGCGGATGTGCTTGCCCAGCTGTCGTTACATATGGACACTTATTAAAACAAATGCAACTAGGGAAAATGAAACGAATACTTGTCGTAGCAACGGGAGCACTAATGAGTCCAACAATGATGCAGCAAAAAGAGTCAATACCTTGTATTGCACATGGTGTTGTCTTTGAGTCAGAGGTGATTGAGCAATGATGGAATATATCATTGCATTTGCAGTAGGTGGGTTCATTTGTTTTATTGGGCAATTACTTCTTGATGTTTTTAAGATGACACCTTCACATATGATGAGTACGTTAGTCGTCGCTGGAGCCCTCCTAGATGGATTTCATTTATATGACAGACTCATCGATTTTGCGGGAGCTGGAGCAACAGTACCAATTACCAGTTTTGGACACTCTTTAGTCCACGGTGCAATGACAGAAGCTGAACGTTATGGATTTTTAGGAGTAGGTATGGGGATTTTTGAAGTCACTTCTGTCGGTATTTCCACGGCAATTTTATTTGGATTTTTGGTAGCCGTTATTTTTAAACCTAAGGGGTAATAGGATGAAGCCACGAAAAAAAGTGATTTTAATTACCGATGGAGACGAATCAGCTAAAAAAGCGGTTCAACATGTTGCCAAAGAAATTGGCGGAAGGTGTATTTCTAGTTCAGCTGGAAACCCTTCAGTGTTGAGTGGACCAGAATTAATACAATTAATTCATAAAACTCCCTATGATCCAATCCTTGTTATGTTTGATGATTGTGGTTATAAGATGGAAGGACCAGGAGAACAAGCATTGCGATATGTAGTAGAAGACCCCTCGGTTGAGGTAATCGGTGCTATAGCTGTTGCATCACATACTCATTTTGCAGAATGGACAAGGGTTGATGTTTCAATTGATCGGTTTGGGAATTTAACAGAATTTGGTGTTGATAAAAATGGAATACAAGATATTGAATTAGGAAGAATAGATGGCGATACTGTCTATATTTTAGATGAACTGGAAATTCCTATCGTTGTCGGTGTTGGTGATATTGGAAAAATGGGAGGCTTTGATACGGTTGAAAAAGGTGCACCAATTACAAGAAAGGCAGTTGAACTTATTTTAGAACGGAGGGGATGAAGAATGAGTAAAAATTTAATTAACCCTGAAAAGCAACCGATTACTAATAATATATTTGATAATGAAACAGCTATAAAAAATCGTATTGGTATCGGTACAAGCTTCGATGTTGGAATTCGTAAATTTAATATTTTAGGAAAGCAAATTCAAGTTTATTTTGTTAATGGTTTATGTGATACACAATTTATCATTGAATTGTTTAAAGAATTAAGCAGGCTTGATGGCCGAAATGAAAAAGTTACGAATGCCAAACATGCAATAGAAAATCATTTAGTTCATCAGCAAGTCGAAACGGTTAAAACAATTGATGATGCGATTACACAAATGTTATCTGGGTTAATTTTCATTCTATTAGAAGGTGAAGATGAAGCATTTGTTGTTGATGTAAGAAGTTATCCTGGTAGAGGCCCCGATGAACCAGATACGGAACGTGTGGTCAGAGGATCTCGTGATGGATATACAGAAAATATCATTCAGAACACAGCGCTAACACGAAGAAGGATAAGAGATGAGCGATTACGGAATGAAATTATGCAAGTTGGTGTCCGTTCCAAAACGGATGTATGTATTTCATATATTGAGGATGTAGCCGATCCTGACCTGGTAAAAATCATTAAAAAAGAGTTAGAGTCCATAGAAATAGACGGACTAACTATGGCAGATAAAGTTGTTGAAGAATATATTGTTAAACAAGGCTTTAATCCATTCCCGCTTGTACGGTATACGGAAAGACCAGATGTTGCAGCTACCCATTTATTTGAGGGTCACGTTATTATAACTGTTGATACATCGCCGAGTGTAATTATTACACCGACTACGTTATTCCATCATGTTCAACATGCTGAAGAATACCGTCAAGCTCCTGCTATCGGAACCTTTTTAAGATGGGTTCGTTTTTCAGGAATGCTCCTAGCTTTGTTCATTCTTCCACTTTGGTTGTTGTTTGTTATGCAACCTAATTTATTACCAGAGATGTTAGAGTTTATTGGTCCAAATGAAACAACAAATGTCCCAGTTTTTGCCCAAATTGTACTTGCTGAAATTGGAATAGAATTACTTAGGATGGCCGCCATTCATACTCCGTCTCCTTTGGCAACCGCATTAGGGTTAGTTGCAGCATTGTTAATAGGTGAAATTGCAATTAATGTAGGATTATTTGTGCCAGAAGTAATTTTATACGTCGCTTTAGGAGCAATTGGAACATTTGCTACACCGAGTTATGAATTAGGAATCGCGATGAAAGTAGCAAGGCTAGCATTTTTGTTAGTTGTAGCTATCTTCAAATTACCAGGGTTTGTTATTGCTTCAACGGTATTTATTTTACTACTCACGATGATAAAATCTTTAAATAAACCATATTTATGGCCATTATTGCCATTTAATCCATCTGCCTTTTGGCAAATTCTCGTTCGAGTTTCTGTGCCGTCCGTTAAACGGCGTCCTAGCATAGTCAGTCCAAAAGATCCGATCAAACAATCATAAAAATAATATGCATAAGCATTCGTAAACAATGTTGCCACTTAGCAAGGATTATGATAAAGTGTACCTATTAATTGTATAAGTCCCTCATTTCTTTATGAAACACGGGGTAGAGGTGCAGTGAGAATGAGTATGTCTGAAGAGCGAGATGGAAGCAATGAATCAGACAGAAAGGTCGATTTGCCGAAGTGAAAGAGTAGTACCATCCTATTCTTTTACTGGGGTGTCATTAAATAAGTGACACACTGTCACTGTTAAATACAGTGGAGTACTATTCTACAAATGAGGTTACTCTTGCTATGGCTCGGTCATAACAGCTAGTGTAACTACATTAGCTGTTTTTTTATTAACCAAATAGGTAGGTATCTCACCTTTCATTATACAATTAGAAAATAAAACCGATCTTCAATCTCTCATATATAGAAAAAATTTTTTGATATGTTGTAGATTGTTAGTTGATGCGAAGATAGGAGAGGGAAACGATGCACTTACATGGTACAAGTAGAATTAATGACATTGGCCACCTCGAAATCGGTGGTATGGATACAGTTGAACTTGCAAAGCAATATGGAACTCCTCTGTTTGTTTATGATGTTTCACTCATTAGAGAGAAGGCGAATGCATTTAAAACGGCATTTAGTGAGTTAGGTGTAAAAAGTCAAGTTGCTTATGCTAGTAAAGCTTTTAGCTGTGTTGCAATGGTTCAACTAGCGAATGAGTTAGATTTGAGCCTCGATGTTGTTTCAGGCGGGGAACTCTATACGGCAATGATTGCTGGCTTTCCTATGGAGCGTGTTCACTTTCATGGGAATAATAAAAGTCCAGAAGAAATAGATATGGCTGTTCGTGCTAACATCGGTTGTTTTGTAGTAGATAATTTTTATGAATTAGAATTATTAAAGCAAGCGGCAATTAAACATCAACGGAAAGTATCTATCTTACTGAGAACAACTCCAGGTGTAGAAGCACATACACATGACTATATTACTACGGGTCAGGAAGACTCTAAATTTGGATTTGATTTGTTAAGCGGGCAAGTCAATCGAGCAATTGAGTGGTCTTTGGATTGTGAGCAACTTGAATTACTAGGGATTCATTGCCATATAGGTTCACAAATCTTTGAAACGACCGGCTTTGTCATGGCTGTTGAAAAGCTGTACACCTATATTGAAAGTTGGTCTAAGTCATTAAATTTCGACTTAAAAGTATTAAATTTAGGTGGAGGTTTTGGTATTCGTTATATTGAAGGTGATGAACCATTACCAGTTGGAGACTATGTAAAGGCTACGATTGAAGCTGTTCAACATCATGTGAATAAATTTAATTTATCAATGCCTGAAATTTGGATTGAGCCTGGTCGCTCACTCGTTGGTGACGCAGGAACAACTCTATATACATTAGGCTCACAAAAGGATATTCCTAATGTTCGTCATTACCTATCAGTTGATGGTGGAATGACAGATAACCTTCGCCCAGCTTTATATCAAGCGCAGTACGAAGGAATCCTAGCTAATCGTGCTAATGATCAAGTGGAAACGAAGTATTCAATTGCAGGTAAATGCTGTGAAAGTGGCGATATGCTTATTTGGGATTTGCCGCTACCAAAAGCGAATCATAAAGATCTATTAGCTGTTTTTTGTACAGGTGCATACGGGTACTCTATGGCTAATAATTATAACCGTATTCCTCGTCCGGCAGTTGTATTTGTAGAAGATGGAGATGTGCAATTAGTGGTAGAAAGAGAAACCTATGAAGATTTAGTTCGTTTTGACTTGCCGCTAAATACAAAAGAAAAAGTATAAAAAGTAATAAAGTCCACTCTCTGAGTTTGTAAGAGAGTGGATTTTTTCCTTCTTGGAAGTCATAATCTTATTAGTAAAGTGATGTACGATGGTTTAGATTTGCGGTATTTATTGTCGTATTTTTCACTTTTATTGTCTAATTTTTCGATATATAATCCGATTTTAACGTTTTATTTGCGTAAATGTGAACACCTCCTCTCTCTTTGTATTTTGAGTCGTCACCTCTAGTTGCAATGATTGGTAAACATCTAGTAGAACTTGGGAGTTAACCTAGTAACCTACTAATGTTTTGCAGTGTAATTCGTTTTATGATAGACGGCAGGAGGCGAATTATGAAAAAAATCATACTTGCATTAGTAGCTTTAATTTTTTTACTACCGCAACAAGCTTTTGCGCACTCTCACACTCTAGCTGATCGTATCATTGAAAGTGGTAAGAGGTATATTGGTACTCCTTATCAATTTGGGGCGCCGTTAGGAAACACTTCTAGTTTTGATTGTTCATCTTTTTCTGCGACTATCTTTGGTGAACACGGAATAACCCTTCCTCGTGTCAGTCGGGATCAAGCGAGGGTTGGCGTTCAAGTATCCCTTCAACAATTACAAAAGGGCGACTTGTTATTTTATGATACAAACTTTGATGGGCAAATTAATCATCTTACAGTGTACATAAATAATAATGAGATGATCCATGCGTCAAGCAGCCGTGGTGTTCATATTACAAATCCTTTTTCAAACTATTGGAACGAACGATTTGTAACAGCACGTCGAGTCATTTCGGCAGAGCCACCTGCTACTTCAACTCAAACTACAAGAACAAGCTCAACATATGTGGTCAAGTCAGGTGATACTTTATCACATATTGCAAGAGATCACGGTGTTACTGTTCAGCAATTAAGAGATTGGAACAGGTTGACTTCTGATATTATCTTTGTCGGTCAAACATTACAAGTACAGGCACCTACCCAAGCTCCACCAATAACGAATGTTTCAGCACCAACTGGATCTGGGACGAAACATGTTGTTAGGACAGGAGATAGCTTATGGGCCATTAGTAGAACATACAATGTAACAGTTAATCAACTGATGGAATGGAATAACCTTAATTCATCGACTATTCATGTAGGGCAATCGTTACAAGTTAGTTTGGCTGCTCAAACTAAAACATATACGGTACAGTCAGGTGATAGTCTTTGGAGAATCGCCACACAAAATGGTACAACTGTCCAAGTAATAACGGATTTAAACCAATTACAGTCAACGGTTATTCATGTCGGACAGACACTGAGATTGCCATAAAAAGGGCAAGAATAAAAATCTTTAAAAAAGGCTGAAGGTTTTGTTAGGATCCTTTAGCCTTTTTCTTTTGTAGAGAGATTTTCATCTGGGTTTACAAGAGAAGTGAAAAGTTTGTTGTTCTATGATGTGGCCAGTCCTTCTGTTGTTTCTTTTATCGCCTGTTTCATAATGGTTATCATTTGTTCGAGCTCCTCGTAAGTGGTAGCTAGAGGTGGCATAAAAACAATTACATCACCTAATGGGCGAGATAACATGCCGTGTTCTCTCATTTTCAATGTTGCATAATAACCGACTCGGTCGCCCCATGGAAATGGCTCTTTTGTTTCTTTATCTTTAACAAGTTCAACACCAACCATCAGTCCTAACTGGCGGATGTCTCCTACGTGCGCAAGCTCTTGTAATGACTGTAATTTCTCAGTAATAAAGCTAGCTTTGTTTTGTACCGTATTGATAATATCTTCTTTTTTATATAGTTCCAGATTAGCTAGGGCGGCAGCACAGCCTAATTGGTTTCCTGTGTAAGAGTGCCCGTGGAAGAACGTTTTTAATTCCGTGTAATCTCCATAAAACGCTTCATACACTTTTTCACTCGTCATCGTTGCGGCTATAGGAAGGTAGCCGCCAGTAATTCCTTTTGCAATTGTCATTAAATCAGGTTGGACGTTTTCGTGTTCTACAGAAAACATTTTACCGGTCCTTCCAAAACCAGTTGCAACTTCATCTACAATGAGCAGGATGTTGTATTTTTTACATAACTGCTCGATCCCTTTTAAGTAACCGTCAGGCATAACGTTCATGCCGCCAGCTCCTTGAATCATACCTTCAATAATAAAGGCAGCGATTTCCTCATGTTTTTCCGCGAAAAGCTGTTCAGTTTCAAGCAAACACTCATTTTTGATGTCCTCGAGGTCAGAATGTTCATTTCGATATGTATTTGGAAAGGACACTTTATAACTGTCAAACATCAGGGGATGATAGACTGTGTGAAAAATATCGACTGCACCAACACTAATAGCCCCGACAGTGTCTCCGTGGTAGCCATTCTTTGTTGTTACAAACTTTTGTTTATTTGAATGACCTAGATTTCGCCAGTATTGAAATGCTAACTTTAGTGCGATTTCAACGGCCTCTGCACCACTATCTGAGTAAAAAACACGAGTTAATTTTTCTGGTGTAATTCCTACTAATTTTTCAGCTAGTTCTGTGGCTGGTATATTTGTAGCTCCTAATAAAGTAGAATGAGAGATTTTCTGTAGTTGTTCAATAATTGCTTCGTCAATTTCTCGTTTGCGGTGACCATGTACATTAAGCCATAGAGAGGAATAGCCATCTAAATATATCTTTCCATGGACGTCCGTTAGATAGACTCCTTCTCCTTCAGCAATAATTAAAGGATTTTCTTCGTAATCTTTCATTTGAGTAAATGGTAACCATAAATGTTTTTTACTTTTTTCAATCCAATTGTTTGCTTCGTTCATATGTTTGTTCCCTCCACATTTTAATAATAAATTCAATGTTTATTTGTCCAATTAAACTAAGTATAAGTTCTTCGTTATCAAGTAATTGTTCTATGTTTTGAACGAACGGAATTTGGCCTATAACCGGTACTTTCGTCATTTTTTCAATCATTTTTACATTTTCTTGTTGTGCTTGTTTTTCACTATCTTCAAACCCATTCATTATAATTCCTGTTATGGGAAGTCCAAGTTGTCGTATGTATTGAGTGGTTAAAGTTGTATGATTAATGGTCCCTAAGCCTGCTCTTGCGACAATAATCACTGGTAGTTTAAGATCCTTCATTAAATCTGACACACAATAATTTTCATCGATAACAGGCACAGCTACACCACCAGCACCTTCTACAAGAATGCACTCGCATTCATTGGATAGATGGAAATAATCCGTGTAGATTTTGTCTTGTTTGATCGTAACGTTATCCCACTGTGCTGCTAAATGAGGAGAAACAGGTGCTTCAAGTAAGTATGTAGAACTTTGAGGAAAGGTCTTATTATTCATTTTTTCGTATGTATCAACATCTGGAGCATAAAGTTTTTTCTCCCGATAAAACGATCCGCTTTGAACCGGTTTATAAGGAATTGTATTTGTCCCTCTTTTGTTTAAAGCAGCCGAAATTAAGCCAGTTATGATTGTCTTTCCTACATCAGTATCAGTTCCTGTTATAAAAAAACCTGCCATATATTCACCCTCCCACCATAATAGTAAACTGAATTTAGTAGTAAGGTTAACATTTAATTTGTTAAAATTCAACAAAAAACATAAAATATACTAAATTTACTACAGGGTAATTCGAAATCTCCCTATTGTAAACTTAAACTAAAAAATAGTTGACATAATAAAAAATACTAGATTATTATTACTATAAAATGGAAGGAGATGATGAAATGAAGCTAAGAACAATTGATATCTCAATAGCTGGTTTATTTGTGGCTTTAATGGCAATCGGTGCAAATGTTGCACCTTTCTTAACGATTGGTGGAGTGCCAATTACTTTACAACTTTTATTTGCGATCTTTGCAGGGGTGCTATTGGGAAGTAGACTTGGAGCAATATCAATGACTGCTTATATGGTAGTAGGCCTGATTGGTGTACCTGTGTTTGCTCAATTTAAGGGTGGGTTTGCCACACTACTAGGTCCGACATTTGGATTTGTTGTCTCGTTTATTTTCGTAGCATATGCAGCTGGAAAGCTGGTTGAAGCAAAAGGGAACCCTAATTTACCAACGTTTTTTATGGCTTCATTTATAGGTGTAATTTTGAATTATGTTATAGGGACGCATTGGATGTACGCGGCACTCCTTTTCTGGTTGGAGACGCCTGAAGGCTTTAGTTATCTTGTTGCTTGGTCCTGGATGCTGCTCTATCTACCGTTGGATATCGCTGTAGCGGTCGTCGCAGCTGTGATTTCGCCTCGCATGTATAAAGCGATTAAACGCACAAGGTTTATTCAAGAACAGCGTGCGGCTTAAGTGAACAATAGTCTACGGTGGAAAATTTCACATTAGGTTCGTTTTGTAGTAAAATGAAGCGAATGTGAAATTAAACATTTAGGAGGACATACATAATGAAAAAAGGAAGCATCAAATTTGAAAATGGGGAACAAATCATTTTTGAATTATTCTCAGAGGAAGCACCAAACACTGTAGCGAATTTTGAAGAGTTAGCAAACAAAGGGTTCTATAATGGATTAACGTTTCACCGTGTAATTCCAGGTTTCGTAGCACAAGGTGGCTGCCCAACTGGTAATGGTACTGGTGGAAGTGGTAAAACGATTAAATGTGAAACAGAAGGTAACCCACACAAGCATGTCGCTGGATCTTTATCAATGGCGCATGCTGGGAAAGACACTGGAAGCAGTCAGTTCTTCATCGTACATGAACCACAACCTCATTTAGATGGTGTACATACTGTATTCGGTCAAGTAGTAGAAGGAATGGATACTGTATTACGTATTCATCAAGGAGATGTAATGTCTGAAGTAAAAGTTTGGGAAGAGTAATAAAAAGGAGGCTGACTCATTAGAGTCAGCCTCTTCTTCGTTATGAATATCTTTTAGTTGACGAAACTTATTATTTAAGGATACAATTTAGAAAATGAATAGGTTTTCAATTTATTCCTTCGGGGCAGGGTGAAATTCCCTACCGGCGGTGATGAAACGATTAGTTTCTTAGTCCGTGACCCGTTATGAAGAATACTCATAACGGTGGATCTGGTGAAACTCCAGGGCCGACAGTGATAGTCTGGATGGGAGAAGGAAGAGAAGAGCGCGTATATGTACAGGGGTGGAATCTGCTATTTTAAGTAAATCCGCCAAAACATCTTTATGTTTTTTGTACACTTATACGAACGTTTATTTAGTGATGTCTTTTCTTTCGAATTCTTATATAAAGAGGCTGTCCCAAGTCCAAATCGTACAAACTTTTAAGTAAGGGTATGATCATATGGATTAGGGGCGCCTCTTTTTTTGCTAAACGATTAAGAATGATAAAACTCGGAGATGTGTAGCTCCAGGTGCCATCGGCTCGAGGTCGCTTCGGTCCATCAAATGTGTCTAAATGTCGCCGATAAGCAGGCACCTTGCGCTTTTCGCGTCTAGCTCCAGCGCCCAGCGAGACGTCGCTAAACGGGCGATTGTACTTTTTTGTTATTACATGATAGAAAGAGGCTTGAATGATGAATGATCGACAGTATATGGAACTCGCTATACAAATCGCTCGTTCGGCACAAGGGCAAACGACCCCAAATCCACTAGTCGGAGCTGTTGTAGTAAAAGATGGACAAGTTATTGGAATGGGAGCACACTTGAAAGCAGGAGATGCTCACGCTGAGGTTCATGCCATTCGGATGGCGGGAACGAAAGCAGTAGGGGCAACGATTTATGTAACTCTTGAGCCTTGTAGCCATCATGGGAGAACCCCACCTTGTGCGGATTTAATTATTAAATCACACATAAAGCGAGTGGTTATTGCTACAACTGATCCCAATCCAAAGGTTAGTGGAAGAGGGATAGAGAAGTTAAAGAATGCAGGAATAGATGTAGAAGTTGGTTTAATGAAAAAAGAGGCCGATGAATTAAACGAAGTCTTTTACCACTTTATTAAGACTAATAAACCTTTTGTAACGTTAAAATCTGCAGTAAGTCTTGATGGAAAGATTGCAACAGTTACTGGGGATAGTAAGTGGATTACAAGTAGCAAGGCTAGAGAGGACGTTCATTACCTTAGACACACGCATGATGCCATCTTAGTTGGTGTTGGGACAGTAATAGCGGACAATCCAAGTTTAACGACTAGGATCCCAAATGGAGGTAAAAACCCAATTCGAGTTATTTTAGACTCTAAGTTGCGTACTCCAACTCATTCCACCGTTGTGACGGATACTAGCTCAAAAACATGGATTTTCACGACAGATTGTGCGGACAATATAAAAAAAGAACAATTAGAACAATTAGGTGTTACGGTGCTGTCATTAGGGGACAGCATTAAAATTGACAAACTTTTAGATACATTAGGAGATAAGGGAATTACGTCTTTGTTTGTCGAGGGTGGAGCGACTGTAAATTCTAGTTTCTTAAAAGAGCGAGCAGTCAATCAAGTTATAACTTATATCGCTCCTAAACTAATTGGAGGAATGTCGGCACCGAGTTCGTTTGGTGGTGAAGGCTTCACGGCGATGTCTGAAGTATTAGAACTTGATTTCTTAAAAGTTGAGCAAATAGGCCCTGACATAAAAATTACTTCTATACCAAAGGGGGCAAGATAATATGTTTACTGGAATCATTGAAGAGTTAGGTACAATTGAAAATATACGTCAAAATAATGAAGCTGTCGTTATGACAATTCAAGCCAATGAAATTTTAAAGGATGTACATTTAGGTGATAGTATTGCTGTAAATGGTGTGTGCTTAACAGTTACATCATTCGATAATCATCGATTTACGGTTGATCTCATGCCAGAGACGGTTAGAAGTACGAGTTTAAAGACTTTGCAACGAGGTTCAAAGGTGAACTTAGAACGTGCCATGGCTGCAAACGGTCGGTTCGGCGGTCATTTTGTATCAGGTCATGTGGATGGAGTCGGAAAAATTAAAAAACGTGAAGCGGTTGACAATGCCGTATATTTTCAAGTCGAAATTTCGCCTGAACTAAGGAGATATGTACTATACAAAGGTTCAATTGCAGTTGACGGTACGAGTTTAACGGTGTTTGGAGTCGATGAAACTTCTTTTACGGTTTCAATTATTCCACACACTTTAAGTGAAACCGTTATAGGTGCAAAGCATCCAGGGGATATTGTAAATATCGAATGTGATATCGTCGGAAAATATATTGAACAGTTTATTACTGCAAGGGTACCACAACAGGGAACGAAAAATTCTCTTACAGAAAGCTTTTTAGAAGAGCATGGTTTTAAATAAAAGGGGGAAAAGTCATGTTTGATCCAATTGAAGAAGCCATTTATGAATTAATGCAAGGTCGAGTTGTTATCGTGTGTGACGACGAGGACCGTGAAAATGAAGGTGATTTTGTATCACTGGCAGAGAAAACGACTCCAGAAGTCATAAATTTTATGATTAAGTACGGAAGAGGCTTAGTTTGTGCCCCTATTACAGAAGAACGAGCAAAACAGTTAGATCTTTTCCCGATGGTCGATCATAATACAGACCCGCATGGGACTGCTTTTACAGTTAGTATTGATCACCATACAACGACGACAGGTATTAGTGCACATGAGAGATCAGTAACGGTTCAAGCTTTAATTGACGATGAAACAAAGAAGCATCATTTTAAACGACCAGGTCACATCTTCCCACTCGTTGCTAAAGATGGGGGAGTTCTAAGACGTGCTGGGCATACTGAAGCTGCTGTTGACTTAGCTCGACTTTCAGGTGCGAAGCCAGCAGGCGTTATTTGTGAGATTATAAATGATGATGGAACGATGGCTCGTGTACCTGATTTACGAAAGATCGCAGATGAACATGAACTGAAAATGATTACAATTAAAGATTTAATTCAATATCGTCATCGTAAAGATAAGTTAGTTGAAAGAGAAGTTGAAATCAATTTACCTACAGAATTCGGTGAGTTTAAAGCCATTGGATATACAAACGTGTTAGATGGAAAAGAAAATATTGCACTAGTCAAAGGTGAAATTATTCCGGATGTCCCTACGTTAGTTCGAGTTCATTCTGAGTGTTTAACGGGGGATGTCTTTGGTTCTCATCGTTGTGATTGTGGTCCTCAGCTTCATGCTGCATTAGCACAAATTGAGCAAGAAGGTAGAGGAGTCCTTCTCTACATGCGTCAAGAAGGACGTGGAATTGGACTTATTAATAAACTAAAAGCATATAAGTTGCAAGAAGAAGGTTATGACACAGTAGAAGCCAATTTGAAATTAGGCTTTGCCCCTGATCTTCGTGAATACGGTATTGGCGCACAAATCTTGCGTGAATTGGGTATTACAAAAATGAAGTTATTGACGAATAACCCAAGGAAAATAAAAGGGTTAGCGGGTTATGGTCTTGAGGTTGTGGACAGAGTTCCGCTTCAGTTGCCGCACAATGCTAACAATGAAGGGTATTTGAAAACAAAGCATGAAAAATTAGGACATATGCTTCATTTTTAGAATTTAGATTTAGCGCAAAGATATTTTAGAGCAACATGGGTAATTTTTACTAAAATTTAAAAGCGGAATGAAGGGGAATTCTTCCCCTTCTCATACATAAGGAGGAAATGAAAATGGGTAAAGTATTTGAAGGAAATTTAGTTGGTTCAGGTCTTAAAGTAGGAATCGTTGTTGGGCGCTTTAATGAATTTATTACTAGCAAGTTATTAGGCGGTGCTGAAGATGCACTTAAACGTCACGGTGTTTCTGAGGAAGACGTAGATATTGCTTGGGTACCTGGAGCTTTTGAAATTCCATTAGCAGCTAAAAAAATGGCCGAAACAAATAATTATGATGCTGTTATTACACTTGGAACGGTTATTCGAGGTGCAACACCTCACTTTGACTTCGTTTGTAATGAAGCTGCAAAAGGGGTATCAAGTTTGTCTCTTCAAACAGGGATCCCTGTTATTTTTGGAGTATTAACAACGGATACGATTGAACAAGCAATCGAAAGAGCAGGGACTAAAGCAGGTAATAAAGGTTGGGAAGCTGCAGCGGCTGCAATTGAAATGGCAAATTTAAATCGCGCGTTTAATCAATAAGGTTCATCATCACATTGTTAATTGTGTAAGAAGCGTTTTACCTTAAGGCCAGGCTGAACTTTAATAATCGGTATACGGCCTTACTATACGAGGTGATGAGTGGAGAGTGTAGCGGTGCAACTGCTATGCTCTCTTTTCGTTTTACTTTTTAAGTCAGATCTAAAAAGAGGGTTACTAAATTTTATAATTTAGACGGAATTTAGACAAAAAACTACCTTTAACCTATTAACATTTTTATCAAATTGACATATTTTATAAGTAACGTTTATCTAAATTTTCATAAACAACACACAATATCTTATGAGAATGTGATAAAATTTAGTTTGATAGCTTACGCATCACAGATCTAGAATGATTAAAGAGGGATTGATATGCTAATAAAATATAAATCTACTTACAAAAAGATTGCGATGGGGCTATTATCGTATATGCCGAAGCAAAAACAAATTAAAACGTTACAAGAAACAATAGAGAAATATGAACATGATGACCGATGGCAATTATTTCTATGGAAAGAAGAGGATATTGTAGGTGTAATTGGTATATATGAAGACGGTGATGGAGATTTTGAATTATGCCACGTTTGTGTCAACCCATCTTTTCGTGACGAGGGAATTGGTAAACAAATGCTCCAGGCAGTTCAAGAAAAAATCACGGGCACTCTAAAACCAAATAAGGATACAAAAGAATTTTACTCTGCGTGTTTGCTAGACGTATAGAGGTTGACTGGATATAGTGTTAGGCACCTCGAAGTTATAGCTATCTTGACTTATGTAGTTATATAAAACGAGGGCCAAAACACTTTGTGGTCAACCTTACTTTTTTCTTTGTTACGAATTTTTTCTGTTTTTCAATTCTTTTTGTCGAGCTCTCTCATTAATAACGTCTTCGCGGTTGCGAAGTGAGTGTTTATTTATGAGATAATGGTCGTTAAAGTTGGTGGGAATACACCATTGAAGGTTTTCTTTATTACATTGATTTATACAAGCTTGAAGGAGACTGTCATCTTCAATTGGGATATTATAATCTTGATAAGGCAGTTTGTTCTCAATATTCTTTTTAATAGTAAACAAGTCCAATAATAGTTGTTTACTATTCACCCCTAAATCGGAAACCTTAGTTTTCTCTTGCTCCAATATACGTAGTGCACTTGTGATCATTCGCTTGGCACCCTCAAAGTTTTGTCGACGGTAATGATAAAGGCCGACTGCAACTTGAATAAATCCTACCCAAACCTTTTCTTTACCACCTTCTTCAGATTTCCAGTGCTCCTCTAAAACTTCATGACACTCAAAAAAATCACGTTGACTATGAAAGTAAATTAAATAGTCTTTAAAAGCTTGTGGATAATTCATGAAATGACTCCCCCAAAGAGTAAGTTATTAAAAGTGTATCACATGTAATTTCGTTAGGAAAATGACAACCCCTTTGATAAAAGACTATCCTAAATAAAAATAATCAATATCGCGTGATGAAAAGTATGATATAATCCTGTCTAGCAACGGTTTTAAATAGAAATTGGTGATGAGATGAACAGTCAGTACAGTGTAAAATTGGACGCTTTTGAAGGTCCTTTAGATTTACTGTTACATTTAATAAATCAGGCAGAAGTAGATATATATGATATTCCAGTCGCTAAAATAACTGATCAGTATATGCAATATATTCGAACGATGCAGGAGTTACAATTAGACATAGCAAGTGAATATTTAGTGATGGCAGCAACATTACTAGCGATTAAAAGTAAGATGTTACTCCCAAAGCAACAAGAAGAATGGGATAATGATGAAAGCTTTGAAGTTGATGAAGATGATCCACGTGAAGAGCTTATGATGCGTTTGATTGAATATAGAAAATTTAAAGAAGCGGCAATGGAGCTTCAAGATCGTCAAGTGGAGCGTTCATTAATTCATACGAAACCTCCAGTCAATCTGGAAAGGTTTTTTCCAAAAGAAGAAAGAAAAGAAGTAACGTTAAAAGGGATTACACTATTTGATATGCTAGATGCTTATCAATCTATGCTCAAGCGTAAAAAGATGCGAGCACCTGTAGCAAAAACTGTAAAAGGTCAAGAGTATTCGATCGAAACGAGAATGGGTGAGATTATGGAAGATTTATCTCGTACGGGTGGCAAAAGAAGCTTTTACTCGTTATTTGCTGTTGGAGAGCGATCACATATAGTTATCTCGTTTTTAGCTGTCTTAGAATTAATGAAGAAAAATGCCATCATTTGTGAACAGGAAAATAATTTTTCTGACATCATGATCTACATCAGGGAGGAGGGGTCTATTCATTGACGCTGTTTAATCCAATTAGTTTAGACGAATTAAAAGGTATTATTGAAGGATTATTATTCGTAGCCGGTGAAGACGGAATTTCAGAAGAACAGTTAGCAAACATTTTAAAAGTGGAACGAGAAACGGTGAAAGATGCGTTACATGATTTAGAAGTTGATTTAAAAGAAATGAAGCGTGGCATGCAATTAATTGAGATGGCCGGTGCTTATCAATTAACAACCAAACCAGAACATGCCCTTTACTTCCAGAAATTAGTGGAAGCGCCGGGACATACTGGCTTGTCTCAAGCTGCACTTGAAACTTTAGCGATCGTAGCATATAAACAGCCCATTACTAGGGTTGAAATTGAAGAAATTCGCGGAGTTAAGACGGAGAAAGCGATTCAAACGTTAACTGCAAAACTGCTGATAAAAGATGTAGGAAGAGCAGATGGTAGTGGTCGTGCGATATTATATGGTACTACAAAGGAGTTTTTGGATTACTTTGGCTTAAAATCTCTAGAGGAATTACCGCCATTGCCAGATGAAGTGGATGAAGGATTTTTAGAAGAAGATCCAGATCTGTTTTTTAAGAAGTTTGAAGGAATGGAGACGCTCTTAAGTGAGAACAACAGTGAAAGTTAATATGATATAATTAGAATTATTACATTACAGTTAGGAGAGGTTGTTGTGATTATATTAAAGGCTGAAGGAATTGAACTAGAAAAGGAAAAGCCCAACACATCTGAAGATTTCTTCAATCGTTCTACTGTAACATACACTGATAATGGACAAGAAAAGGAGCTAAATGTCTTATATGTACGTTTCTTTGATGAAAAATCAGCAGACATTTCTCCTTTTAAAGAAAATCCAATATTAGCGACGAGTGAGAGAGAAGTAACATTTAAAGATATAGTGGCTTTAGTTTGCTTATTGCAAAATCCGGGTAATAAAGAAAAAAAGCGTATTTACGTTAACGAACTTAAAGAAATGGAAGCTTTATTCAGGGACATTGATGCTGAGCAAATCAAAGGAATTATGACTAACCTCGTCACACAAGGAAAAAGCCAATTGTAAGATATACATAGGAACCTTTTTCAAAAAATAGTAAGGTGTTCTTGTCCGAAGTGTCGTATAATATAGTTACTATTAAAAGTGGAGGTGTCACCACCATGGGGAATACATTGGTTGAAAGCCAATTAACCTTAGCACATGATACTCTAGAAGGTATTTGTGATAAAATAACTGTTTACCTGAATGAAACAAAATTAACAGAAATGTTAAGTGAAGATAACCAAAAAGATGAAGATTATTACAAAGCGGTGCTTTCTTCACTACGTCGTGTCCTTGTCTTTTGTGAAGAAGGTAAAGATGCAAGTGAAGTCATTCTAAATGGAAAGACGTTCCGTAAAGCAGCTGCTGAGAAAACATTATATTGGGTTTATCATAATTGCATTGAAGAGTTTTTTAACCCTCGTATTGATAACTGGTTTGAAGACAGTCGTTCAGCGTATACAGGGAAAAATGCCATTAAATTTTCAAAACCCGTTCCTGAATCTTTAAAAGAACTAATGAAATCGATTGAAGGTCCATTTCAATCAATTCGTGAAGAACTAGAATATTACGAAACAGATTTTCAAACCAAGATGCTTCATTCCAAGTAATAAAAAAAGTGCAGCCATTACGCTGCACTTTTTTTATTCATTTCTTGGTGTGGTCGGATCACAATTGGGCATAGTAGTTTCACTTGATTCTGCCAATTTCATTAAGTAATAACACTCTTCTCTTGCCATATGATCAGCCATTAATTCGGAAAACGTCCCTAGCAACTTATTTGTCATTTCAAGTTCCTCAAGTTCTCTTAGAAATACTTTGAAGAGCTCAATTTCTAATTCAACTTGATCATTAAAACGATGAAGTGCTGGGAATTTATCGACATTTGCTCGTAAGTACCCAGCTAATTCTACAGCTTTAATATAAAAATCTTCAAATGCCTCTGTAAACTCTTCACTTTTTTTACTTAATTTCTTCTCCACCATATCTAGTTCTCCTGTGATTGCATCTGCATGCCCAGCTGCATCGAGAAGCCAAACGAGGTGATGATGTAGAGGATGAGTGATAGGAGGAATGGTTCCTTCCACTAAATAAGGAAGAATACGCAAATATTCATCGACTTCATTGACCATATGATTTAAAAATGTAGGAGGTAAACCAATCTGAATATCACCTACTAAATGCTCACGAATTAAGTGAAGTTTAAATTCACGAATTCCTTTGGCTTGCTCTAGAGATAGTTCAGTAAGTTGTTGTAATGGGGTGCCGCTAATATCTTGGCGTGCCATTTCTAAAAGTTGGTCAAAGGTATCAATATATTGTTTGGCAATCTCTACATATTCTTCTTCAACTGGAGATAAGGCATCACGAATAAATCGAGCATGATCACCTAATACTTGTAGCCAAAAACGGTGTTCAAATAATGCAACTTCTTGAAAAGTGTTCAAAAATGACCCCTCCTAATTGTTCATCATCCTAACATATGATATAAACGCCTAGAATGTGATTATCACCAATAGGGGTTGTATAGGCATATAGTAGAACGATAACTGCGTGGTTTAGGGGGAGACGTTTTAATGGAAGCTTATCAAAAGCAATTACAAGATTGGATTGGGAAATTAGAAGGAGCATGGTCTAACTTAGATGTAAATGTAAAACAGAGGTTAAACCAAAGCGAAATCTATAGCTTTGAGGAAAAGTTACAACAAGTAAAAAGTTTATTTGAACAGCGAACACCGATCGATAAATTACAAGCCGAAACGGAAGGACTATATGAAAGTTGGGAACTGCTTATACACAATATGAAACGAGCTGAATCAGCGGGCGCTACTGGAAATGTTCCTCTTCAGCCTGTGCCTATTGGAGAACATCGACTTCCGCCGCTACCCTACAGTTACGAAGCGCTTGAACCTTATATCGCAGCTGAGATTATGCGATTACACCATCAAGAGCATCATCAAAGTTATGTGGATGGATTAAATAAAGCGGAAAAGAAGATGGAACAAGCAAGAAAAACTGGTAACTTCGACTTAATCAAGCATTGGGAAAGAGAGGCAGCTTTTAATGGGGCTGGGCATTACTTACACACGATCTTTTGGAATGCTATGAGCCCAAAAGGCGGCGGTGAACCAACTGGTGAGTTAGCTAATCAAATAAGAAAAGATTTCGGTAGTTTTCAACAATTTAAAAAACATTTCTCAGAAGCAGCTAAGAAAGTAGAGGCTGTCGGTTGGACGATACTAGTGTGGGCACCAAGAGCACATCGTTTAGAAATTCTCCAGGCAGAAAAGCACCAAAATTTAAGCCAGTGGGATGTTGTTCCATTATTACCGCTAGATGTTTGGGAACACGCCTACTACCTCCAATATAAAAATGAACGGGAACCATACATTAATAACTGGTGGAATGTTGTAAACTGGCCACATGTTAGTGAACGATATATGAAAGCTCGTGAATTACGGTGGGAGCCGTTTTAAGAGAAAAGAGGCTGACTTTTGTTAAAGTTCAGCCTCTTACCCTTATTTAAAAAACTGGAGAATGTATTCTTTTAAGTCGACCATCCGTGGATTTTCAAATGGTTGATCCGTACCTGCAATAACGATTGCACCTAATGTATCATTTTTGTGCAAACCGCCATGTTCGCCTCCATCTACGTGAAGAGGTGCACCTTCAGATTGGAACGTATGACCTGGTTTAGCTGCTAGGACAACCGCTGGGTAAGTGTTACTGTTTAATGAAGTCATCAGGTGGTTTAAAACGTCTGGAAAATCGGTATAGCTTAATCGTGAACGGTTTTCATCAATTTTTAGTCCTACAATCTTTTCATTACCTTCCCATTCCCACGTTTGATTATATCGATCCACCCATTGTCCCCCAGACTTGAAGCGAAAGGCATCGTTATAATCGGGTGAAATGACATATACCCAATCTTCATCAATCCAGGAAGCGAATTCAATGCGCTTATCAACCATCGCAACTTCCGCTAGATCTGGTAACAATCCAGTATCTTGTAATGGGTAGATATAAGACATCCTATGATTATTAGCAATTACTATATCACCTTGTGTCGCATGATCAGTTAATGGAGCGACTGAATATTCTTGAAAAATATCGTGAAGCGGTATGGACATGGCTAATTCATCATCTAACAATTTATCTTGACCATGATCACCAAATACGATAAAGATATTTTCCTCTAAAGCTTGGTCCCAGCTGTCATAGCTATTTAATATTTCTTGGAAGAAAGCTTCCGCTCTTTCAAAACCAACACGGTAATGTGGACTATGATTATGAGCCTCTTTATCAAAGCTTGGTAAAAAAACGGCTAAAAAATCAGGTTGTTCCCCTTGTTTGATCATTTCACTAACGACTGTAACCGAATATTCATCGTTTAGACCAAAGTTAGATAAGAACGTATCAGGAACATCCTTTCCTTCCATTACTTTAGGTTTAACAGCACTCCCAAATGCTAAGAGGTCAGGTCCTTTTGTTTGAAGAGAATCGTTTAAGTTCAACCATTGATCGAGTAAGACAGGGAGTGTCATATCATGAGTCTTTTGACCGCGATAAATTAAAAAATTGACAGACCCTGTGGAATAACTTTTTTGTTGTAAGACTTCATGTATCGTTGTCGCTTGTGGACTTAAGTGAGAATTGTTTAAATGATATAGTGAATCAATTAAACTCTGTTTCATTCCCAGCTTGATCATTTTTTCCATAGTTGAGCCGTAATCAACAATTCGATTTTCATCAGGATTATACCAAACGAGACCTGGTACTTTATGAGTATCTGGCATTTCACCAGTCATTAATGTACTTTCAATGACAACAGACATAGATGGAAAAGGGGCGACTAAATCTTTGTGGTATTGACCATTTTCTATTAAATATTCAAGTGCTGGTATTTTCCCTTTTTCTTTACTATTATCTATGAGGGATCCCATCATCGAGTCAATCATGACGAGAATAACTTTCTTATCGGGCTTAATATTATCTTTTTCAAGTTGTTGAATAGTAGCTCCGCCTTGATCGTTTGCTCCCTGGCAGGCAGATAAGAAAATGATAAGAATAACGATAACCATTCGAAAAAACATGTTCCCACTCCTTATGAACTGTATGTATTAATATAAAGAGAATCCCCTTCGAGCCATTCTGCATAAAAAACTTCTTTTTCATCAGTAATACCATAAGTAAACAGCTGCTGTTTTAACCACGCTAGGTTGTACCCGCTTTCTCTCAAATTATCAACTAAAATTTCACCATCAAGAATAAGGGTAATCGGAAGAAAGACATGTTGAGAGTGCATATTTAGGTCTTTTTTATTCGGTTGTTCGTAATTGTCTTTTTTTAAAATACTAAGGGACCCATTTGATTCCAAAATCCCATATTGGACTTCACGAATTGAAAAAACATCTTTTTGACGTAATAATTGTTGCAGCTGATTAATGTCCATGTGGTCTTTTTTTAGTTGTTGATAATCAATTTTACCCTCACGAATGACAATGGATGGCTTTCCTTGTAAAAAGTTTCTTGTACCCTTGTACTTTTGTGTCAACCACTCAACAGAATAAATTAGAGTACCCCATACAATTACAGCATAAATCACATAATTTAGGCCAATATCTTTATCGTAAATAGCATTCCCGACGAGTTCACCGAGAACTAGTGCTGATATGAAATCAAAAGGGGTGAGTTGAGTAATTTGCGTCTTTCCTAAGACTTTAGTGATAACTAATAAAGCAAAAAAACCAGTAATTAATTCAGTTGTTAAATAAAAGAAGTTCGTATTCAATGGTTTACCCTCAGTTAATAAGTGAATGTTTACCTTAGAATGTCCCAACATTGGAATAATTACTCAAAACAAAAAGGAGTAAGCATATTAGTGCTCAACTCCTTTAATTTTTATTAGTAATTGATCAAGTTTGGGCAGTAGTTGGTTAGATACGGTTTGTATCGTATGAACTTCACTTCCTTTTAAGTCGATCGAACCTTTAAAGACAGTTTTAATTTTTCCTTCTTCCGTTTTCCAATAATTATCTGTGTATTGATGAAATAATTTCCAAAAATGAGTGATCGCCTCAATTTGTTTAGGGGAAAAGGCTTCGGCTAATTCCTTATGAGTAAGACCGTGTGAAGTGGGTGCTTCTTCAATCCATTTAGGATGTAAGTTATTTACTTGCTTTGAAACCGCTTCTCTTACTTGTAACGCTTGTATAAAAACATAGGATCTCCACTCATCTGTTAGACGCTCAGTCTCAATTTTTTTGTTGTTTGGATGCTTTATTAGTTCTTCCATTTGTCTTTGAAGCTTTTTTCCTTGTGACCTGAACGTGCGAAACATATAAAACAGAAAAATGGCTGTGCACAAATTTATGATGAGTATTAATATCAAAAAGGATGATAACATTCTACACTCCTTATTAAATCCCAATATTTTGCTATTATTATTTAGTTTTAACAATCAAATATTAGTATCGTACCATTATTAATTTTTTCAAGGAGGAACCACCATGACAGTAGCAAGTCAAGTTAAACAAACATTAGCAGGTTTAAAAAGTGCACAAGCAAGTTTTGAAACGTTTGCACTGCAAACAGAAAACCAACAAGCGAAGCAAATGTTCCAAAACTTA
This sequence comes from Alkalihalobacterium sp. TH-98, assembly GCF_057473385.1. Classification (NCBI taxonomy): domain Bacteria; kingdom Bacillati; phylum Bacillota; class Bacilli; order Caryophanales; family Bacillaceae; genus Alkalihalobacterium; species Alkalihalobacterium sp. TH-98. The sequence continues at coordinate 83,771 of NZ_JBYCKM010000009.1, read as the reverse complement.
GCGCAACAAACTCAAGGAATTGTTGATACATTATCACCACGTGTACAAGAAATTGAACAAGAAGAACCACAATATAAGAACTAACATATTTATTGGTTTAAAGGTTGATGTGATAAACGTCAACCTTCTTCTTACAGTTAATACAATGCAAAATCGGTTACATATAATATCGGACATTTGTCAAACTATAATCAATACGAAGCTGAGAATAGGGTGGTTTCAATGAAAAAGTTTTCCTTATTTATTTTAACCTTTTTTACGTTAGCTTGCATGCTGATTGGGTGTGGTCAAATGAACTTACAACAACAAGAACAAACTCCACTGTTTGTTGGTCAAGAAGCTATTGTTGATCAAACGCAAGCTGACAATGCTAAAAAGATTGTCCTATCAATGGATGAGGTTATTGAGGTAAGAGGGGTTGCCAATCAGGACAACATCTACATCGCACCAGCTGTTAAACATTTTGATAGACTCCATTTAGAAGGAATTAGAAAAGATGGCTTTGAGCGAGTAAAAAAACGCTATCCTAACTCAACAATTTTTCTATCAACAGATAAAAAAATATTTATGGAGCTTGAAAAATTAGAAAAACAGCTAAAACAGGAAAGGATTTCACAAGAAGACTTGGACAAAAGGTTAAAAAAACTTGAAGAAGATATGAAAGGGTAAAGTGAGGAGCGAACTATGTCGGATCAAAAAAAGAAAAACTTAACCCCAGTGCAACAAGAATACCAAAAATTTGCTAGTGAACATGAAATTAAACGACCATGGCTTAAAAATTGTATTCGAGCGTTTTTTATTGGCGGTCTTATTTGTTTATTCGGGCAGTTTGTACAAACTTTCTTTTATACATTTTTTGATTTTACAGAACGAACTGCCGGTAATCCAACCGTGGCATTTATGATTTTTCTGTCAGTTTTACTAACAGGATTTGGAGTATATGACCGAATAGCACAATTTGCAGGTGCTGGAACAGCTGTACCCGTTACTGGATTTGCTAATTCTGTAGCTAGTGCTGCCATCGAACATCGTACGGAAGGGTATGTGCTTGGTGTTGGTGGGAACATGTTTAAATTAGCTGGTTCGGTTATCGTTTTTGGAACCGTAGCCGCGTTTGTAATTGCCATTATTAAAACAATTGCTATTCAATGGGGGGGATTATAATGCTGACCGGCCATCGAACTTGGACGTTTGAATCGAAGCCTGTCATCCTATCTACTGGTACTGTCGGTGGTCCTTTTGAAGCAAACGGAAATATTCCAGACGATTTTGATACGCTTCACGAAGATATGTGGATGGGACAAGACTCTTATGAAAAAGCACATCGCATTTTATTTGAAGAGGCATGTAATAAAGCGATTGAAAAAGGCGGAATAGAAAAAGAAGCTGTTGAGTTTATTATTGCGGGTGACTTAGTCAATCAAATTACGCCAACGAGTTTTGCTTGTCGAACGTTAAGTATTCCATATATTGGGCTATTTGGGGCATGCTCAACTTCAATGGAAGGGTTGGCATTATCAGCGTTTATCTTAAATGGTGGCGGAGCTAACTATATTTTGACTGGATCATCAAGTCATAACGCAGCGGTAGAAAAGCAATTTAGGTACCCAACTGAATACGGGGCTCAAAAACCACCGACTGCTCAATGGACGGTAACTGCCTCAGGCGTTGGTTTATTAGGCAAAACAGGTAACGGACCGAGAGTAACTTCTGCGACGATAGGAAGAGTCGTTGATATGGGTTTAAGTGATCCGTTTAATATGGGTGGAGCAATGGCGCCAGCAGCTGTTGATACAATTGAAGCACATTTAAGAGATATGCAAGTTGGTCCTGACCATTATGACCTCATTGCAACAGGCGATTTAGGCAAGATCGGTCACTCTATTGCAATTGATTTGTTAGCAAAGCATGGTTTAGAGCTGACAGAGGAGAAGTTTCAAGATTGCGGTTTAATGATTTACAGAGAGGGACAACCCGTACTGGCTGGTGCAAGTGGATCAGGTTGTTCTGCAGCAGTTACATACGGGCATTTGCTTAATCGAATGAAACGTGGAGAAATTAACCGGATGTTAATTGTAGCGACAGGTGCTCTATTATCACCCTTATCATTTCAACAGAAAGAAACAATTCCGTGTATCGCCCACGCAGTTGCAATTGAAGCAGGAGGTGACTAATAAACAATGATCTTTTTTTGGGCATTCGTAGTTGGAGGTATTATTTGTGTTATTGGACAAATTTTAATGGATGTTCTTAAACTTACCCCTGCACATACAATGAGCACGTTAGTTGTAACAGGAGCGATACTGGATGGGTTTGGGTTGTATGAGCCGCTCATCGACTTTGCGGGGGCTGGTGCAACCGTTCCCATTACAAGTTTTGGTAATGCGCTAGTTCATGGGGCGATGGCAGAAGCAGAAAAGCATGGGTTAGTCGGTGTTATTACAGGGATTTTTGAGGTAACTAGTGCAGGTATTTCAGCAGCTATAATATTTGGTTTTTTTGCAGCATTGATTTTTAAACCTAAGGGATAGGGAGGGATTATTATGACAGTAGCTTCACAAGTAAAACAGTGCCTTTCTTCACTCAAGGGAATTGAGGCATCATTAAATACATTTTCAATTGAAACAGAAGATGAAGAAGTGCGACAAGTATTTCATGAAACATGCTTAACCACTAGAAAAGTAATTGGCGACATAGAAAAGAGAATTGGCGAACTTGAACGAGAAGAGCCTCAATATAATGGATTTTAGTTCATGAAAGATTTAAGAAAGGAGGGTTTCATTTGCCGGGCTGGTTAGAAATCGTTTTACGTTCATCAGTTGGTATTATTGTTGTTTTGTTTGGTGCGAAACTGTTTGTCCGAAAAGCTATAGGAGAGCTTTCGTACTTCGAATTTATCGTAGCGGCCGCTGTGGCTATTATTGTCGGGATTGGTTCAGTAGCATTAAGCATCCCCCCTGGCCATGCAGCCATTGCTTTATTTATGTGGATTTTTATTCCCTATATAATCGGTTCACTAGCGGTAAAAAGTAAGACATTTCGTAATGTGATCGGGGGTAAAGGCATACCGATCATTAAAGACGGTAAAGTTCTTGAAGATAATATTAGAAAAGGTCGATATACGACAGACGAATTGTTAAGTAAACTAAGAACAAAAGATGTTTTTCGTGTTGCAGATGTAGAGTTTGCTGTTCTAGAGCCAAATGGAGCAGTCAACGTTCTATTAAAAAAAGAATATCAACCTTTAACCTCAAAGGATATGCAAATCCAGGTCGCTCCAATTAAACAGCCAGAAACAGTGATCATGGACGGAAAAATTCTAGATGAACCACTTGCTACGATTGGATTTAACCGAAGATGGCTGGAACATGAACTAGATAAAATAGGGGTTGCTATTGAAAATGTTTATATAGGCCAAATAGACTCCTATGGTGAGTTAACTGTCGATGTATTTGATGATCAAATAGAAATTCCAGAACCTGTTGAAAAACCATTGCTATTTGCTGCGATAAAAAAGTGCCAAGCTGATCTAGAAGTATTTTCAATGCAAACTGAGTCCGAGCAGGCTAAAAAAATGTATCAACGTTGTGCCAAAGATATGGACGATGTCATGAAAAAGTTAAAACCAATATTGAGATAAGAGGCGGATCTGTGATGCTGCCTCTTGTTTTTGAGTGAGAGAAAGTATAAAATTCAAGTCTAGCTTCAGACTGGCTTAATTTTTAACAACTTTATGTATTTATTATCAACTTTGGTCAATTTATTTTTAACTTAGTTCAGTTTATTTTTAACTTTGCCGGTTTTACATTCAACTTTTTCACTTTACCGATTTCTCGACAAAAACCTACAAAAATCATGTGTTCCTATATCTCATGCGGTGTGCTGCAGTCCGTACGTCGCTGAACGGGCCTTGCGCTTTTCTTATCTCAATTCACGTTAATGATAAAAAGGAGGCATATGTTGCTCTTCTTTTTTCAATGATATATGAAGTTCTTGATTTTGATTAATAGAAGCAAAAAAAATTCGATTCACGTTTGGTATACTTCTCCTTTGTAACTCTTGAATGAGCCACGGACGATCTAAGCCTAAATAAGTTAAGATGTCTTCGTAAACCTCACCTTCTACGATTAAAGGCAGAGCTAAACTGACATTCTTTTTCTCTAAATTCATATCTTCAATGGTAACTTCCATCTTATTTTCTTGCTTCATTACACTCATTTGTCCATTTCCTTCAATGATAGCGACTTTAACCTCGCTAATATCAAAGATATCTTTCTGCCTTAACATTTGCAATACATTATCGATGGTATATTGTATTCTCCTTAAGTTTTCAACTAGTACTTTTCCATCTTGAATCACTAAAGTCGGTTCAAAAGTAAGTTTCTTACCTAATTTACGATTGGAGATTAATAAGCGAGCAACCGACTTTTGAAGTAATGGAATGACGATAACAGCTAAATAGGTATAAATATGATCAACTGTTGGGTCGGCAATATCGGCACCAATAACATTAGATAATGTAATAATGATGAGAAAGTCAAATATAGGCATTTCGCCAAGCGAACGTTTACCCATATAAATCGTAACCATTAAAAACAACGGAAAGATCGTTAAAATGCGAGCCAGTATAATGGCAGATTCTCTAAGAATATCGTCCATATCATCACCAAATCACTTGACTATAATAGTAATTAATTCAGGATAGTTTTCTCAAATAGATGGAGAAGTATTCCATTTTATTAGGAGTTGGACAAATTTGTTCATACTTCATTTTCTTGTGCATACACTTGTACAAACTACTATTCAGGCGGGGATTTATATGTACATGAGAAAAAAAGTACTAATCATATGTTTATCTATTAGTTTATTACTTTCTACATTTTCATTTACGAGTAAAAGTGAGGCTTTCTCAGTCTCTGCTCAAGGGGCAATTTTAATTGAACAATCTTCTGGTCGAGTATTATATGGGAAAAATGAACATCAACAAATGAGGATTGCTAGTATTACCAAGATTATGACAGCGATTCTAGCAGTTGAATCAGGAAAGATGGAAGAGTATGTAAAAGTTTCAACACGAGCGGAAGGAACAGAAGGATCATCCCTTTATTTAAAAGCTGGAGAAAAAATTAAGCTTGAGGATTTAGTGTATGGTCTTATGCTTCGGTCTGGAAATGATGCAGCTGTCGCGATAGCCGAACATGTTGGGGGAAGTCTTGAAGGGTTCGTTTATTTAATGAATCAAAAAGCTCAAGAAATCGGTATGAATCGAACCGTCTTCTCAAACCCACACGGACTCGATGATCATGAAGAACATTATTCAACCGCTTATGACATGGCGAAGCTTACGCAGTATGCAATGGAGAGCGAGCAATATCGAGAAATTTCGTCTACTAAAAATTATAAAGCACAAAGAGAAGGTGACGTATATAGTTACTGGCAAAATAAAAATAGACTTCTCACTCAATTATACAAATACTCTACAGGCGGTAAGACAGGTTTCACAAAAAGAGCTAAAAGAACGCTTGTGTCAACAGCGACAAAAGAAGATCTAGATTTAATTTGTGTTACTTTAAATGCACCAAGTGACTGGAACGACCATATGAATCTTTTTAATTCTGCATTTGACCGCTATAAAGTCGAGACTCTCGCAGAGGAAGGAACGATCAAAGGAATTCAAGACGAATTCTACAAAGATAGAGTTTATATACCGTATACATTTAAGTACCCGCTTACTGTAAAAGAAAGAGAAGGAGTAAAAAAGGATATTACCCTATATCGTCCCCCAAAAGGTGAAGAGGCCAACAAGATTTATATGCCACAACCGGTTGGGAAGTTAACTATATCAATGAATGGTAAAACATTAAATAGTATCCCTCTTTACTTCTTAACACCAATAGAAGAGGAGAAAAAAGGATTTTGGTCTCAAATAAAGGAAATTTTCTTTCTCACTTTGGGAGTGAAAATCATTGATTAATATCATTTGGGTGACCATGCTCGTGATTGGACTAATTTTTGCAGGAATAAATGGGAAAATGCCTGAGGTAAATGAAGCTATATTTGCAGGTGCTAAAGATGCAGTCACTATTTGCTTCGGGCTAATAAGTATTCTTGTTTTTTGGCTTGGGATGATGAAAATTGCACAGAGTGCCGGTCTGTTAGACGGATTAGCAAAACTATTGAGGCCAATTGCTACTAGATTATTTCCGGAAGTACCTAGTAATCATCCAGCAATGGGTTACATTCTTTCCAACATGACAGCAAATATGTTTGGTTTAGGAAATGCGGCTACACCTATGGGGATTAAAGCAATGCAAGAGTTACGCAGGTTAAATGGTGACCGAGACGAAGCTAGTCGATCAATGATTACCTTATTAGCGATCAATACCGCTAGTATAACTTTAATACCAACGACTGTTATTTCAATTCGTATGACCTATGATTCAGTATCACCTACAGAAATTGTCGGAACAACGATACTTGCTACATTTTGTTCAACGGTAGGCGCCATTCTAATTGATCGTTATTTTTATTATCGTCGAATGAGGAGGAGGTAAGCATGGGATGGATAACAGTAATATCAATATGGATAATTCCAATGCTTATCGCTTTTATTTTGTTATATGGAACATACAAAAAAGTTCCTACGTATGAAACGTTTGTTGAGGGAGCAAAAGAAGGCTTTTCAATGGCCATTTCAATCATTCCTTATTTAGTTGGAATGCTTGTAGCTATATCGGTTTTTCGTGCATCAGGAGCAATGGACTTTATAATCGATTCATTAAGGCCGATATTGCACGCAATTGGTGTTCCTAGTGAAATTGTTCCTCTAGCAATGATCCGGCCTATTTCTGGAACAGGAGCTTTAGGCATGACGACAGATTTAATTGCTACATATGGTCCAGACTCTTTCATAGGTAGACTAGCCTCCACGATGCAAGGAAGTACAGACACGACATTGTATGTGTTAACCGTTTATTTTGGAGCAGTCGGGATTAAGAAAATGGGTGATGCCTTAAAAGTAGGGCTGCTAGCAGATATAGTTGGTATTATTGCTTCTATTGTTATCGTTACATTAGTGTTTGGACCGTAAACTATAAAAAAAACACTAACTCTGGTTAGTGTTTTTTTATTGTAGATAAAAATAAAAAGTATTGATTATTAAGTCTAGCTTATCTAATATGTAAAAAGTGACAATAATTAACCTATAATAATGAAAACTTGAGAATTTACATCAGAAGCTTTAAGATGTTCAATGAGGTGAAAATATGGAACGATTACAAAAAGTTATTGCCCAAGCGGGTGTAACATCAAGAAGAAAAGCAGAACAGTTAATAGTTGAAGGAAGGGTAAGTGTCAACGGTCAAATAGTTCGTGAATTAGGAGTTAAAGTAAACGCCAATAAAGATGACATAGAAGTAAATGGAGTGCCAATTGACCGGGAACAACCGGTTTATTTTTTGCTATATAAGCCAGCTGGCGTCATCTCCAGTGTTTCAGATGACAAGGGTCGAAAAGTTGTAACCGATTTTATTGAAGCGGAGGAAAGAATTTTTCCAGTAGGTAGACTCGACTATGATACTTCTGGACTTATTCTGTTAACGAATGACGGGGAGTTTGCGAATCTTTTGATGCATCCAAGACATACAATTGATAAAGTGTATGTTGCAAAAATTAAAGGTATCCCTACAAGAGAACAGTTAAAGCAGTTAAAAGACGGGATACGCTTAGAAGATGGTAAGACGGCACCCGCAAAAGTCAAGGTACTCTCAGTGAATAAAAAAAATCAAACATCGATTGTTCAATTAACAATACATGAAGGAAGAAATCGTCAAGTACGCAGAATGTTTGAAGCGCTTGGCTATCAAGTCATGAAACTTAAAAGAGAAAGATATGGTTTCTTGGACCTTACAGGGTTAACCCCCGGCGAATTCAGGCCTTTGAAGCCAATTGAGGTTAAACACTTCCGAGAAATAGCTGTCACACAAAAGTCATAATCTCAACTAAATAAGCAACATTTCCATCGTTATAATAAGACTAAAGGTAGAAAAATGTCGCATTTTAAAAGTTAGAAAGGATAAAGCCATTCTTTCTAACCTCTTTTTAAAATTTTCTTCAAACTTTTTTCATACTTCTTTGAAACAATCACATAGTCAAATTCATCTGTGAGTAATAGGTAGTTGGGAAGAGAAGTAGGCACGTATCATAGTCGATTTCTACCAATCTCACAACACTTCTTACTTTTGGAATAAACGCCCCACGCGTTTTTCTTTATGAGAGGGGAGAGCATAATGAAACAAAGAAGGCTTATTATTCGTAGTTCCATTTTAGCAATTATCTCGATCGCTATCGGTTATACGTTTTATATTAACTTCTTTTCAGATCAATCAGTTGTTCGCGCAGGAGATAAAGCAAAGAATTTTGTTGTTGCTGATTTAGCCGGCGAAACGATTGAATTAAGAGAATTAGAAGGGAAAGGTGTTTTCTTAAACTTCTGGGGAACATTTTGTCCACCGTGTGAAAAAGAGATGCCAATCATGGAAGAACTGTATCATGAGTATAAAGATCAAGGTATTGAGATCGTCGCACTAAATGTAGACGAGTCCGACTTGGTCGTTCAAAATTTTGTAGACCGGTATAAGTTGTCGTTCCCAGTCGCTATCGACAAAGGTCGGAAAATTACAGAAGCTTATGGAATTCGGCCACTTCCAACTACGATTTTAATTGATGAACATGGAGAAGTCGTTCGAGTGCATAGTGGGTTTATGGACGAGCCCATCGTAAGAAAATTTTTAGAAGAGATAAAACCGCAATCCTAATGAGGTGTTCACATGAGTAAAGAAATTAAATGCGAATGTGGTCATGTTAATCCATTTGGAACTGAAATCTGTGAATCGTGCGGAAAACCTTTAGAAGCAGAAAAAAGCGAACTTCTTAACATGAGGTATGAAGGTGTAGCACGCCGATCGCAAACCTACAATCGGACGATTATCGATAAAATATGGAACTTCTTTTCTTCCGTAAAAGTAGGAATATGGATTATCGTGGTTACTCTCGTTGCGTCATCGATAGGAACGATATTTCCACAAGAAATGTATATACCACCTAGAGTTAATCCAGCGCGATTTTACGCGGAAGAATACGGGGTTTTAGGTCAACTCTATTACCAGCTTGGTTTTCATGATCTTTATGGTTCATGGTGGTACATGTTATTAATAGCAGCCCTAGGAGTTTCTTTAACGATAGCAAGCTTGGATCGTGTAGTTCCATTATATCGTGCTCTAAAAACACAACGAGTAACGAGACATGAAAACTTTATGAAGCGTCAACGAATTTTTGGAACTTCAAAAGTAAGTAATGATGATGCGACCATTGCAAAAGTTAAAGAGAATTTAGAAAAGCGTAAGTATAACGTAACTGAAGAAAATGGGAACCTTGTAGGTGAGAAAGGTCGCTTTTCACGTTGGGGTCCATACGTTAACCATATAGGAATTATTATCTTTTTAATTGGCTGTATGTTACGTTACTTCCCAGGCATGTATGTCGACGACTTTGTTTGGATCCGTGAAGGGGAAATTGAGGTTATCCCAGGTACCAATCAGGAGTATTACTTAAAAAATGAAAAGTTCATTGTTGAGTTATATGATGAAGACGATGAGGTGTTTGGAGAAGCCATTAGAAATTCTGGAGCTACAGTCGTTAAAACGTATCAAACCAATGCCGTTCTGTTCAAAAGAGAAGAAACCGACACAATTGGTGCAGATGCAGAATTGGTAGAAGTGGATCGCCATGAAATTCTAGTAAATCAGCCATTTAAATTTGATGGTTATGCATTATATCAAGTCGATTACAAATTACATGAGTTAAATGTAATGAGCTTTAATATGCTCCGTAAAGGGGCAGAAGAACCGATTGGAGGCTTTTCTGTCAATCTATTTGATCCACAAGCAGAATATGACTTAGGAGATGGCTATAAGGTAAAAGTTCGCCATTACTTCCCTGATTATTTCTTAAATAATCAAGGACAACCAGCGAGCCAGTCAAGAATTCCTAATAATCCTGCATTCATCTTTGAAATGGTATCTCCTGAACATCCTGATGGAGAAGTGAGTTTCTTAGCCATTGGACAAAACTTAGAACCTTTCGGGGAGAATGATTACCAATTACGATTTGATGGTGTGGAAACTAAAAATGTTACAGCTCTAACGGTACGAAAAGACTATACACTAGGTATCTTAATTGTCGGCGGATTGATCTTCATGATTGGACTCATTCAAGGATCATATTGGGTACATCGAAGAATTTGGGTCCAACGTATAGATGGAGAAATTTGGATCGCTGGTCATACGAATAAAAACTGGAACTCTTTGAAAGATGAAGTCGATCGAATGATTGAAGGAACAGAACTTTCTTCTCCAGTAGACCAAGTGGCTTTAAAGGAAGATGAGAAACAACCTAAGGAGGAAGTGCAAGATGGCAGCTTTAAGTAGTAATTTATTAATGGTTGCTTTCTTCTTGTATTTAGCGTCGACCATTTTCTTTGCTGTATCGATTACAGGGAAGAAGTGGCGTGACAAGCAAGGAGAAATGAATGGTAACCGTTGGGGGACATTCGGATTTATTTCTGCGATCGTTGGTTTTTTATTTGCAATGGGTTATTTTATTACGCGTTGGATCGTAGCGGGGCATGCACCTGTAAGTAATATGTTTGAATATACGACCTTTTTAGGAATTATGGTAGGACTTGCTTTTATTATCATTTACGCTATTTATCGCTCCAACATTCTTGGCTTATTTTCGATGCCAACCGTCATGTTGATCATAGCTTATGCATCGATTTTCCCAAGCGAAGTAGCACCTTTAATTCCTGCTTTACAAAGTATCTGGTTGAAAATACATGTTATTACGACTGCATTAGGACAAGGGATACTTGCGATTGGTTTTGCTGCAGGTTTGATTTATTTACTTCGTACTATCGATTATTCTAAAAAGGATAAAAAGACGAGATCTTTAGAGTTTATTTTATACAGTATTATTGCAACAGTTGGATTTATACTAGTAGGGTATCTTTTTAATGCATTAAACTATGAGGCATCTTTCTCATATGTTAATGAAAAAGATCAGCCAGCGGAAATGGTCTATAATTTACCACCACTACTAGGACCAAACGAAGGTCAATTGTTAACAGAAGATCGTATGAGTCCGTGGCTTGAAATGCCTGCCTGGTTACGTAGTAATGATGCGAATACGGTAGTTTGGGCCTTGTTAGCTGGACTTGTGTTGTATTGGTTATTACGATTAATCTTTAGAAAACCAATTGGTGCGCAAATTCAGCCTATCTTAAAAGGAGTAAATGCAGATCGTGTAGATGAATTAAGCTATCGTGCAATTGCGATAGGGTTCCCAATATTCACACTCGGTGGGTTAATATTTGCAATGATTTGGGCACAAATTGCTTGGACACGCTTCTGGGGTTGGGACCCTAAAGAAGTTTGGGCTCTTATTACATTCTTATTTTATGCTGCGTATTTACATCTTCGACTTTCTAAAGGTTGGCACGGTGAACGTTCAGCATGGTTATGTGTAATAGGCTTTGCAATTATCATGTTTAATCTTGTATTTGTTAACTTAGTAATAGCTGGTTTACACTCTTATGCGTAAGGAATGAGGCTGACTCAATTTTTTGAGTCAGCCTCATCATTGTATCGTTTTGATTATTGTTGAAACGTGGTAAAATAAAGAGTATTATGTCGTAATACACATTTTATGTACTATTTGTTTATATTTGGGAGGTAAAGTTAATGGAACAAGAGGCTAAGATTTTAGTAGTAGATGATGAGGAGCGTATTCGTCGATTACTAAAGATGTACTTAGAGAGAGAAAACTATGAAGTAGAAGATGCTGAAAATGGGGAACAAGCATTAGAAATGGCATTAAAAGAAGATTACGATTTAATTTTGCTTGATATTATGATGCCTGGTATAGATGGAATTGAAGTTTGTGAGGAGTTACGTAAAACGAAAGCAACACCAATTATTATGCTTACAGCAAAAGGTGAAGAGGCAAACCGTGTACAAGGCTTTGAAGTGGGAACTGATGACTATATTGTTAAACCTTTCAGTCCGCGTGAAGTTGTTTTACGAGTGAAAGCTCTGTTACGTCGATCTTCTTCAACTAAATTCTTGCAAACAAATACAGGGTCAAAAGATATTCTTGTTTTCCCGCATTTAACGATTGATAATGATGCACACCGTGTAACAGTAGAAGGTACAGAAATTAACTTAACGCCTAAAGAGTATGAATTACTTCATTATTTAGCATTATCCCCTGATAAAGTATTCTCTCGGGAACAATTATTAAAAGATGTGTGGAATTACGACTTCTTCGGTGATCTAAGAACAGTAGATACTCATGTGAAACGATTACGTGAAAAGTTAAATCGAGTGTCTCCAGATGCTGCGAGTATGATCTCAACGGTCTGGGGCGTTGGTTATAAATTCGAGGCAGTGAAAGGGTAATGCTTTGGCGGAGTGTTGTAGGTAAGCTTTGGTTTACGATCCTGCTATTAGTATCTGTTTTATTGTCTATATTAATGGTCATGCTTCTTCAATACTTCGAGAAATTTCATGTTATTGAAGCTGAATCTCAGCTTATGAATCATGCAAAGATGGTAGCAACGATTATTGAAGAATATGAAAATGAAGAAACCGCACTATCAACAATATCAAAAATCGCAGAGTCATATGAGACAAAAGTAGTCATTATTCAAGGTGATGATTACTGGTATTCTTCTAATGATACAGTCAATGTTGATTTACCTATTGTGACTTTTTTTGAAGATCCTATTCTTTCACAAGTTTTTGAACAGGGTGAACAAGTTGTTAGTCAAGGTGACTTCCCTTTTTATGAAAATGGTGTAGAAGTTCATACAGAAGTCATGATCGTCGGGCGTCCTATTCAAATGTTAGACATGCCAGGTGCTGTATTCTTGTATCAATCTCTATCTGCTTTAGAAGAAACAACCGGTGAAACGAAAAGAATCATTTACTTTTCTGCAGGTATTGCCATAGTATTAACGACGATTTTTGCGTTTTTCTTATCGTCAAGAATAACAGCACCTCTTCGTAAAATGAGACAAGCATCGATGGAAGTTGCTGAGGGTAAATTTGATACAAAAGTACCGATTTTAACAAATGACGAAATTGGCCAACTAGCAATAGCCTTTAATCGAATGGGGCGCGAGTTAAATCGCAATTTAATGGCTTTAAGTCAAGAAAAAGAACAATTATCTAGAATTTTAAGCAGTATGGCCGATGGCGTTATTACAATTGACCGTAAAGGGAAGATTGTTGTTACGAATCCGCCAGCTGAACGTTTCTTGCAAGCTTGGTATTACGATCAAGGTTTAGACGGTAAAGCCGATGATTTACCAAAAGCGATTAAAAAGTTATTCCAGCAAGTTGTAGCAATTGAAAAAGAACAAGCAATGGAAATGGATATACAAGGCAGGAGTTGGGCCATTATCCTTTCCCCACTCTACGATAAAACGTTCGTGCGCGGTGCAGTCGCAGTAATTCGTGATATCACTGAAGAAAGAAGATTAGATAAGCTTCGCAAGGACTTTATTGCCAATGTATCTCATGAGCTTAGAACTCCTATTTCTATGTTACAAGGATATAGTGAAGCAATTATTGATGACATTGCTCAGACCGATGAAGAGAAAAAGGAAATTGCTCAAATTATTTATGATGAATCGCTCAGGATGGGCCGACTCGTCAATGAACTACTAGACTTAGCTCGGATGGAAGCAGGCCATATTGAGTTACAGCTTCAAGTTGTCAATGTAATAGAGCTATCCGAAAAGATTAATCGCAAGTTTCAAGGGTTAGCGAAAGAACAAGGTATTACTTTAACGGCTCATATCGACGAGAACCTCACACCTGCGCATCTTGATCCTGACCGTATAGAACAAGTGTTAACTAACTTGATCCATAATGCAATCCGCCATACAGATAAAGGTGGCACTGTTCAATTAAAAGTTCAACAACTTGAAAATTACTTACGGTACGATATTGAAGATAGTGGTTCAGGAATACCTGAAGAAGATTTACCTTTCGTTTTTGAAAGGTTTTACAAAGCTGATAAAGCAAGAACTCGTGGCCGCTCAGGTACTGGACTTGGTCTCGCCATCGCTAGAAATATTGTTGAAGCACATGGCGGTGAAATCTCGGTTCATAGTAAAATTAATGAAGGTACAACATTTACATTTCAAATTCCTCGAAAAATAGAAGATTAAATGGAATAGCAACGAATAATCTTGTTTCATAAGAAACAAAATTCAGCAAAAGAGAAGTCAAAATGACTTCTCTTTTTTTACATATCACTATTGACAATGAAAATCATTTTCAATTATTATAATAATGAAAATGATTTTCATTATTAATACCGTTGGGGAATTACTAGTGAACATGATGAAAACTACAGTCCGTGGAGCTACTGCTGTTTGTAAAGTTGAAAATGGAGAATACATAGTTGCAGTCGGAAGAAAAGGCATCTTTCGTATGAAAGGACATCAGTTAACAAGTCAATTTTCATTTCCTTTTCGAATAGTAAAGCTCATTAATGGTGGTTCACTTCTATATGGAGTTGGTGAAAGAGGAGTTTTTATTAGGAGCAGTGATGGTGGGTTAACATGGAGTCATAAGTTTTTACCGACTTCGGCAACTATTTGGAGCGTAGTTGCAAGCTCTAAAGGCCTTGTCATTACTCATGGAAACAATTCCATATATTTTTCTAATGACTACGGAGCGACATGGAGCTCTATTTCTCCCTTTGAGAAATTAAGAGAAAATTCACCAGCTATTCGTTCATTATGTTTATCAGGACATTCCTTATTCATCGGTACGAAAATTCATCGAAAATATGGAGGGATTTGGAGATTAGATCTAAATAGTTTAAGGCTGTATTGGATTAAGAAGGAAAATGATTTCATGTTTTCTAGTTTAATGGTTTATGAAAGTCAGCTCATTGCTGCTGGAGGGTCGTGTAGTGGGTCTAAAGGTAGAATTGAAACTTGTTATCTTTCAAATCGCCATAATGAATACTTTTGGAATGCTTTAAATCAAATTGAAAGCCAAACGAGCTTTTTAGATGTTACAGAAGACGCTGGATTTATATTTGTAACATCTTCCCAAGACAAAGAGGGTATTGCGACCATTTCCCAAATCCACTTAGAACATAATATTATTGTTCCGTGTAATACCGTCAAAGGTCATGGATGGCGAATTGCAAATAATAAACAAGAGTATGTTATAGCAGGTCATTATGAGTTGAAGCATTCAATGCAAACTTATGAGTTAACTGAAACGAAAAACAGTAACAGTGAATTAGTCTTACATTAATAGTTTGAAAGGGGAATGTTAAAATGAGTGAGGTTTTACTTGTTTATGCTAGTATGTCAGGAAATACAGAAGCGATTGTCGATTTAATTGAAGAAGGATTGCAAAAGGAAAATATGAACGTAACGAAATTAGATGTTGTTGATTTGTGACCCTGACCAATTAAATGCATTTGATGCAGTAATTTTAGGTGCTTATACATGGGGAGACGGCGAACTTCCAGATGAATTTTTAGACTTGTATGATGAAATGGCTGGGCTGGATTTTACAGATAAACAATTTGCTGTCTTTGGTTCTGGGGATACAGCATATGAAATATTTTGTGGTGCTGTTGACTTACTAGAAGCGATCATTGAGGAAAGAAAAGGTCAAATTGTACAGGCGGGACTTAAAATAGAATTAGGCCCTGATGGTGAAGAAGAAACGTGCAAAGATTTTGGTAGAGAGTTTGCAAAAAAAGTTAAGTTAAAAACAAATGTTTAAGTTTATATAGACGAATTATCGAATATTTTGTATAATTAAGTCGTATCTCAATGAATTGAATAAGTGTTTAACTTTAAGGTCACTCATATGAGTGTGAATAGGGAAGTTGGTGAAATTCCAACACGGTCGCGCCACTGTAAGTACGAATACTCTTTAATAAACCACTGTCTTTATGATGGGAAGGTAAAGGGGCATCATTGTACAAGTCAGGAGACCTGCCTTAGAGTATTGTGTAACCTTCGCGGAAAAGGTAAGCAGTGTGATATGATCTGACATTTGGAAAAGAGTATCCTTTTCTAATGAGAATGACACATAATGGAATGTTTTTAGCATCCAAGTGTTACTAGGTGATCTATTAAACTGAAACCGAAGCTCTCCTTTGAAGGAGAGCTTATTTTTTTTACATAATATCCTATCTGCAATTTCTTTCATTGAATACACAAAGACATACAAACTTAAAAGGGGTTGGAGAAAATGAAAAAATGGTATATGTGGTTGGTTGCTGCATTACTGACTGTTGGGTTATTAACAGGATGTGGCACAGATAACCAAGAAGAGCCGCAAACAGAACAAGCACCGACGGAAGATACAGAAGAGCAAACGACTGGTAGTGGAGAAGCAGGGGCTTTTCCGATAACAATTACTGATGCATTTGAAAACGAGGTAACTATAGAGGAAGAGCCTGAACGAATTGTTTCTTTAATACCTAGTATTACAGAAACTGTCTTTTCAGTTGGTGCAGGAGACAAATTAGTCGGGAGAACGGATTGGTGTAATTTTCCTGAAGAGGTAACAGAAATCGAAACAGTAGGTGGAATGGATTTCGATGTGGAAAAAGTTATTTCCCTTCAACCAGATGTGGTTCTAGCTCATGCTTCAGGAGCACATAGTTCAGCAGATGGCTTAGATCAGTTAAGAAACTCTGAGATAAAGGTTGTTATTATAAATGACGCGAAGCAACTTGAAGATGTGTATAAAAGTATTAGCATGATTGGTGAAGTAACAGGTCAATCTGAAGAAGCAACTACTGTTATTGAAGATATGCAAAATAAAATAACTGAATTAACAACAAAAGCAGAAGAAATTTCAGAAGAAGATCGTAAAAATGTATGGGTTGAGGTTTCACCTGATTTATATACACCTGGTAAAGATACATTCTTAAATGAGCTACTCCAATTATTAAATGCAACAAATGTTGCAGGCGATCAAGAAGGATGGCCTCAATTTACAGAAGAGGATGTAGTAAGTCAAAACCCGGATGTAATAATTACAACATATGGCTATTATATTGAAAATCCAAGTGAAGAAGTAAAAAGTAGATCAGCTTGGAAAGATGTAAATGCAGTGGTTAATGATCGAATTTATGATGTAGAAAATGATACGGTAACACGTTCGGGTCCTCGCCTTGCGGAAGGAATGGAACAACTTGCAAAATTTATTTACCCAGATGTCTTTGAAGACTAATATACTATTAGGCTACATTGTATGCCTAGCATTTTTATTTATTTCTGTAGTAGTAGGGATAGCGGTAGGTAGTGTTCAGATCCCTTTTCTTGAAGTGATTACAATTATAGGAAAAGAGTGGGTGGGTCTACCTTTAGCTAGAGAAATTGATGTGATGTATGTAAACATTGTGATGGAAATCCGCTTTCCACGCGTTTTATTAGCCATGTTTGTTGGAGGTGCCCTTGCATTAGCAGGGGCTGCTTTCCAAGGTTTTTTAAAAAATCCATTAGCTGATCCTTATACACTCGGAGTATCCTCAGGTTCGGCAGTCGGTGCCGTGGCAGTTATGTTTTTTGGTATTGCTATCCCTTTTCTAGGGCCCTATACATTACCCGTAATAAGTATCGGTGCGGGATTTTTTACATTATTTCTAGTGATATTTTTTGCACGGGCTCTTAATCGTTCGATGGCTGCACACACCGTTATATTAGTAGGTATTATCCTTAGTTCCTTTTTAGGATCATTTATTTCTCTAATGATTGCTTTAACAGGTGAAGAATTAAGACAAATCATTGGTTGGTTAATGGGAAGTGTCTCGATGAGAGGTTGGAGCTATGTTTATTTAATTGCTCCGTTTTTCTTCGCAGGATTTTTAATTTTACTTTTTAATGCTAAAGAATTAAATGCATTAGCTTTTGGAGAAGAAACAGCTAAGCATCTCGGTGTAAATATTCAAGCTCGTAAAATAATGATTTTATTTGGAGCGGCTTTGTTAACTGGATCAGCTGTAGCAGTATCTGGGGCAATTGGTTTTGTCGGTTTAGTCATTCCTCACTTAACAAGGTTAATTTGGGGGCCGGATCATCGTCATCTCTTACCGCTGTCTGTTTTAATCGGTGGAGGTTTTCTTGTGCTTACAGATTTAGTTGCTCGTACATTAATTGCGCCAACCGAATTGCCTATTGGAGTCATAACGGCTCTCGTTGGCGGCCCAGTATTTGCAATCATCTTAATTCGACAACGTCATAGATTATAATCTGTATGGATGGGAGTGAACACGATGTTACAAGTGAATGACATTTGCGGTGGATATGGTAATGTCAATATAATTAAGAACGTTTCATTCTCTGTTTCTAAAGGAGAAATCTTTGGAATCCTTGGTCCAAACGGTAGTGGGAAAACGACGTTATTAAAGATGGTTAGTGGATTGATACCTTTACAATCAGGTGAAATCATTCTTGAAGATAAAAATATATTAGCCTATGGCTCAAAGGAATTAGCGAGACAGATGGCTGTGTTACCTCAACAATCAGATACATCTTTTTCTTACACAGTTGAAGAGGTTGTTCAGTTAGGGCGTTACCCGCATCAAAAAAGCTGGTTTCAAGTTGAAAATAAAAAAGACAAGCAAATTGTCAAAGAGGCGATGAAATTAACAGGAGTATATCAATTTAAAGACAAACCTCTTCATTCATTAAGTGGAGGTGAGAGACAGCGTGTTATGCTGGCTCGTGCTTTAGCACAAGAACCGAAAATACTGCTTCTTGATGAACCTACTAATCATCTCGACATCTCATACCAAATGAGTCTGCTGGACTCATTGAAACAGTGGTCTAGAGAAAAAGGTTTAACCGTTATTGCGATTTTACATGACTTAAATATGGCAAGTCTATATTGTGATCGACTATTACTTCTTGATGAAGGGACAGTTAGTGCACTAGACCGTCCAGCACATGTAATGAATGAAAAAAGGTTGCAAGAAGTGTATAAAGCCAAAGTGGGTAGAAAAGAACACCCATCTGTTCCAAGTCCACTTATTACACTTCAGCCAAAGCAATGGTTATCAACCGAGCGTTCGCTCATCGATCGATTGAAAGTTGAAAGAAAACATGAATATATATATATATCGAGTCCTACTCCACTCAAAACCTATTCTTCTGCTGTCATTGGTTCAGGGTTTGGATGGAACTCAACATTTATTAACCGTCATGTTCATAAAGATTATAACTGTGATTGTGCCGAAAGTGAGTACAAACAATACTTAAGTAATTTAGGAATTGATTATGAAGGCGCTGTCGGAATGATGACCGCAGCTATATTGGAAGATGGGTCTTATAAGACGTATTCGACAGATGAATTCACTGTTTTCGTTGTTGTAACTGCTGGTGTTTCTAATGCAGTTGATGCCTCAATGGCGTATTTGCAAGAGAATGCTTTGCAAACAGTTGGGACGATTAATACGTGGATATTCATAGAAGGTCACTTATCTGATGCAGCTTTCGTTCAGGCGGTGATGACATCAACAGAAGCTAAAGCAAAAGCACTGTTTGATCAGAATATTAAAGATCCCCATACAAAAACACTTGCGACAGGAACGTCTACTGACAGTATTATGGTTGCTGCTTCACAAACAGGGAACGAACAGCCTTATGCAGGAACCATTACACCATTAGGAAAGACGATTGCAAGAGCTGTTTATGAAGCAACCTATGAGGCCGTTCATAGGAACAAAGAAAGAAGGAGAGTTCAATGAGCTTTGTCATGTACCATTTAATTGCACTTTCCTTAGCTGTATTGATTGATCGAATAATAGGAGATCCTCGAAATATTCCACACCCAGTTGTCGGGATAGGGAAGATGATCTCTTTTTTTGAACGTAAGCTAAACGGTGGAGGGAAGAAAAGAGTAAAGGGTTTGTTCTTCTTACTTATCATTATATCAATCGTATTCATTACTACAGTTGTTCCAGTTATCTTAGCGTACTTCATCCACCCTTGGATTGGTGTAGTCATAGAAGCGATTATTATTTCATTTGCGATTGCCCAGCGCAGCTTAAAAGAAGCTGCAGTGGAAGTGTTAACTCCGCTAGAAGAAGGTAATATTCAACAAGCGCGATTAAAGTTATCTTATATTGTTGGAAGAGATACTGAAAACCTCCCCGAGTCTGAGATCATTCGTGGAACTGTTGAAACCGTAGCTGAAAATACAAGTGATGGAGTAACTGCGCCCCTTTTCTTCGCCTTAATCGGTGGAGCACCACTTGCGATGCTCTATAGAGCTGTCAATACGTGCGATTCTATGGTTGGTTATAAAAATGAAAAGTATATTGATTTTGGATGGGCTTCAGCCAAGTTCGATGATGTATTAAACTATATTCCGAGTAGGTTAACAGGAATACTTATGATTTTGTGTAGCCGCAGCTTCGCCAATCAGAGAAAATGGCAATGCTTTCGAATTCTATGTAAAGATGCGAAAAAACATCCAAGTCCAAACAGCGGGTGGGGTGAAGCCGCTGTTGCTAGTTTGCTAGGGATACAACTAGGTGGACAAAATCAATATAAAGGTATGATCTCAAACCGTGCAAAAATGGGTATTTCAACGATGCCCATTTCTTCTTTACATATAAAGCAAGCGATTCAAATCATGCATAACACAGTTGTTTCTTTTGTGTTTACACTTTGGTTGATTGGAGGTGTTTTTTATGGTGTTACCTAATCATGGGGCAAACCCACAATACTTTGTAAATGCGCTAGGTTTACAATTGAAAGAAAATTCGATTGACTTTAGTGAAAATGTAAATCCATTAGGTGTGCCTAAAGCTGTGCTGCAACAATGGGTGAAGTATGGACAAACCATCCATACGTATCCTGACCCATATGCCTCTAAATTACGAGAAAAATTAGCTTTGCAAAATAACTTATCTATTGACCATTTATTAATTGGTAATGGTGCAGCGGAACTTATTTTATTAATTGCAAACTATTTCCGAAAAAAGAAAATACTTGTCGTAGAGCCGACGTTTTCAGAATATCGAGATGCCTGTCTTGCCTACGAATGTGAAGTTATAAGGTTTCAACTCTTTCAAGATGAGAACTGGAATCCCAATGTTGAAGGTCTGTTTGAAGCAATGACAGAAATTGATGCGATGTTTTTATGCCAGCCGAATAATCCTACGGGAACTCTGTTAGATCAGAGTATTTTACTAAGTTTAATCCAAAGGGCCAATGAAAATGATGTAACTGTCATTATTGATGAAGCATTTTATGATTTTAATGATGAGAAAATAAGTATTCTGCCTTACATAAATGATTTTCAAAACGTAATTTTATTAAGGTCATTAACGAAAATGTATGCGATCCCTTCGCTTAGATTAGGTTATTTGATTTCGGATAGTGAAATAGTGAATAAACTTAAAAAATTTCAGCAACCTTGGAGTGTTAATGGTATTGCACAACAAGTTGGGCTTGAATGTATAGGTGATGAACAGCACACCATTCGAACAAGATCATTTATTAGGTCAGAGAGAAAATGGCTGTTCCATGTTTTATCACAACTAGGCTATGAAGTGTCGCCATCTGTGGTCAACTTTTATCTACTAAAACCTAAAGGATCAAATGACGATTTAAAGCCGCTCATTACTTTTTTGATTGAAAATGGAATCATCCCTCGTCACACCTATAATTTCTTAGGGCTTGAAGGAAAGTATATTCGTTTAGCGATTAAAACACGGGCTGAAAATGACATGCTGGTAAATGTGTTAGAAAGGTGGGCTCAGCAATGATCATTTTTATTACTGGAGGCGTACGAAGCGGTAAGAGCACATTTGCCCTGCAAGTGGCAGAAAGTAATGTAGGTAAGAGCGGTGTTATTCATTATATTGCAACGAGTACACGAAGTGATAGTGAAATGGATGAACGTGTTGACAGGCATATTGAAGAACGTCAACTCCGAAATAAAAACTACGTTACTCATGAAAGAAGCACTCATATTGATGAGTTGATGGTTCATTTTAAAAAGGGTGATGCTGTCATTTTAGATTGTTTGACAGGGCTGGTTACAGCAGAGTTTTTTAGTAGTATTGAACAAGGACTAGAGCTGTGGAAAGAACCTTTCTTTCAACAACAATTACTTGAGCGTCTTTCAAATACTTTTGTAGAAATTAAACAAAGTGGAATACCGTTTATAGTTGTAACGAATGAATTATTTGAAGATATGATCCCGAACGATGAAAGTACAATTGCTTATATGAAGGTAATGGGAAGCGTCCATCAAAAACTTGTAACCCTATGTACTCAAGCATATTTAGTTGAAGCTGGGATTCCGATAGTAAAAAAGGATGTGGGAGTCAGATGAAAGGTGTTATGCTCCAAGGAACAGGGTCAGATGTTGGCAAAAGTGTTCTAGTTACGGCCATTTGTCGAATACTGGCTCGTAAGAATAGAAAAGTAACTCCTTTTAAGTCACAAAATATGTCTAATAATTCTTATGTAACGATTGACGGTAAAGAAATTGGAAGAGCTCAAGGAGTTCAAGCAGAAGCTGCCAAAACGGAAGCTAGTGTTTATATGAACCCTATATTATTAAAACCGCGCAGCACGATGGATTCTGAAGTCGTTTTGTTTGGTGAGGTGTATACTACTTATTCCGGACGAAGCTATCGTGAACACTTTTATCAAAATGGAATTCAAGCGATCCAACAAGCATTGACAGAGCTTGCTGCAGATTATAAATATGTAGTCATTGAAGGAGCGGGCAGCCCTGTTGAAGTTAACCTCAATGATCGTGAGCTTGTCAATATGAAGGTGGCCCAGTTAGCAGATGTACCCGTCATTTTAATTGCTGATATTGAAAGAGGCGGTGTTTTTGCTAGTGTTGTTGGCACGCTTCAGCTTTTATCTGAAGAAGATAGAAAGCGCGTTCAAGGAATTATTATTAATAAGTTCCGTGGTGATATTAGTTTATTTACCGACGGTGTTTCGTGGCTTGAAGAATATACAGGAGTTAAAGTTGTAGGGGTCATTCCTTATTATGATCATATTTCAATTGAAGGAGAGGACTCCCTTTCGATCTATAATAGTCTCATTAAAGAGAGGAAGCGGAATGACCATGGTTTAGATATTGTTGTATTGGCTTTGCCTTATGTTTCAAACTATACGGACCTTGAACCACTGGCAGCTGAAAGTGACGTGTATTTACGTTTCGTAAAAGATAAAAGTGAGTTTGGCCAACCTGATGCCGTTATTATACCAGGGACAAAAAGCACCTTTCATGACTTAAAGTATCTAAAAGAGAATGGCCTTGATCATGTATTAGTTAACTATACTGAAAGTGGTGGAACAGTCGTTGGGTTGTGCGGGGGTTACCAAATGCTTGGTGAACGGTTAATTGATGAAGCGGGCACGGATACAAATCAAGTAGGTAATGAAATGCATGGTCTAGAGATTGCCCCTTTAGTAACGTTTTTTAATGAGAAAAAAATTACGATACGGTCGATAGGAAAACTAGCAGCTGATCATTGGAACTGTAAAAAAGAAATTTCAGGCTACGAAATCCACTTAGGAAGAACAATGGCGACAGCAGATAATCCTGATCCATTTCTCATGGTAGGCGATCGACCAGAAGGAATTTGTATGAATGGTGGAAAAGTGATTGGTACGTATTTTCATCATTTATTCCATAATGATGAATGGCGTGCTGCGTGGCTTAATAAGTTGCGTGTTAATCGGGGAATACCACAACGTGAAGTGGTCGATTTGCTAGAATTGAGAGACAAAGGTTATGAAAATCTAGCTGATCATGTAGAAAATTATCTTGATGTGGAATACATCATTAATACGATAGAAGGATGGAAGGAGAATGGATAAGGAGCGGAAATTTTTCCTGCTTGACGGTCTTATCTTAGCCTTACAACTATTGACCACTATCCCCATAAGAAAGCAAGTCGCTTGGACACCCCAAACCGCTTCACTGTCTGTTGTACTGTATCCTTTTATCGGCTTAATTTTAGGTAGTATTGTGATGTTTATCTCGGTTTTATTTATTGATGTACTTGTTCTTCCCGCAACCGTTAGCAGCTTTCTTCTTTTATTGCTCATAGTTTCCTTAACGGGAGGACTTCATCTTGATGGTTGGATGGATGTGAGTGATGGATTTTTTTCACGACAGGATCAAGAACGGAAACTAGAGATTATGAAAGATTCAAGAGTTGGAGCTTTTGCTGTCATTTCTTTATTCTTTTTACTAGCAGGTAAGTACATTTTTATTTATCAAGTAATAGAAAGTACTGAATCCTATTGGCTTTACTTTTTATTCATCCCATTTCTTTCTCGATGGATGATGACAAGTTCTTTGTTAGTAGGAAGACCCGCTCGAAAAGATGGGATGGCTTACTCAGTTCAACAAAGTGTACACTCACAGACTAAGTTAAGTTTGCTCATATGGGCGCCGTTACTCTTAATCAATATCTACCTTTTCTTCCCGAACTTTTTTGTAGCTGCTCTTTTACTGAAAGGTGTAGCGATTATCATTTTAGTAGTTAGTTTTTCGTTTTTTAATAAACAGTTCGGAGGAATAACAGGAGATACACTAGGAACATTAGTTGAAGGAGGGGAGTGGATCCTATGGCTTTCCGCTTGGCTGTTACTCTTTTACGGCATAGCATAACAGACTATAACGAACAGAAACGATATTTAGGTTGGACAGATCTTCCTATTAATACTAGAGGTCAGCAATTACTCTCAGGACTTAAGGACAAGTGCCTATATATCCCCGGTGATGTTATTTACTCAAGTGACTTAACAAGGTGTCTAACTACTGCTGAAATCCTTTACCCTAACGTTCCTATCATCAAAGATAAAAATTTAAGAGAAATAAACTTTGGAGATTGGGAAGGGAAAACCTACGAGGAAATTAAAGACGAACCTTTGTATAGAAGGTGGCTTGATGATCTAAATAACACTATACCGCCGAATGGAGAAGCTTTTTTAAGCTTTCAAAGTAGAGTAATCAACAGCTGGAACAAAATAATAAACGATGCAATAGAACAAAAAAGGGAGCATATAATTGTCGTCAGTCATGGTGGGCCAATTCGCTTCATTCTTTCACAAATGACATCTGAAAATAAGAGCTTTTGGGAATGGAATATAGAATATGGTCAAGGGTATACACTGACTACAGAAATCGAGCGGTTGAGGAGAGGAGAACAGTGGAATTTATTACAGGTGGCGCCTTTCATGGCAAAAGAAACTGGGTGTATTCAAATTACAAAATAGACCATGTGGATGAGTTTGTTTGTTATAATGGGTATGAAAAAAATGTTACCATTCAAGAACTTTATGATCTTCCCAATCGACAATTATGTGTCATTACTGGAATGGAGATGATCCTAAAACGCTTACTACAAGAAGGGAAAGGCAGAAATGATTTTAACCAACTATTAAGTCGATGGATAGAATGGGAACAGTTACGAACAGATCGAAAGTTAGTACTAGTCGGATGTGATATTGGGAAAGGGATAGTACCTATTGCAAGGGAAGATCGACAGTGGCGTGATTTAGTGGGTTGGTCTTATCAAGACATCGTAAAACAGTCCAATAAAGTCTATCGCATTTGGTATGGAATTTCAGAACAATTAAAATAATGGGGGAATGTTTGATGCGTTTGTATACACGTACGGGAGATGAAGGAAAGACGAGTGTTGTAGGTGGCAGGTTAACAAAAGATGATACGAGAGTCATTGCTTATGGGACTACTGACGAAGTAAATTGTTTTGTTGGTCAGGCGATCACTCAACTAGACCCAGAAGTTTTTGAAGATATCATTAATGAGCTTGTAAAAATTCAACATGAATTATTTGATTGTGGTGGAGATTTAGCAATGCTTAAAGCTACTGAGGCACGACCATTTAAAGCGAAGGAAGATATGGTTCTGTTTCTAGAACAACGTATCGATGAATATATTAAGGAAGCTCCAGAACTAGAGCGGTTTATTCTACCGGGTGGTTCTCCTGCGGCAGCAACTATTCATGTTTGCCGAACAGTTACTAGACGTGCAGAGCGTTATGTTTCTCGCCTGCAACGCGAATCTGAAACAAATCCAATTGTTTTAAAATATTTAAATCGTCTATCGGATTATTTCTTCGCGATTGCTCGAGTGGTTAATCACCGATTAGGTGTAAAAGATGTAGAGTATGAACGAAGTGCAATCGTCTTCCGTGAAGGAAAGCGAACAAAATAAAGTGTGCGAAACACGTCGAAAATTGACGTGTTTTTTTCTTAGAAAATTTTGAAAAAAACGAAACATTTTAGTGGTAAAATACGTCTTATAGATAGAAGAAAATTTATTTTATTTTTTTGTTCATTTCCATAATTATCCTACATACATTAACGTTGGGAATGTTACAAAAGGGGGAGTAAGGTTGAAAAGATACTGGGTCTATTTTGTTGTTTTATTTAGTTTTTGTTTCTTTTTTACTTCATTTGCATTTGCAGAAGAAAAAAGTTCGAGGAACCATGGACTAGTTGAAAGTGAAGTAAAGTATTATAAAAAGCCAATAAAATGGGAAGTTGCATTAATTGACGAGCGAACCAATGAACACGAAACGGTTGTGTTAAATGACTTTGGTTATATTCCTGATTTGGATGAATTAGATGAGATTGCTTTGGCGCAATTTGCTGCCAAATTAGCTCGAACAATCGACCAGCCGATGCGCAACCCAACAATTGATCTGAATGGTAATATTATATCAGGACAAAACCAAGTCATCTTATCAGAAAAAGAACTAGTCACAAAAATTCAACAGTTAGACTACAGGGATCGAGAAGTTATTCTTCCGATCTATGAAAAGGAACCCAACGTTTCTGAAGAGCAGTTAGCTAATATATTAGATGTTTCCATCGGATCTTTTTCTACTCACTTTAATCCAAGTGTGGAAGGTCGTTCCATAAATATAAAATTATCAGCCGAAGCCATCCAGCATCATGTATTAGGTCCAGGTGATCAGTTTTCATTTAATAATGTTGTAGGTCAACGAACGGTTGAAAGAGGTTATCGAGAAGCAAAAGAAATAGTTAATGAGGAATTTGTTATGGGGATCGGTGGAGGAATCTGTCAAACTTCCTCAACGTTATTTAATGCCATTGATGCTGCTGGATTAGAAGTCATCGAGAGGTATACTCATTCTAGAGAAATCGGTTATGTTCCCGCAAATAGAGATGCAACTGTTTCATGGGGTGGACCTGATTTTGTTTTTAGTAATCCTTACAATTTTCCAGTCCTATTAAAAACGAATGTCTCTTTAAGTTCTGGCAAAATAACAGTTGAAGTTTTCTCCTCGCAAAATAAAGAACAGTTAATTGCTTCGATACAATAAAGAAGTGACTAAAAAGGAAATAGAAAAGAAGCTATCTAAGCAATTAGACTCTCGATAAGGTGAGAGTACTAAGGTGTTGGTTAGCTTCTTTTTGTGTGCTGTAAGATTTAGTTGGAGTTGGTAACGTTAAACTTAATTTCTCATACTTAATTAGCAAGCTGAACTTTTCCAAACCGAATAACATTTCCACTACTTTCTAATACTAAAGACAAATCTATAGTTAGTAAAGCTAGGAGAAGTGGCTATGTTTTTAAAATGGTTAACAAGACAAATGCATAGTAGTCAAAAGCAGCAGGAAACCATTACGTCTGTATTAAATACATTCCAAAAGTCTACGGATTTTAGTATGTATGAACACCAAACTAGCGAAGTTCCATATAAGGTCATGTTTTTTTCCACGCTAGTCGATCCAGACCGCCTGCACAAGGATGTGCTTCCTTATATTAATAAGTACATTACTGATGGGTTAGAAGTACTTAAAGATAAATTACCTATTGAAGAGGTAACAATTACAAATGACGTAAGAGAAATAAAAAATAAAGTCTTACAAGGATATATCCTCGTTCAACTTTTGGCAGATAAGAATAAATGTATGCTTATTGAAGCGAGTGTTAACTTTGAACGAGATGTAGGCATGCCAGAAGTTGAATTTACGGTTACCGGTCCACAAGAATCATTTATCGAGTCTTTAGATACAAATATTAATTTAATTCGTAAACGGTTACCTTTGCCAAATCTTCAAATAAAAGAGCTTGAAGTAGGAAAAATAACAAAAACGAAAGTAGCTGTTCTTTTCATAGAAGGAATTGCAGATCAAGAAAATGTAAAAACAATGATGCAACGGCTAGAAGATATTGAATTTGATCAAATCCTTGATAGTTCGATGCTAAATCAAATGGTATCAGATAGTACACTATCTATTTTTCCGCAGTATGTTAATACAGAAAGACCAGATCGGGTTTCTGGTGCACTAACCGAAGGAAAAGTAGTTGTGATGAGTGATAATTCTCCTGAAGCTTTTTTCGGTCCAACGACACTCGTAGAATTTTTCTCTTCGCTTGAAGATTATTACTTACCTTGGCATATTGCTTCATTTGTGAGAATTCTTCGCTTTTTTGCAGTAACATTCTCTATACTTGCTGCTCCTGTGTATATTGCAGTCATAACTTTTCATTATGAACTGATCCCGAAAGATTTGCTGGCAACAATTATTTCGTCTCGCAGTAATATACCGTTCCCACCGATCGTTGAAGCATTATTTTTAGAGTTTACGATTGAACTTTTACGCGAAGCAGGGGCCAGACTACCGACAAAAGTAGGTCAAACGATAGGTATTGTTGGTGGAATTGTAATTGGACAAGCATCAGTAGAAGCAGGGTTGACGAGTAACATTTTACTAATCATTGTCGCCTTATCTGCACTAGCATCTTTTACAACCCCCGTATATCAAATGGGTAACACGATAAGAATTATACGCTTTCCCATAATGATCTTTGCTGCATTTTTGGGCGGGGTGGGCATAGTGATTTGTATACTTTTTACGGCAGCACATTTAATTCGCTTGACTTCTTTGGGCAGGCCATATTTAGAACCTATATACCCAGTTCGATTTAGAGATTGGAAAGACGCGTTTTTCAGATTACCGTTTACTTTCTTTTCTTCACGTCCAGTTATGATGAGGCCAAAAGACACGAAACGATTTAATGCTTCTAGAGTAAAGGAAACAAAAGATATAGACGAATAACATTGTATTCAGAAAAAGGAGGTGAAGTAGATGAATCCCCCAAAAGTAAAAGAAAATGTTCAAGTTTCTTCTTATTTAGTATTTTTTATGATCCATGCGATGCAAGTTGGTGTTGGGATTTTAGGTTATCAACGGATCGTTGTTAAAACGGCTGGATTTGACGGGTGGATTGCAGTAATCATAGCAGGAATTGTTGTCCATCTACTAATTTGGATGCTCTATAAAATATTAAATAATAGTGGCGGTGATGTTGTCTACGTTCACCAACAGTTATTTGGTAAGTGGATTGGAGGCTTTTTAAGTGTTCTCTTAATTATTTACTTTTTAGGTCTAGCTATAGTTGTACTGCGTACGTATATTGAAGTCATCCAAGTATGGATGTTCGCTGAAGTTCCAACATGGTTTTTTACTACAATTGCAGTATTGTTACTTTGGTATTTAATAAGTGGTGGATTTCGCGCTGTCGTAGGGATGGCTGTTATCAGTGTTTTTATTCCAATACCGTTATTTCTTTTGTTAATCTTACCCCTTGAGTTTGCCAATATCATTAATTTATTACCAATTTGGAGACATTCTGTTGGAGAGATGTTAATTGGTGCAAAAGATACAACCTTATCCTTCTTAGGATTTGAATTGTTATTACTGTTTTACCCATTTTTGAAGAATAGTAAAGACTCACAAAGATGGGCTCAACTCGGAGCACTTTATACGACATTTATTTATTCGATCTTAATGGTTATTAGCTTAGTCTTTTATAGTGAGGAACAATTAAACCGAACGATCTGGGCCACATTAACTTTATATAAAATTGTTGAGCTCCCATTTATTGAACGATTTGAATACATTAGTATATCGTTATGGATGATTATTGTCGCACCTAATATTGCATTAGCCATATGGGCTGTAACAAGAGGATGTAAACGAATTTTCAATGTTCAGCAAAAGAAAATATTACTACCCGTTCTACTATTATTTGGAACAATGACAGCGATGGTAGAAGGGCGAGAAAGTGTAAATATGTTAAATGAATACTTTTCTTATATTGGATTCGGGGTTGTTGCTTTCTATATCCCCGTTTTATTCATAATCCAGCAACTTGTTATGAAAGTGAGGAAAGATCAAAATGAATCAATGTAAATGGCTCATCCTAACTTACGTAATTCTATTCGTTCTAACGGGTTGTGTAGAAACGAATATTATCGAAGAGTTGTCATTGGTTCATGGAATGGCCTACGATCAAGCAGAAGAAGATCAAGTAGAATTAACTGCAGCTTTTCCAAACTTTGTTGAACAAGGAGAAGAAAGTGCCTTGTTTTCCCAGATGTTAACAGGTATCGGTCGAACTACGAATGGGGCTATAGAACAAATAAATATGAAAAGTCAACGCCCGATTAAATTAG
This sequence comes from Alkalihalobacterium sp. TH-98, assembly GCF_057473385.1. Taxonomy (NCBI): domain Bacteria; kingdom Bacillati; phylum Bacillota; class Bacilli; order Caryophanales; family Bacillaceae; genus Alkalihalobacterium; species Alkalihalobacterium sp. TH-98. Next base: position 53,153 of record NZ_JBYCKM010000009.1, on the reverse strand, counting down.
GTCAGTCTCGAGTATATATATTTAGTAATACGATTGCCGAAAATGGTATCGAACATCTAGCAGATGCTTTGTACCGAAATCCTGATGTTCCGAATCGTGTACAATTGGCTATTTCTGTTGGAAAGGCCAAAGATATTTTCGCTACAATCGATGAAAATGAAGATCGCGTTGGAGTATACATCCCTGATTTAATTGAGCACGTTCAACAAAGGGCAATTCCACCATCTAATTTACATCAGTTTCTTTATAGTATGTACAATGATGGCAGAGATGCCTACTTGCCGCTGATTAAGGGTGAGGATGAATTAAATGTAATTGGTACGGCGCTGTTTGATCATGATAAATATGTGACTAGTATTAATTTGCAAGAGTCTTATATGTTAAGGTATTTAACTGTGCAAGGCAGACATGGTATCCAGCAGCATTTAGTTACTCATGAAGGAGAAGATTTAGTAGTCTCTGTTGAAAATATTACATCGACATATAGAGTGAAAATGGAAAATAGAGATGGAGTTCCAACATTTATCTATCATGTTCACGTAAAAGGGGAAATTACTGACTCTTCTGAACGTATTAATATCGATGATCCTGGTTTCATAGAGGAATTGGAAAAAGAGATGGAAGAAGAAAAGGTTAAGAAGGCTGAAACATTAATTACAAAATTTAAGGAATTAAAAATTGACCCACTTGGGCTTGGTGAGCAATATCGAAGTCGAACGCGGAATTGGCAGCCAGATAAGTGGGAAGAAATGTATCAAGATATCAATGTAGAATTTAACTTTAATGTCAAAATCGTTCACTCAGGGGCAATTGAATAATCTAAAAAAAGTTGTAATAAAAATGGACAAGCCTCCATACTATAAAGATTGTCTGTGAACCTTTAAGGAAAATTAAGGAGGCAAGCATGGTAGACTATTTTAGACGAATATGGATTGCAGGAGCAGTTATCAGTTGGGTCGGTATCCTATTAATAGGACCTGCTCCTAATTATGCAAAAACAATAGAAGAAGAGTTAATCAATTCTTTAATTTGGCCAACTGAAGGTGAGATTTCCGATCATTATGGAACAAGGGGCGGACGTCATTTTGGCATCGATATTGCTGCCCCTGAAGGAACTCCAATTGTATCGATACAAGAAGGAACTGTCTCGAGGTCATACTACTCCGATACATATGGTAATGTTATTTTTGTTAAGCATGATTCGGAGCTAGAGACGATCTATGCCCATATGCATGAGCGGTATGTCAGTGAAGGAGACTTTGTAGAACAAGGACAACATATTGGTACAGTCGGAAATACAGGACGTTCATCAGGGAACCACCTGCATTTTGAAGTGCATGTCGGGGAATGGAATATTAGAAAAACGAATTCGATCGACCCATTACTCGTATTGAAGAATGAACCGAATTCATTAGTTGCTGGTATAGACGAAAAAAGTGGAGATGATGAATTCCAAGAGGTGTTATCGGCCAGATATCAACTAATTGAAGATGAGAATGAAGAAGTAGTAGTGAATGAGCATTTTACATATTCGAATAAGACAACAAAGTTTCCGATCAACAAGGATGACTCAGCAAAAGAGAGAGTAACTCTTACCGTTGAGCAAGGAGACACACTATGGAGTTTAGCGCAACAACACCAAGTTTCAGTGGATCAACTAAAGAAATGGAACGAACTTGAAAATGAGTTCATTGATGTCGAACAAACTTTAATTGTTTACACACAAGAAAATGAATTAGTTCATGTCGTTAAGGCTGGTGAAACGCTTCATAGAATAGCAAACGAATATAACGTTTCTATTGCAACGATAAGAGAACAGAATGAGTTGAAAGGGGATCTCATCTTTCCAGGTGATGTTCTACAAGTGACAGAATAAAGTTAAAGAGAAGGCAGCTTTAGTTGTAAATATTCCTTATCATATAGGAGTGACAATTAGTTTTGTAAAAGAAACGAATTGATAAGGATTACAGACTAAGCTTGCCTTCTCTCATTTAATTTACACGAAAAAAAATTATTTTTAACTTCTTCAATTGCAGAAGGAACACATCATCTAGCTTTTCAAACTCGGCGGTTACGATAGGTATTATCATCTGTAGCGCTTTCCACACATCTATCCCCTTTTGAACACAAATTACTTGATCAATTGTAAGTAGAGAAAGCAGGCCCTCTTTACTCATAGCATCTGAAACTTCTTATTTTAAGAATAAGTTCATAAAGTAAAGTGAGGAGGGAGATTATGAGAGCGTACACTGTTCAAAAAGGGGATACGATTAGAAAAGTAGCTGTTAAGTATGGTATTAGACCTTTTGATTTGATTTTGTTTAACCGACAAATTCTTAATGAAAATTCCTATATCTTTCCTGGAGAAGTGTTAGACATACCGGAAATCACTAAAGAGTTAAAATTACGAAACTCACCTTTTCAGTGTTTATGTGAATACGGCCCTACCGATTTAGATCGGGACGTTAAGTCATTACAAGAAAATTACCACGATTATATTTCTACTCATTTTCTTTCAATAAATACAATAGGTCAATCGGTTTTGTCGCATCCTTTGTATAGTTTTAAAATTGGGAACGGAAAAAAGGAAATCTTTTATTCTGGCGGATGGCATGCGAATGAATGGTTAACGAGTAAATTCTTAATGACGTTCATTGAAGAACTGCTTCATCACTATAAGAATAAGAAAAGGTGGCATGGGTATGAGCTCGAAAAGCTCTTTCACGAAGTTACCTTATATATAGTTCCACTTGTGAATCCAGATGGTGTTGAATTAGTTCAGCAAGGTATTTATCCTAACCATCCAATGTATAAAGACGTACTGACAATTAATAAAGGTTCTATAGAATTTGATCATTGGTCAAGTAATATTAGGGGAGTAGACTTAAATCATCAATGGCCAGCTGGTTGGGAGATAGAAGCAGATGAGAGTCCTCAACAACCTTGGCCTCGGCATTATAGCGGGACTGCACCATTAACAGAACCTGAAGCTAGAGCAGTTTATGACTTTACACGTTCTCATAACTTCTCCCACGTGTTAGCTTTCCATTCCCAAGGTCAAGTTATTTACTGGGGTTACCGAGGATATGAACCCGAAGAAAGTAAAGAAATGGTCGAACGACTCTCACTAGTGAGTTCATACGTTCCTGTTCACACTGCTGAGAGTGACGGGGGATATAAGGACTGGTTTATTCAAGAAACAGGGCGGCCGGGTTTCACGATTGAGGTTGGAGTAGGCACGAATCCACTTCCGCTTTCATCTTTTTCTGAGATATGGTCCAATAATGTGTTGTTAGCTTTAGAGGGACTCATCTTATAAAACTCATTGGCTACACCTTAAGCAGAACCAAGAAATGTTAATAATTGTTGCTAATTCTTTATATTATCGGTACAATTTATTCATATTCACTACGAAAGCGTTTCCTTAACTCTATTATAATAAAAAGTGAAGAGCATTAGATCAGGAGATATGACAGTAAAGAAGGTGGAGTCGTGGCAATACGTAAGGTGAAGCCAAAAAAGATTTATGAAATTGTCGCTGAACAATTAATGGATATGATCAAAAAAGGTGAAGTAAAGCCTGGTGAGAGGTTAGCTTCTGTTCAACAATTAGCCGAGGAGTTTAATGTTGGACGTTCGGCAATCAGAGAAGCCTTAAGTGCATTAAAAGCAATGGGATATATAGAAATGCGTCAAGGAGAAGGAACATTCGTAAAAAAAGTTGATCTTGATTTAATCGGCAGTATTATTCCGGGCGTTCAATTAATGCAACAAGAAGATATGCGAGAGCTTTTTGAAATTAGAAAAGTAATTGAAACTGGTGCAGCTTCTCTCGCAGCTCTCAATCGAACGGAAGAGGATTTAAAACAAATGGAACTGGCCCTTAACGAAATGCAACAGGCTGGAGGAGACGGTACAATTGGTGAGAAAGCAGATGTCGATTTTCATAAATCGATTGTAAGTGCAACGAAAAACGAAATGTTATCTAAACTCGTTGGTAATGTTTCAGATGTGATGCACCAATCCATGAGAGAGGCAAGAAAACTGCTTTTATATTCAGAACCACGTAAAATGGACCAATTATATGAGGAGCATTTGCGGATATATGATGCGATAAAAGAAAAAAATCAACAACGTGCTTATGAGGCAATGATGGAGCATATTGTTGGTGTTGAAAAAGGATTATTTTCAAATATAACTAAAGAGTAGTTAATGTGAAGAAGTACTGACAATAAATGTTAGTACTTCTTTATTTATTGGTTATAATTTTTAAAAAAACTTAACATTCCGTTAATAAAGTATCGGTATAATTAAGTGAAAATAAGTTTGGTCAGACAAAGGAGAAAAATTTGCTTGTGACAACTTAGCTAGCCATTGGAAAGGACAATCGTCGAAAAGAGAAACTCATAGTTTTTAAGAAAAAATTACATAAAAAGAGGCTAACACTAATGTGTTGCCTCTTTTCTAATACTATTCAAATTTTAAAGCGTCACCATCAAATGGCTCGTCAGCAATTTTAATTGAATCAGTAGGGCAACCTTCAAATGCATCATTCATGTCATCTAATAATACATCTGGAATTTCTACAATCCCTTGATTGTCATCAAGAGTTACGAATGCAATTCCATCATCATCGTAATCGTAAATGTCTGGGGCAGCTGCTCCACAGGCACCACATGCGATACAAGTATCTTTGTCAACAATTGTGTATTTTGCCATAATAAATCCCTCCATGTAGGTTGTAAAATAAGCATTCCTTAATAATCCCCTATGTATGATAAGATGTATCTTAGTCAATTTTGTGACGGTTGTAAGGAATACAATTTCTAATATATATTGTATAGATGTTTGACCAACATTTCAACAATTAAATCTATTGAGAATACTTATCATATAAGGGGTCTCGCAGTTTATTTATTACCGAATTTCGTTAAAAATAAACTACATGTTGTTATTCGCACTCTGATATTATATAGTTGTACCCAATAAATATAAACAAATGATAAAAGTGGGGAAGATTGTGTCTACAATTACATTAATTTTGCTGTATCTCCTTTCTCTTTTTAACGGGGAACGTACAGTATCAGGAATATATCATTTACTCAAAGGAAAACGTTCATCTCAAACTATTCAAGATGGGCATTTGTATCAAAGTTTATTTTTATTTGGAATATTACCTCGTCTAACTCGAGGTGATCTAGATCAAAAATTAGGAGAATTACTTAATAATCATTATATTAAACAAGAAAGTGAATTGACCTATAAAATTACGAAAAAAGGTGAAGAAATTTTAGTTAGAGAACTGAAGGAGAATAGTTATATATTTCACTTAAATGGATGGAAGCATAAAGGTGTGTCTACACTGTTTTGGTCGAGACTTGTATTAACCATCCAATCATTATCATGTTTAGAGGCAAAGACTCTGAATTTCTTCCCTATTATCAAAGATGAACAAGTGAAAGCTTGGGTCAAAACACACTTCCCAAAATTAAAAAATCGTAAGCGATTTAGTGACAGTTTATACGAAGAATTGATGCTATTAGTATGTAACCTTTCAAAAGAGGAAGCTGAGATTTTTACATATAAGTTATCAGGGTCACATCGTATTGGTCTTACAAATGAACAATTAGCTTTGATGTACGAAAAAGATAAGGAAGCCATTTTCCTGACCCATTTGTCGATTGTGCACAGAATTTTGGACGAGATAGAATTAAATGGTGATCAATTTCCACTCTTGAATACTTTTATTTCAGAAAGGAATCGCTCCTTTCAAATGACAAATTCAACAAGACAAACGTACTTCTTAATGAAACACGGTCTGTCACTTGAGGAGATCGCAATTCAGCGTAATTTAAAATTGAATACGATTGAAGACCATATTGTTGAAATTATGTTAGTGGATAAGTCATTGGAATTAACTGCTTTTATTGAAGCAGAAGAGGTGGAACTCATATCAAAGGTGATCACGAATAGTTCTAATAAAAAACTTAGTCATTTAAAAATGCAGCTTCCCTCAGATATTAGCTTTTTCAAAATTAGGCTCGTATTAGCTAGGTTAGGTGAACAGTAGTGGATTTAGAAAAAGAATTATGTAATCATTTTGGTTATAGTACTTTTAGACCCGGACAAAGAGAAGTAATTCAATCACTAATGTATAAAGAAAATGTGCTGGCGATGCTTCCAACCGGAACAGGCAAATCGATCTGTTTTCAATTACCCGCACTGCTTTTGCCGGGGACAGCCGTAGTTGTTTCTCCTTTACTTTCTTTAATGGAAGATCAAGTACAACAACTTAAAAGTCAGGGTATTAAAAAAGTTGCTGCAATTAATAGTTTTCTTTCTTTTCATGAAAGAAAAAAAGTAATCGACACTATCGGTAGTTACGATATCGTCTATATTTCTCCCGAAAGTCTGATGTCTCAAACGATAATGGACGCACTATCCTCCATTACGATTTCATTATTTGTTATTGATGAGGCTCACTGTATTTCTCAATGGGGACACGACTTTCGAACAGACTACTTAAAGTTAGGTGAAGTTTGGGAACGATTAAGTTGCCCGCCGTGCTTAGCAATTACTGCAACAGCCACCAAGGAAGTTCAAAGGGATATAGTTGCCCAGTTACGTTTACCGGATGTCACATCACATATATATAGCGTTCATCGACCAAATATAGCTATCCAAGTTGAAAAATACGAAGATGTAGATGAGAAGCTTACTGCGTTACTAAATTGGGTAAATAAATTAAACGGCCCAGGATTAATTTATGTATCCTCAAGAGTATGGGCAGAGAATCTTGCTACTCGAATACAAAGTGAAGGAACACAAAATGTTGCATATTATCATGGTGGTTTAGAAAATGATGACCGGCTGTTAATTCAACAGCAATTTATTAACGGTCAGTTAGATATTATATGTTGTACGAATGCGTTTGGGATGGGGATAAACAAAAATAATGTTAGATACGTTATTCATTATCATTTTCCACAGCATATGGAAGCTTACTTACAAGAAATTGGTCGTGCCGGTAGAGATGGTCAAATCAGTTTTGCGCTTTTATTGTATAGTGAAGATGACCGTTACTTACCAATTTCGTTAATTGAACATGAACTGCCTAATAAAAAACAACTTCAAGCGGTTAACCGCTATTTAGAAATGTTAGCCTCAAGCGGACTTTCGCTCACGAGTGACGATGAGGTACAAATACAAGCTCAAATAGGTCTAACAGAAGGCGCTTGGAGATTTTTATATTATCACTTACAATTACAAAATGTAATTCATTTAGGGAATGTGAATAGACAGGCATTACCGTATGCGATGAAATTTATTGAACGAAAAGTAGAAAGCAGGCTCGAAGAAAAGGTCCAAAAAGTGCAAGAAATGATAAACTTTATTGAATGTAATTCATGTAAGCGTGCCTACTATTTATCTTATTTTGAAGAAAAGCTAGATCAAAAGCCGATAAATTGTTGTAATTATTGTGGGTTATCACTAGAAGACTATATGAAAAATAACAGCACACAGATAAAGAAGTTGAATGACTTGTTAACATGGGAAGATGAGTTAAAACGAATTTTTCATCAATTTTAAATTAGGATGTTGAACATGAAGAGGCAAGCAAAGATCATTCAAGAAATGTCAGACCGAGAAATACTTTTAAACCTTTATATCACGCAGGCCATTATGTTACTAATAGCTATCGTTCTGGGCCTTTTTTGGATCGATGACATGTCAGCATTTTGGGAAATGTTTAAATGGAACCCCGGACAAATCTTTCTCATTGGCGGTGGTATTGCAATCGTTGTAATTATCATTGATCTTTTACTCGATCGTTTCTTACCAAAAGAGTGGATGGATGATGGCGGGATTAATGAAAGAGTGTTTGCCAAACGAAATGTCTTTCATATCTTTTTTATAGCATTAATCGTTTCTATAAGTGAAGAAATATTATTTCGAGGTATCTTACAAACACAAATTGGACTGATACCAGCTAGTCTTTTATTTGCACTTATTCATTTTCGTTATCTTTCAAAGCCTTTACTATTTTCTATAGCCGTTGTACTGAGTTTTATTTTAGGGTTATTGTTTGAGCTGACAAATAATTTATTAGTCCCTATATTTACACATTTTCTTATTGACTTTGTATTAGGCCTTTATATTATGATAAAGGCTAGAAAAAACCAAACGTGAACGTTTATTATGGCATTGGGGGGTTCTTATGGTTGAAAAGACGTCGAATGATCAAGCGGAAAAGTTGAGGCAACAAGTAAAGCGAAGAGCGGACAGACAAAAAGATGATATGACCTCCTTACCACCGCGGAGTGAATATCATAAACATAAAAAGAATAAAAGCCGTAAGTTTCGAGTGCGTTTTCCATTAATTCGAGTTTTATTACTACTATTTATTATTCTTGTCATAGCAGCGTTATCCTCACCTATTTGGTTAGAAAATTTGTAAGCAATAAGCTCGCAGTATTAAAAGCAAAAACTCCTTCATAAACATAGGTTAAGTACAAGTTGTATGGGGGAGGAAAATTATGGAAACAAGGCAAATTATAAAACAAGATTATGTTTCGGATACAGGTTTAGTTTTAGTTGAAACGCTAATAGAGCGCAAAGTTACTGAACAATATGCAGAAAAGCTTTTACGAAGAGCAACCCTATCTACTTTAATGTGTTTAGGATTAGGTGTGATCTTTATGCTCTTACAAGGTGCAGCACTTAATTTTTTAACTTTAATAACAAGTGGTTTTCTTTATTTGTATATTGGATTGTTTCTTATATGTTTACTTTTTATGAAAAATGCAAAAAAGAAGCTTGATAAAGCAGAGAAAGAATATGAAGAGTTACGCTCTGAAGTTATTGATCGTCAAGAGCAACTATGGGATACAGCTGAATTATGGAGAAAACGTCATGAGTTATTTAAATTTTTAAATGAAGAATACAAAGTAAATTTATTCCATAAATAAGCACGAGGCTGACTTGTTCAGCCTCGTGCTTATTTATAGGGTGTTCTCTTTTTCTTACGCAGACAAAGAAGGGTGACCAAAAAGGGCATTTTGATTACGGCAATATTCAACACCGTTAATTTGAATTAAATAGTGATTGTAATCTTCGATACGGCCAAAAGCAAGCGTTTGCTTTTTTGCCGGACAAAAGACTTCAACAGGTAATCCGTATTTTATATTAAATTCAATATCCGCATTTGTAATGAGAGACTTGTTTTTAAGTTTATGAAGTAACATTCTGTTCATCAGCTCCTTTCAGCAAGAATAAAATGAACATTTTTGTAAGCGCTTACTTTAGTAACTAAAGTATAACATAAAAGACAGAATTTTCAATAATAAGAAGAAAATTAAGACCATAGACCCGTTTTTTTCTGTTCGCCTGTCCATAATAGGAGCGTAGTGGCTCTATTGTTATTTGTTTTAATGTTTTTATTTGAAAAAAATGAACACGTCTTTTCAAATTTAATAAAGAAGATCCAAGTACTCTAGAAAAAGAGTTAAAGTCCTTTCCTAGGAGGATCAGAGCTAAAAAAAAAGAAAGCCGATTAGTTGGCCTTCTTCAAAGAGAGAAAAATAAGAGGTCATTTACATTTATTACTTTAACACGTATGTGCACTAAAGTAAATATGCAATTGTGAATTTTCAAAAATAAATAAGTGATACAGTTATTTATTCTATTAACCACGTTATTACAGTGTAAATAATAATAAATTCAAACCCTTAATTTTGTCACATTTACAATAAAAAAACAAGGGTAAAATATGCTAATATGAATGCGGGAGTAAAAAACTATTGAGAGGTGAGGGGTATGAGTGGAACTGCTTTAATTGCAGTATTAGGATTTACTGGTTTAATCATGGTTGTATCTATTGGTATGGCGATCGCCTTTTTCAAAGTAGCAGAAGAGACACAATAAAAATCATGTCACTCAAAAATTCGAAGAGGTTTACCTTAAGCGTTATGAACTCGTGGAGTTGAATGGCGCCTAAATAGGTAAACCTCTTCTTTTATATAACAGAAAGTGCTTTTTTGATAAAAATGGGTGGCTTTTTATTGAAAATTGTTTTATTACAGGGTTGCAAAAATTAATGTGTTATAATACAATGACATTAACAAAGGATACAGGGGGAATAAAAAATGACACCAAGTACAGAATTCTTTAGAAACTTACCACCGAAACAATGCACAGACTGTGGTGACGTTATTGATGAACAACATGAGTCTTATCTTCATCAGTGTGAGAAGTGTTTACGTCACGAAGTAGAATAATAGCTGTTACACTAGCTTAATAGAAAGTCTTCATTTCACCGGGGAATTGAAATGAAGGCTTTTTATTTTTGGTTTGATCTGTCCTTTTGGTATCTAGTTGTCTTGTATTTGCCCACTTGCTCTCTAATTAAATCGTATAGTAATCTTAAGGAAAGTTTGGTGATGAAGGGAGAGTATTATGGGGAAACATTTACTGTGAGTAAAGTTATTAGTCCTGGGATGGAGGGGCCTTTGTGAATAAAAAACAGTTAGTGTTGGCAGTGAGTATAGGTTTTCTTGTTATTTTTTCATTAATAAATTATGTTCGATTAACCAAGATCTCTGATGAAATGAGTATTTTGCGGCACAGTATTGAGGGAGTGTCTAGCTCGTTGAATGATATTGAATATAGAGTATCAAATACTTTAAATGAATTTAATGAAGAGCAACGCTGGGTGAGGAACAGTTTCTTTGAAGTTAAAGATGTTCAAAGTGAAAATGAGCAAGTGAAGGTACTGGTTTCTTGGGCTTTACGGGAGTTAGATTATGAGGAACAACTCTTCTTCCTATATCGTGAACAGGGGGCGAGTGAGTGGAAACAAATAGAAGTAGAAGAAGTTGATAGTTTAAGTTACGAAATCGAGCTGATATTATCTTTAAAAGGGAATTATGAAACGCAAATTTTAGCGGTATCAGAAGAACGAAAAAGAAGTGAAGACTTACAATATCTTTCAATTTTTGACCAAGTACAAGATCGTATTCACGCTGATGTATATGTCTATTCTTATAGTCGCGAATATATGGACCTGCATATTATGATGCAACAGTATGGTGGAGGCAATATGTTTCTAGAAGATAAAGAACTACTCAAAATTAGGAGTGCAAAAGCGCATGTCTATGTTAATGATAAATTGTTAAAAACGGTTGATGTATTAGCGAACTCTAATCAAGAAACATATACGCCGTACGACCTAATGTATGAGTACAATGAAAGAATACAATTTGATGAAGCATTATATGAGCTAGGTCAAGTGCGAGTGGAATTGGTCATAACAGATGGTATGGGAATTGAATACAAAAGGACGAATTTCGATTATTAAAACAATGATTTGAACTGACTTGTTGAAGTCGGTTCTTTTTTTTGTTCCAGCTAATGTAGATAATAATTGTTATTAGGTTGACGGGAAAAGATGTGATTTGTCTTCTAAGCGACTTTTTGCAGTAATTACTTCAGGGTTTTCGTTGTGGTAAAATGAATAAAAAAGATACTTTGTTGAAGGAAGGTAGAATAATGGCGAAGGAGCTTACCGTTAACATCCCAAGTACAGCTGTTGATGAAGCAATTGAACAGCTAAATATTGTAGGGGTGTTCAATTTATACTACGACCAGCCGTTTGAAACAACGGTGGATGAAAATGGATATGGGATCGAAATTCAGGAAAATCAAGATATTATATTACATATCGTTGTGGAAGACGATATTGAAGTAAATACAATTCTTCAGTTAGTTAGTGAGACGTTACAAGTCTCTGTACAGGAAATTACACAGGCAGATATTTCTCTTCAAATTGACCCTATTCAATTTGATGACATTAACTTATCCAATGGTTGGATGATCTGTTATGGTGAATGTGTTGGTAGTAAGCGAGAAAAAACAATATATTTAGACCCTCAGGCTGCTTTTGGAACTGGTGTTCATGAAACGACACAAGATTGCTTACAAATCATCCTGAATGATCGGTTAGATGACATGAATGTCCTTGATATTGGGACTGGTTCTGGAGTACTTGCTATTGCTGCAGCTATCAAAGGCGCTGTTAACGTTACAGCTATTGATATTGAACCAGTTGAGAGAGAAGTTGCACATCAGGCAAGCTTAAATGAAGTTTCAAATATAACGGTTCATCAAGTAGATATTTTAGAAGAGAATTTTGACTTTCCAAATAACATTGATTGGACGATTATAAATATTGGAGCAGATGAAACTGTAAAAGTTATTGATCAACACCGCTTGTATGAGAAAACTAGCAAATTATTGATTTCAGGCATGGTTGAATGGAATGAAGAAAAGGTCCGTACCTATTTATGTAATGTTGGCTTCAGAGCTTCAGAACGAATCCAATCAAATGAATGGGTAACTGCTTTATATAGTAAATAAGTATTTAGTTAAAGCAGTTAGATTGCTAGCTTAAGATTAAAGCGGGGTTATTCGACCTTGTTTTTCGACCCGACTTACTATGTAAATCGGGTTTTTACTTTGAAAAACAAAAAGTTCTTAAAAATTACACAATATTTTTTAAAATGTTGGTTGATTTTAACAGTGTGATGTATTAAAATGACATAAATATTTTAAAAAATCAGAAAATAAAAAACAGGAGTGAGAGAACAAAATGACTTTAAAGGAAGAAGCTTTGCGGATGCATAAACAGCATCAAGGGAAACTAGAAGTAATCTCAAAAGTATCAGTGCAGAATACGAGGGACTTAAGTTTAGCGTATTCACCAGGGGTAGCTGAACCATGTAAGGAAATTGCTAATGACCGAGAGCGAGTGTTTGACTACACAATGAAAGGAAATACAGTTGCTGTTGTATCAGATGGTACAGCGGTATTAGGCTTAGGAAACATTGGTCCTGAAGCAGCTATGCCTGTTATGGAAGGGAAAGCTCTTTTATTTAAATCATTTGCTGGAGTAGATGCTTTTCCAATTTGTCTAGACACAAACGATGTAGAAGAGATTATTCGCACTGTAAAGCTTCTTCAACCTACGTTTGGCGGTATAAATTTAGAAGACATTGCTGCACCTAGTTGCTTTATAATTGAAGAACGATTAAAAAAGGAAATGAATATTCCTGTTTTTCACGATGATCAGCATGGAACAGCTATTGTTACTGCAGCTGGGCTGTTGAATTCCCTAAAAATAACAAAAAAAGAACTTACCGATATAAAGGTGGTAGTTAATGGCGCTGGTTCAGCAGGAATCGCTATCGTTAAATTGTTGCATTCGATGGGTGTGCAACATATAATTTTGTGTGATTCGAAAGGGGCCATTTTTAAAGGGCGTTCTTATGGAATGAATCCAGTAAAAGAAGAAGTTTCAGAATTTACAAACACGGAGAGATTAGAAGGGACTTTAGCGGATATTATTGCAGGTACTGATGTATTTATTGGTGTGTCTGTGGAAGGCGCTTTAACAAAAGCAATGGTTCGCTCAATGAATAATGATCCAATCATTTTTGCCATGGCTAATCCGAATCCGGAAATCTTACCGAAAGATGCGATTGAAGCTGGTGCAAAAATAATCGGAACTGGAAGATCTGATTTTCCAAATCAAGTGAATAATGTGTTAGCTTTTCCGGGTATTTTCCGAGGCGCCTTAGACGTGTTTGCAACCGATATTAACGAAAGTATGAAAATTGCAGCTGTTTACGCTATTGCGCGCTTAGTATCGGATAGTGAACTAAAGCCAGACTATATCATTCCAAATCCGTTTGATCCAAGAGTAGCTCCTGAAGTTGCGAAAAATGTGGCAAAGGCTGCCTTGGAAACCGGTGTTGCCAGAAAGATGGTAAATCCAGAAGAAGTAGCTTCTAGAACAAGGGAAATGTCCGCTATCCGTGATAATGTGTATTTAAGTTGTCATCTTGGAACTTAATAAAAATCTGGCCGTCTATAATAAAGAATACATGGCTTAAGATTGAGTACTAAAGTTAAAAAGTTACGATATATTTTGGTAATGAGAGGAGAACTGAATAGTCCTCCTCTTTTTTATTTTCATATAGACTTACTAAAGTACATAAGTTCAGTAGGGATGAGATCACCATTACCATCTGTATGCATATAGTTAAGAGGTTAAAAGAATAATTATCTAGAGAGGGGGAAGGAGTTTGAATAAATGGTTAGTTAAAAAAATTTTGTTATTAATTGTTGGGCATGTTTGTATTAGTATTTCTTCAGGGATTTTCCCATCGCCATTTGCTTTAACGTTCTCAGAGTGGTTGGGAGAGTTAGTTTTTGCTCCTTTTTCTTTATTAGGTGCTACCTTATTATTTATCATCGGCTTTATGGCATTAGCCTTTGTAATTAAAGAAATTATACTTGGTGTTGTGTACCCCTTCTTAGATAATAGGTTGGTAGATCGCAATGAGTGTGTAATAGCTATTATTCTTTTTATTTCTTTTATCATACAATTCATACTTCATCCGATTGCAGGCGTTCTATCCGGAATTTTAGCTGCTGCATATGGTATAATGGAGGCAAATGAAGGAAAAGTTTATGATAGAAATTCGTAAAGGAGTTTTCGGATACTGTGATTTTTATTTTTATTGTTAGTATCGCATTAGCACTCGGCACCATTTTGCTGCTTTTTATGTATAGAGAAGCTTTTCGAAATCATGTTAGTGAAATTGAGCTAGAATTTCCTAATTTTCCTCAATCATTTGATGGAATGAGGATTTTTTTTATTTCTGATATTCATTTTCGTTTAATTGATGAAGAACTCGTCCGTCAAATGAAAGGGAAAGTTGATTTAGTCATTATAGGTGGAGATCTATTAGAAAAGAAAGTTCCATTTTCAAATGTTGAAAAAAACATTACATTACTTCAATCAATAGGTCCTATCCATTTTGTTTGGGGGAACAATGATTATGAAGGTGACTTTCGAAGATTAGATGCGACATTACTTGAAAAAGGTGTCCAAATATTAGATAATACAGCAATTACATACGAAAATGAAGGAGAAAAAATTATCCTTCTAGGTGTCGATGATGTTGGTTGTGAAAGGGATCGTTTAGAGTTGGCCCTTCAAGATAGTGATGAAGGATTTAGAATTTTAATTAGTCATAATCCTAGTATCATTGAACAACTAAAAGATGAACACCAAATAAGCTTAGTTTTATCTGGACATACGCATGGAGGGCAAATTCGGTTCTTTGGTTTTGGGGTAGCCGAAATCGGTGGGCTGAAGATGCGGAATAACACAACCTTATTTATTAGTAATGGTTATGGTACTACAGGAGTACCTCTTCGATTAGGGGCAAGGGCAGAAGCACATATGATCACATTAAGGTCCCGATAAAATATTAATTATTGAGCGTTTATTATACAAAGTTTACACAAACGTTTTCCTCTATTATACTAAGGGTATTACTGTTGGTGGTTTGGAGGAAGTTCAATGTCTTCAAAAGAAGGAAAGTATAATATTAAAGCAATTTGCCAGATGCTCGGAATTCAACCTGGAACTCTTAGAGCTTGGGAAAGAAGATATAAAATGATTGAGCCTGTAAGGAATCAGGCAGGGCATAGGTTATATACGGAAGAACATGTTGCTATATTACGCTGGCTTATTGAGAAAGTAAATAATGGTTTCACAATCGGTCAAGCGGTGGGGCTTATGGAAAAAGGAAATATTGTTTTTGATGTAACAGCTGAAAAGAAAAAGGACGATTACTCAGAACAGTTAGCTGATGAAATCTTAGAAGCATTACTGCAATTCAGAGAAAATAAAGCCCATGAACTTATGAATCAAGCCTTTAGTTTATTTAATGTAGAAAAAGTAACGATCGAGATACTAGGTCCATTGTTAGTAAGAGTAGGTGACATGTGGGAAAAGGGTGACATAACAGTAGCTCATGAACACTTTATATCTAGTTTCTTGCGAACGAAAATCGGAAACATTTTCCAAAGTTTCCCTGTTGACGGTTATTTACCAAAGGTAGTTGCTGTTTGCGGCCCTCAGGAAAAGCATGAACTTGGCTTACTGATCTTCACGTTATTCTTAAGAAGAAAAGGGTTTGAAGTCGTTTATTTAGGCGGTGGTATACCTGAGCGTGATGTTGAATTGGTGATTAAAGAAGTGAATGCTAAGTTTTTCTTTACATCGTGTACGTTGTCAGTAAATCTACCGAGTACATTTGCACTCATTGATCATCTAGAAGAGACATTTGAGGACCTTATAATTGGTGTAGGTGGTACAGCTTTAAGCTACATGTCTGAAAAAGATGAACAGAAGTATGGTAAATATGTAGTTGGTATAACAAAACAAGATTGGGAAAGTTGGTTATCTGCTCACCTAAAACGATAATCTATTATAGGAAATGGTTATAAAGCAAGAACCATCGACGTTCCTCTGACATATCTTATAGTAACAATCATGACAACAAACGGTACAATATACGCATTAACCGTTCAATGAACGGTCTGGGGCGAGATGCCTGGCACAGGGAGGGTCATAGATGCGTTTAGAGCGTTTAACCATGGATAAAATAAAAATTTTTTTAACCTTTGATGACCTAAAAGAAAGAGGAATGACGAAAGAAGACTTGTGGATGGACGGTCCGAAAGTACATGATCTGTTTCGTGAAATGATGTCCGAAGCAGATGATGAATTGGGTTTTAAAGCGGATGGGCCAGTAGCTGTCGAAGTATTTGTTATGCCAGCACAAGGTATGGTCATCATCGTTACAAAAGGCTCTAGAGACGATGAAGAGTTTGAAGATGATTATGATGATGGTTACATTGAAATGAAGGTTACACTTGATGAAAGTGATGAAGTGTTCTATGAATTTGACACCTTCGAAGATGTAATTGCTTTATCCTCAAGACTCTATCCTTTTGGAGTGGTTGGCGGTACGTTATACTCATATGACAATAAATTTTATTTAAAATTCGAAGAATACGATCTTATTGGAGTAGATGACGATTCGTTTATCGCATTATTATCTGAATTTGGGAACCCTTCAACAATAACCACTTATCGGATTGCAGAATATGGTAAAGAATTAATGCAAGTAGAAGCGATTTATCGAACGTACCACACGTTTGTCAATAGGCCTAAATGTTAACGCCTCTCAAAAAGGGGCGTTTCTTTATTTTCTTACAGTAAACAGGCCCCTTTACGCTTTTCTATTTGTCTAGCTCCAGTTTCCCGGCGTCTAGTGGACTTCACTCGCCTCCTTACGATAAGGCAACATCGTATCGCATTCGCTCTACCTGTTTTCTTTATCTCATACGGCGGCTTCCAGTCCATGCGCCTCTAAACGGGTCCTTACGCTTTTTTATACTTCATGTTATGATAGTAGGGATTGTGGTAATTTTTGTTGTGTTGTAGCAAGAGTTACATAGGCGAATATAATGAGGATACATATTATTTTAGGAGTGATACTCAATATGAAAATTGGTGTATTGTACGGCGGAACATCAGCTGAGCGAGAGGTTTCTTTGTCTTCGGGTAAAGGAATTATCGATGCCCTCTCAAAAAAAGGACATGAAGTTATCGGTATTGATTTCCATCCACAACGAATTAATGACATCATCAACTTAAATGTTGATATCGTATATATAGGTTTGCACGGACGTTACGGTGAAGATGGTAGAATTCAAGCATTACTTGAGATGCTGAACATCCCATATGTAGGGTCGGGAGTTCTAGGATCTGCTTTAGCGATGGATAAAGCAAAAGCAAAAACGTTCTTTCATAAATATGGAATTCGTGTAGCGAAAGAAATGGTTGTATATAAGCATAACTATAATAAAGGGCAATTTAAATGGGATACAAATTTCCCAGCAGTAGTTAAACCTAATCAGGAAGGTTCCACAATAGGATTAACGATTGCTCAAAATGAACAAGAATTATTAAATGGTATCGAAGAAGCGTTTAAGTTTGATGATACTGTATTAGTGGAAGAATTTATTGATGGTGTCGAAGTAACGGTTGCAGTAATGGGGAATAAAGGCGAGGAAAAAGCATTACCAGTTGTCGAGATTGTACCGAAAAATAAATATTATGATTATGAAGCGAAATATGCTCCTGGTATGAGTGAGCATATTGTTCCTGCTCGTGTTGAGCATGAAGTGACAACTTTGCTGCAAAAAAATGCAGTCTTAGCCCATCAATCATTAGGTTGTGATATTTACTCACGTGTAGATTTTATCGTACCAAGAGACGGCAGTGAACCTGTTATACTAGAAGTAAATACACTCCCAGGAATGACGCCAACGAGTCTCTATCCAGATGCAGCGAGAGAAATTGGCTTATCGTATGAGGATATGATTGAACGTTTAGTAGAGCTTTCCATCAAAAAGTAAGTAAGAAAAAAAGGCTGACTTAAAAGGTCGCATTTAGCGGCTGATTGAGTTAGCCTTTTCTCTTATCAAAACAGAGGTTAACTTTATCAATATAGCTCCTCCTATTAACATTTATTGATAATTCTACTTTACTTCCATGAAAAATTGAGCGGATGTTGGTTGATCTTGATAATATGTACTTTTTAAAAAGTGCAAAATCGCATGATTAAACTCATCTGGTTTTTCTATCTTACCAACATGACCTGCTTTTTTAATAGTTACTAATTGTGAATTTGGAATAAGTTTGTGCATCTTTTTTTGATTAATAGGTCGACATATTTTGTCACTCTTACATAAAATGATTAATGTCGGGACATCGATTGTTGGTAAGAGCGTTCGATAATCGATTTCTAAGCACGCTTTCCACGCTGGAATAAAGCTGCTGCGTTCGTCGGACCAAGCAGGTAATACTTTTTCGATTATCTCTTTATCTTTCGAGTAAAGACACCTTTCAGTTGAAATCATTTTATGTTCTTCAGGAGTAAGCTGTTCGATCTTTTTTTTCTTACTCTTATAAATAAAGTTTCCGAGCCACTTTGGTACATAAAAGATTGAATTAGCAAGAATGAGCGATTGAACTTTTGAGGAATTTAATTTATAAATTTCTTGTGCGATAATTCCACCCATTGATAATCCGCAAATATGAGCTTTCTTTATATTGAGCTTATCTAGAAGGGATAGAACATCTTTAGCAAAACTAGTAATAGATATTTCTTTGTTGTCAGGAAGTGTTGATTTTCCAAATCCTCTTAAGTCAGGAATAATTAAATCATAATGATCGGCCAGTTCATGTTGATATTTCCATCCTTCTTTTCTTTCGCCTAAACCGTGGATGAGGACAAGTGGTTCTCCAGTTCCAAGTCGGTCATAATAAAGAGTAATATCATTAACGACAACGTTATACACTCAAAATCCCTCCATTCTTGAATATAATACCATATATACAGGCTATAATAACCTAATTTATCTAAGGAAAATTGTGATAGCTTAGTAAATTTATTTTTTATGTAGTTGTAACTTCCTTAAGTTGATAAATTTAAGGCCTGAAACAGCTCATGTTTTATTTTTTTTAATTAATAAAGTAAAACTTCATCCAAGGAGTTTTATTCATCGGTTCAATAGCAACAAAGTTTACAAAAACTTTTTATAACAATGGGTGGAAAAAATATGTCTTTTTCTTTATAGTTATAGATGGTAAGTTTTTTAATATAATTACACTTTTGTTTGATCATATCTTCGAGGTGAATTTCATGGTAGAGAAGGACAGGCAGGAAGCTACTGAGTCTAAAGAAAAGGAAAATATGAATGTTTTGTTTTCCACGCAAAAAGTAATAAAAGAGGCATTAGATAAACTTGGTTATGCCGATGAAATGTATGAGTTAATGAAAGAGCCAGTTCGAATGTTGACTGTTCGTATTCCAGTTCGAATGGATGATGGTTCAACTAAGATTTTTACAGGGTACCGTGCTCAACATAATGATGCTGTAGGACCAACAAAAGGTGGAGTAAGGTTCCATCCGAGTGTTACAGAAACAGAAGTGAAAGCGCTGTCAATTTGGATGAGTCTTAAAGCGGGTATCGTTGATTTACCATACGGTGGAGGGAAAGGCGGTATTGTTTGTGATCCTCGTGATATGTCATTCCGAGAATTAGAACGATTAAGTCGGGGATATGTTCGTGCAATTAGCCAGGTAGTAGGTCCAACGAAAGATATTCCAGCACCAGATGTATTTACAAACTCTCAAATTATGGCTTGGATGCTTGATGAATATAGTAGAATTCGTGAATTTGATTCTCCGGGGTTTATTACAGGAAAGCCAATTGTACTAGGTGGTTCACACGGGCGCGAATCGGCTACAGCTAAAGGTGTAACGATTTGTATTCGAGAAGCAGCCAAGAAAAAAGGTATTGATATTGAGGGAGCGCGTGTCGTCATCCAAGGTTTTGGAAATGCAGGAAGTTTTCTTGCGAAATTCATGCATGACCAAGGAGCGAAAGTAATTGGTATTTCAGATGCTTATGGTGCTCTGCATGATCCTGATGGCCTAGACATTGAATATTTACTCGATCGTCGTGACAGTTTCGGTACGGTCACAAATCTTTTCAAAGAAACGATTTCAAATAAAGAATTGCTAGAACTTGATTGTGATATCCTTGTACCAGCTGCTATTGAAAATCAAATTACAGAAGAAAATGCGGCAAACATTAAAGCTAAAATTGTCGTTGAAGCAGCCAATGGACCAACGACGTTAGAAGGAACACGCATTTTAACCGAAAATGATGTATTAATCGTTCCTGATGTATTAGCAAGTGCGGGTGGTGTGACAGTTTCTTACTTTGAGTGGGTTCAAAACAACCAAGGCTATTATTGGACAGAAGAAGAAGTTGAAGCCAAATTAGAAAAAGTAATGGTCCAAGCGTTTAATAACATTTATAACCTTTCTCGTGGTAGAAAGGTAAACATGCGCTTAGCTGCATATATGGTTGGTGTTCGTAAAATGGCTGAAGCTTCTAGATTTAGAGGTTGGGTATAATTATTTTAAAGTTGCATTAAAGAAATGTTAGATAATAAACTACAACCCTTGCATCGAATTGATGCAAGGGTTTATAGTTGTTAGAGATAAAACAAGAGGTGGAAATGTTATGATTCAAGAAGAAGTTATTATCGTTGGCGGAGGTCCATGTGGGTTAGCAGCAGCTCTTGCGTTGATGGATCAAGGGTATAACCCATTAGTGATTGAAAAAGATAACATTGTTAGCTCAATCTACCGTTACCCAACACACCAGACCTTTTTTAGTACCAGTGAGAAACTTGAAATTGGCGGGGTTCCTTTTGTAACGGTTGAAAGGAAACCTAAGAGAAATCAAGCTCTCTCTTACTATCGAGAAGTGGTTAAGCGTAAGGGAATTCGTATAAATGCTTATGAACAAGTAATAGAAGTAAATAAGAGAAATGATAGTACCTTTACTGTAAGTACATTTAAAAATAAAGAATTACCGGTTGAATATCATTGTAAGCATGTCATTGTGGCCACTGGTTATTATGATCATCCCAACATGATGGGGGTAAAAGGCGAGGATCAAAATCATGTTTTCCATTACTTTAAAGAGGCTCACCCATACTTTGACAAAGACGTCGTTGTGATTGGGGGCAAAAATTCAGCTGTTGATGCTGCACTTGAACTTGAGCGCGTTGGAGCTAGAGTAACCGTTCTTTACCGTGGTCATGAATTTTCAAAAAGTGTAAAGCCTTGGATCCTACCGGAGTTTGCAGCATTAATTAATAACGATCTAATTCAAATGGTTTTTAACGCCGAAGTGATTGAAATAAAAAAAGAATCTGTAGTATATGAAGTAAATGGAGTAAAAAGAGAAGAGAAATCAGATTTTATTTTTGCGATGACCGGTTACCATCCAGATCATTCATTTTTGCATAAAATGGGTGTAGGTACAGAAAAAGAAACTGGGAGACCAATTTTTAATGAGGTTACAATGGAAACGAATGTGGAAGGTATTTTTATAGCTGGTGTTATTGCAGCAGGAAATAATGCAAATGAAATCTTTATTGAAAACGGGCGCTTTCATGGTGGTTTAATTGCAGCTGAAATCGTTAAGAGAGATCGTAGTCGAAATTGATCAAAGGAAAGTAAAATTTAATAGACAGGGAGATTAGACATATGAGAAAGGTCGCTTTAATTACAACTGGTGGAACAATCGCATCCAAGAAAATAGCTAGTGGCTTGCTGTCATCAGGCGAGTTAACTGGTGAAGAACTAGCTTCACTTTGCCGATTGCCGTCTGATATTCAAGTAGAAGTCCATAGTTTATTTCAGCTTCCAAGCATGCATATCGATTTTGATCGGATGCTCGAATTAAAAAGGAAAATCGATGAAGTGTTTGAAGATCAATCAGTAAGCGGGATTGTCGTTACCCATGGCACAGATTCGTTGGAGGAAACAGCTTACTTTTTAGATTTAGCTGTTACCGACCAAAGAAAGATCGTTGTGACAGGTTCGCAACGCTCACCTGATGATCTCGGAACGGACGTTTATTCAAATCTTAGAAATTCAATATATGTTGCAGTCGATAAAAGCCTAGATAATATTGGGACAGTGATTGTATTTAATGAGCGTATCTGGTCAGCTAAATATGTAAAGAAGGTGCATGCATCAAATATGCAAGGATTTGAATCATTTGGTTATGGTTATTTAGGAATTATCGATAATGACGTTGTAAGTGTTTATCAAAAACCACTAGAAAGAGACTGCTATGTAATTAATGACCACCTCCCTCACGTGGAAATTATTAAATGCTATGCAGGTGCAGATGGTAAATTTATAAGATGTGCCGTGAGCGAGGGAGCAAAAGGAATCGTCCTTGAAGGGGTAGGAAGAGGGCAAGTATCTCCGCACATGGTAGATGATCTTTCGGAAGCTATAAAAGCAGGAGTTCAAGTAGTTGTTACTACTAGTGCTGAAGAAGGACAAGTACATACTTCCTATGACTATCGTGGTAGTGCCCATGACTTGAAATTAAGAGGTGTTTTCTTAGGAAAGGACTACGATTCAAAAAAAGCAAGAATAAAGCTTGCTGTATTAATTTCATCTGGGGAAGACATAGAAAAAGGGTTTAAAATATAAAGAATTGATTGATGTTCAGAGAGGATTGGAAGAACGTTGTTTTCGCTCATAACGGCAACCACTGGTCCAGCCATGGCTTTATTTTGTTATTTTTATCTAAAAAATGATGTCAGTCACCAAGCATTGCTAATGATCATAAAAACATTTATTATAGGAGCTCTCTTGGTGTTTCCAGTCATGGTCATTCAATATGCATTTGAAGTGGAAGGCGTATTTACCTCGGAGTTTACGATTGCTTTTCTCGGGTATGCGTTTACTGAAGAGTTCTTTAAATGGTTTCTCCTTTTTTTCTTTGCGTATAAGCATGCAACTTTTAATAAAACATATGATGGTATTATTTACGGGGTCTCTATTTCATTAGGGTTTGCCTCTGTAGAAAACTTTTTTTATATAATAGCAAATGGTCTAGAAACAGCTTGGCTTAGAGCTTTATTTCCCGTAAGTAGTCATGCGTTGTTTGGAGTAATCATGGGGTATTATCTGGGGAAAGCGAAGTTTTCAAGAAAGCGTCGTAATCGCTATGTGCTATTTTCATTATTGCTTCCCATTTTACTTCACGGAAGCTATGATTTAATATTATTAACAATGGACAGATATATTCACATTACGATGCTTTTATTTATGATTGGCTTGTGGACGTTTAGTATACACAAAGTGAAAATGGCAAACTAGATCGAGTGTTAGGGGTGTAAATATGACTGAAAACACAAGATATCGTGTTGTAATTCGTTGTCAAAAATGTGGTGAAAAATTTATCCTTCGCGGAAGCCGAGGAAAAGACGGTAACTATGAAACAGGATTTATTCGTTGTGTATGTGGGAATGAAGATGACTTACAAATAGATGCAACCCCTGAATAAAATAGAAAAGCGGAAGGGGTCTGCTTAAAATAAAAAAGTTATTCATACAAAACCTATTGCTTTTTTTGCATAATTCATGTAATTTAGTAACAAGTGAAAATTGAAAATTAATTTTCTTATCAAGAGAGACGGAGGGAATGGCCCGTTGAAGTCTCAGCAACCAGCTGTATCTATACAGTCAGGTGCTAATTCCAGCAAGCGTCAGTATAGCTTGATAGATAAGAAGAAGTATAGCCAATAGAAATCGTTTTCTTAGCCTTCTTCTTATTAATAAGAGGAAGGCTTTTTGTATTGATACGAGTAGAGGAGAGTTATGATGAACAAAGATCAGCTAGAAACAAAATTAGTACAAATTGGGAACCGATTAGATGAACATACAGGAACAATTAACACTCCTGTTTATTTTTCAACAGCGTACCGTCATACAGGAATCGGGGAGTCAACTGGTTTTGATTATTCAAGAACAGGAAACCCAACAAGGTTAGTACTAGAAAAAGCTATCGCTCAACTAGAGTCGGGTGATCAAGGATTTGCCTGTAGTTCAGGTATGGCGGCAATTCAAACTGTGTTTTCTCTATTTGAGCAAGGAGATGAAATATTAGCCTCAAGCGATTTATATGGTGGGACGTATCGTTTGTTTGAAAATGGTTGGAAAAATTGGGGCTTGTCATTTGCTTATGGTGACCCTAGAAACCTAGTAGAATTTGAAAAATTAATCACCAAAAAGACAAAAGCATTATTTATCGAAAGTCCAACTAACCCGTTAATGCAAGAAGCGGATTTATCAGTGCTAGGCCAATTAGCTAAAAAGCATAATCTCCTATTAATTGTAGATAACACATTTTATACACCTCTTTTACAGCAACCAATAAATGAAGGTGCTGATATCGTTATTCATAGTGCCTCTAAATATTTAGGTGGACATAATGATGTAATTGCAGGGTTAATTGTAGGTAAAGGTGAACAGCTTTGTGAACGAATAGCCTATTACCACAATGGAATGGGGGCCATATTAAGTCCATTTGATTCGTGGCTGCTAATACGAGGAATGAAGACCTTAACTCTTCGGATGGAGCAACATCAAAAAAATGCACGTGAAATTGCCGCGTATTTAGAAAAACATCCTGCAGTAACTGAAGTCCTGTATCCTGGTCGCGGTGGAATGCTTTCTTTCCGTATTAAAGATGCTAAGTGGGTTAATCCTTTTTTACAACAATTAAAGTTAATTTCTTTTGCAGAGAGTCTTGGAGGAGTGGAAAGCTTAATGACGTATCCGACGACACAAACCCACGCGGATATGCCGATAGAGGTACGGATTGCAAACGGGGTGTGCGACCGTTTGTTACGTTTTTCAGTAGGAATTGAAAATTGCCGAGATCTTATCGACGACTTAGATCAGGCCTTTAATCATGTGAATTCATAGAGGGGATGTATAAAATGAGTGAACAATTTTCTTTTCAAACACGCTTGCTGCATAATGATCAGAAAGTCGATAAGGAGACAGGTGCTGTAAGTGTGCCAATTCAACACGCTTCCACTTTTCATCAATTTGATTTTGATCAATTTGGAACGTTTGACTATGGTCGTTCAGGAAACCCAACTCGTGCGGCGTTAGAAGAAACGATTGCTGAATTAGAGGGTGGAGTTCGAGGTTTTGCTTTCGCATCGGGAATGGCAGCTATTTCAACAGCATTTATGTTGTTATCAAAAGGAGATCATGTTGTGGTTACAACAGATGTATACGGCGGAACATTTCGATTTGTAACCCAAGTTTTAAGCCGGTTAGGGATTGAATATACGTTTGTCGATATGACAAATCTTGATGAGATTGAAGCTGGTATTCAAGAAAATACGAAAGTGATTTATGTTGAGACCCCATCTAACCCAACCATGAAGATTACTAACTTAAAAGAAGTTGTAGCGTTGGCGAAAAAATACGAGTGTTTAACGTTTGTCGATAATACATTTATGACACCTGCACTACAACGTCCAATTGAACTTGGGATAGATGTTGTATTACATAGTGCTACGAAATTTATTGGTGGTCATAGTGATGTTATTGCGGGGTTAGCTGTCGTAAAAGATGAAGAATTAGCCAAACAATTAGCATTTTTGCAAAATTCATTTGGTTCGGTTTTAGGTGTTCAAGATTGTTGGCTCGTATTGCGAGGTCTAAAAACGTTACATGTTCGTATGGAGCACTCATCGAAAGCGGCTCATGAATTAGCGTTATGGCTGAGAGAACATTCAGCTGTTGAACACGTTTATTATCCAGGGTTAGAAGGTCATTCAGGGTACGACATACAAAAAGAACAGGCCGATGGATTTGGAGCGGTTCTCTCTTTTGAATTAAAAGATAAAGATGCGGTTCGGAAGTTTGTAAATAACGTAAAAGTACCTGTGTTCGCGGTTAGTCTAGGTGCTGTTGAATCGATTTTATCTTATCCTGCAACGATGTCACATGCGGCAATGCCTAGTGAAGAACGACAACAAAGAGGGATTACGGATGGTTTGTTAAGGTTATCGGTAGGTTTAGAAAGTGTTGAGGACATTAAGAAAGATTTCAGCAATGCTTTTGAAAGCTTGGCGGTCACGAAATAACTAAAAAGAAGAGGACGGCGATAGTATGGCTTTTCTTGATGCGCTTAAAGAGCAAATATTAATTGGAGACGGGGCAATAGGTACTTTACTCTATTCTAAGGGGGTTACAGAAAGCTGCTTCGAGAACTTAAATAGAACGGCTGAAGAAAAAGTATACGCTGTTCATCAAGAGTATCTTCAAGCAGGAGCAAATGTTATTCAAACGAATACGTATGCTGCTAATTCCATTAAACTAGCTAACTATGGACTTGAACATAAAGTCACAGAACTCAACCGTAAAGGTGTTGAAATTGCACAAAAAGCGGTTCATAACCATGGGGCATATGTACTTGGAACAGTCGGTGGCATTACTGGACTGCAAACTAAAAATGTAACCGATGAAGAAATACAGCGAAGTTTTGAAGAACAATTGGATATCCTATTGCAAGCAGGTCCTGATGGATTGCTATTTGAGACCTTTTATAGCTTAGAAGAATTGAAAACTGTCATTACATTAGCTAGAAAAATGACAGATAAACCAATCGTTGCACAAGTGGCACTCGGTGATATTGGTGTTTTATACGGGGGTACGCCTGTTAATGAAGCCTTTAATGCGCTCATTGAAACGGGAGCCGATGTCGTAGGACTAAATTGTCGCATGGGTCCTTATCATATGATTCGATCATTAGAAGATGTACCGCTATATCAGAACGCCTTCTTATCTTGTTATCCAAATGCAAGCTTGCCAGATTATGAAGATGGAAGGTTCTACTATCAATCAAATCCGAATTACTTTGGGGAAAATGCACTACGATTTCGCGAGCAAGGGGTTCGGCTACTTGGAGGGTGTTGCGGGACGACGCCGGAACATATACGAGCAATGGCAAGTGCATTAAAAGGATACGAACCGATAACAGAAAAAGACATTAAGAAAAAGCAACTCGTCATTCAAGTAAGAAAAAATCCTAAAGACACAGATAAACCTATTGATGAAATCGCCAAAGAACGAACAGCGGTCATCGTGGAGCTCGATCCACCGAAGCAACTACATGTGAATAAGTTTCTCGATGGTGCTAAAGCTCTTCATGAAGCAGGGGTAGATGCTGTTACATTAGCTGATAACTCATTAGCTTCACCTCGAGTCGATAATATGGCATTAGGTGCGATGATGCAGTCACAAGTAGGAGCAAGACCGTTAGTTCATTTAACTTGTCGAGACCGCAACTTAATAGGGCTGCAGTCTCATCTGATGGGACTTCATACGTTAGGGATGAACCAAGTATTAGCAGTGACAGGTGATCCGACAAAAGTTGGAGATTTTCCGGGGGCGTCCTCCGTCTATGATTTGACGTCGTTTGATTTAATTTCTTTAATTAAACAGTTAAATGAAGGAATTTCGTTTTCTGGAAAATCCTTGGGACAACAGGCAGATTTTACAGTTGGAGCGGCCTTTAATCCGAATGTACGCTCCTTGGAAAAAGCAGTGGTTCGTATGGAGAAAAAGATTGCGGCCGGTGCTGACTATTTCATGACTCAACCCGTCTATTGTGAGCAGCAAATTATTGATGTATATGAAGCAACAAAGCATATCAATAAGCCGATTTACCTTGGAATCATGCCACTGACAAGTTCGAGGAACGCAGAGTTTCTTCACAATGAAGTCCCTGGAATTAAGCTCACAGATGAAATTCGCAGGAAAATGGCAGCTTGTGGTGACGATAAAGAAAAAGCTGAATTAGAAGGTATCAATATTGCCAAATCATTGATCGACACAGCAGTTCAATATTTTAACGGTATTTATTTGATAACTCCTTTCCTTCGTTATGAAATGACAGTAGTCTTGACTCAATATATCTATGAGCAAGTAGGCTACAACCCGTCAACACTGCAGAATCAAGTTTAATGAATTTCTATTCATAGAGAAACCGAGACGCTAGAAAGGAACGATATTATGGGGAAGAGCCAGTTTGAACAGCAATTAGAGAGAAAAATCCTTGTACTTGATGGTGCAATGGGTACAATGCTTCAAGATGCGAATTTAACAGCTGAGGACTTTGGTGGAGAGGAGTATGAGGGGTGTAATGAGTATTTAAATATAACAGCTCCTCATGTAATAGAACATATTCATCGTGCTTATTTTGAGGCTGGTGCCGATCTCGTTGAAACAAACACATTTGGTGCAACAAATATTGTATTAGAAGATTATGATTTACAACATTTAGCTGAAGAGTTAAATATTAAGGCAGCTCAAATTGCAAAGAAAGTAGCTGATGAGTTCTCAACTCCAGAACACCCCCGCTTTGTGGCAGGAGCGATGGGACCGACAACAAAATCGCTCTCAGTTACTGGCGGCGTGACTTTTGATCAACTCATTGAAGCATATGAACAGCAAGTAATTGGTCTTATCAAAGGCGGAGTGGATGTTCTATTACTTGAAACAAGTCAAGATACTAGAAATGTAAAAGCTGCGTATCTAGGGATGGAGCGCGCCTTTAATGAATTAAATGTTAAGTTACCTATCTTAATATCGGGAACAATTGAGCCAATGGGAACGACCTTAGCTGGACAAAACATTGAGGCATTCTATTTATCAATTGAGCATATGACGCCAACAGTGGTTGGTCTGAACTGTGCAACAGGGCCGGAGTTTATGCAAGATCACATTCGTTCATTATCTGATTTAGCTACATCATATGTAAGTTGTTATCCGAATGCTGGATTACCTGATGAAGATGGTAAATACCATGAAACACCTGAGTCTCTTACGAAAAAGTTGACAGCATTTGCTGAAAAAGGTTGGCTGAACTTAGTTGGCGGGTGCTGTGGTACGACACCTGCTCATATTAAAGCAATGGCTGAAGCAATGACAGCTTATAAGCCAAGACAAGTGAACTTGGGTCACCCTCATGCTGTTGCAGGAATCGAACCGCTCGTTTATGACGATAGCATGAGACCGTTATTTGTCGGTGAAAGAACCAATGTTATTGGTTCACGTAAATTTAAAACATTAATTGCTGACGGTCTATATGAAGAAGCTTCTGAAATTGCTAGGGCTCAAGTGAAAAAGGGTGCTCATATAATTGATATTTGTTTGGCTGACCCAGACCGAGAAGAGAAAGATGATATGGAGCAGTTTTTAAAATATGTAGTTAATAAAGTAAAAGTTCCTTTGATGATCGATTCGACAGACGAAGAAGTGATTGAACTCGCACTCACTTATTCACAAGGGAAAGCCATTATTAACTCTATAAATTTAGAGGACGGTGAAGAGCGGTTTGAAAAAGTGTTGCCGCTTATTCATCGATACGGTGCAGCAGTAGTTGTTGGAACAATTGATGAAGAGGGTATGGCTGTAACGGCTAAACGGAAACTTGAAGTAGCAAGGAGATCGTATGAATTATTAGTAAATAAATACGGTTTAAAGCCAAATGATATAATATTTGATCCACTCGTCTTTCCGGTTGGAACAGGAGATGAACAATATCTTGGTTCGGCAAAAGAAACAGTAGAAGGTATTAGACTCATTAAAGAAGCGTACCCTGACTGTTTAACGATACTAGGGGTTAGTAATGTATCTTTTGGATTACCTCCTGTCGGGAGAGAAGTTTTAAATGCGGTGTATTTATATCACTGTACCCAAGCGGGACTGGATTATGCGATTGTTAATACAGAAAAACTTGAGCGTTACGCTTCGATACCAGAAGAAGAAAAGCAACTTTCTGACAAGCTATTATTTGATACGAATGATGAAACCCTAGCAGAATTTACTGCTTTTTATCGCGGGAAAAAAGTTGAAAAGAAAGTCCAAACTTCAAACTTACCACTTGAAGAGCGTTTAGCAAGTTACATTGTGGAGGGGACGAAGGAAGGGCTGCTTGAAGATTTATCAAAAGCTTTAGAAAAATATTCTGACCCGTTAGACATAATAAATGGTCCGTTAATGAACGGGATGGATGAGGTAGGTCGTCTATTTAATAACAACGAGTTAATCGTCGCTGAGGTGCTGCAAAGTGCTGAAGTGATGAAGGCTTCAGTGGCTTTCCTTGAGCAATATATGGAGAAGAAGTCTGATGATCATGGGAAAGGAAAGATACTACTCGCTACCGTCAAAGGAGACGTTCATGATATCGGTAAAAACTTAGTCGAGATCATTCTAGGTAATAATGGTTTTAAAATTGTGAACCTCGGAATTAAAGTAACATCCAATGAGTTAATAGAGGCGATTAAGAAAGAAAAACCGCATGCAGTTGGTTTATCGGGATTACTAGTGAAGTCAGCTCAACAAATGGTTTTGACTGCTCAAGACTTAAAAGAACAAAATATTTCTATTCCTATTCTTGTTGGGGGAGCAGCATTAACGAGAAAGTTTACTGATAATCGGATTTCACCAGAGTATGACGGTGTTGTGTTATATGCCAAAGATGCAATGAACGGTCTTGACCTGGCGAACAAACTTGTAAAAGAAGAAGAACGAACCAAGTTAGAAGAAGAAAAGCGCGCGAAATTGTTACAAAAAGATAATGAGGAAACCAAGGTAATCAAAGAAATAAAGACGATCATTCCTCGTTCAAAAGTGTCTAAAGAAGTTCCGATAAAAGAGCCGAATGATTTGCAACCACATATACTGAGAGATTATAAAATCTCACACCTAGAACCTTATGTAAATTTACAAATGCTGCTCGGAAAACATTTAGGTTTGCAAGGAAAAGTAAGTCGCTTACTTTCTGAAGGGGATGAAAAAGCACATTCATTAAAAGATAAAGTAGACAGTTTATTTTATGAAGCTAAAACAAATGGATTATTACAAGCACGTGGAATGTATCAATTTTTCCCAGCACAAAGTGATGGCAATGATGTAATTATTTATGATCCGGAAGATAAAAAGACGGAAATTGAAAGGTTCTCATTTCCGCGTCAAAACCATGAACCTTATTTATGTTTAGCGGACTATATTCGTTCTGTAGACAGTGGGGAAATGGATTATGTTGGATTTTTAGCTGTAACAGCAGGTATTGGTGTTCGTGAAAAAGCGATGAAGGCCAAAGATGAGGGAGATTATTTGTTTAGTCACTTGATTCAAGCGGCTGCCCTTGAGCTAGCTGAAGGGTTTGCGGAAAGAACGCACCAACTGATGAGAGATCAATGGGGGTTTCCAGATCCAGTTGAAATGACGATGGAGGATCGCTTCTCTGCTAGATATCAAGGAGTTCGAGTATCGTTTGGTTATCCGGCTTGTCCTAACTTAGAAGATCAAGCAAAATTATTTAAGCTTCTACAACCTGAAAAGATTGGAATTAAGCTGACTGAAGAATTTATGATGGAACCGGAAGCGTCGGTTACTGCAATGGTATTTTCTCATCCTGAAGGTCGCTATTTCAATGTACTTTCTTCAATATAAAAGCCAGAAAGGAATGTCGGTTTTCGGCATTCTTTTTTTGTGAAAAAAAGATCATGTTGTCAAATATTACGTGAATTTGTATAAAAAGTGGTCAAGTACAAACAATAACCATACGAAATGGTTAAATATCCATGATTAAGAAAAAGCAACATAATTAAGGAGGTAAGAACATCATGAAGACAATGGCGAACAAGTTAAAATACCCCCTTGTTTCAATAATTTGCTTTACTATCATTTTCGGGGGTGTTTTACAGCCGACAGCTCAAGCGTTTACAGACCAAGTGATCCAGCGTGGAGCAACTGGCGACGATGTTGTTGAGCTGCAAGCAAGACTTCAATACATTGGTTTTTATAATCAGAAGATCGATGGAGTATATGGATGGAGTACGTATTGGGCTGTACGTAATTATCAAAATGAATTTGGTCTCGATGTAGATGGTCTCGTAGGCCCACAAATGAAAGAGAGGTTAGAACGGACGACGAACTTCAATAAGGAATTTGTTCATAAAGCGTTAAATGAAGGGCGTTCTTTTACTCATTATGGTACAACTCCTCTAGAAATTCAAAAAGGACCTAAAGGTAGTCGAGGGCAAAAAGCTCAAAAAGGAGCACCTAAGGAAGAGCCGCAGGCGCGCCAGCAAGCTCAACCAGCACCGAGAGAAGAGCGACCAGCTGATCCAGCTCCAGCGCCAGATGCACGTGCTCAAGAGGCACCACAGCAACAGCCAGAACAACCAGCAGAACAACCAGCAGAACAAGAGGCACCTGCAGAAGAGCCAACACCAGCACCAGAAGCGCCTGCAGAGCCAACACCAGCACCAGAAGCGCCTGCAGAGCCAGAAGTGGAAGCACCAGCACCAGAAGAACCAGTACCTGCTGAAGAAACACCAGATGCACCGGCAGGAGACGAACCTAATATTGAGCAAGCGATGAATGTCCCGGCAGGCTTTAGTGATAATGACATTCAACTTATGGCTCAATGTGTTTATGCGGAAGCGCGTGGTGAGCCTTATGTAGGAATGGTAGCGGTAGCGGCGGTTATTCTCAATCGTGTAAATAGTGAGGATTTCCCTAATACTATTTCTGAAGTTATTTATGAGCCGCGTGCGTTCGAACCAGTTGCAAACGGTGAAATTTATAATAACCCGAGTGAAGAAGCAAGAAGAGCAGTAATGGATGCAATTAATGGCCAAGACCCAACAGGTCATGCATTGTACTTTTTTAACCCAGCTACAGCGAGATCTCCTTGGGTTTGGTCAAGACCGCAAATTAAAACAATTGGGAAACATGTATTTGCTAAATAGGTTGGAGGTGATGTAAATGATTCGTTCGATAATAATTGGAGTATTAGCACTAGGTTTAATTGCAACTTCGTATTGGGGATATACTGAACATGAACAAAATGCACTGCTGGCAAACAATGTAGAAGCTGGTTATCAAAGAGCTTTCCATACTCTCGTTTATCATGTGGATCAGATCGAAGATGATTTAGGAGCTGTCTTGGCAATGAATACGAAGCGCCACATTTCACCTAAGCTAGCGGATATTTGGAGAGTTACTTCACATGCGCAAAGTGAAATTGGACAGCTTCCGCTTGGAATGATGGAAATTCATGAAGCGGAAAAATTTCTTCACGATTTAGGAGATTTTAGTTATAAAACGTCTGTTCGTGATTTAGAAACGGATCCATTATCAGACGAGGAATACGATACACTTGAGCACCTGTATCATATGTCGACAGATGTTAGAAATGAATTGCGAAAAGCTCAGGCATCATTGTTAAGAAATAATATGCTATGGATGGATATTGAGCAAGAGTTTCAAGCTTTAGATGAACCAATAGATAATACAGTTATCAACGGATTTGAAACTGTGAATGAAAAGGTTACAGGTTATAGTGAGACTGAATGGGGCGCAGGATTTTCCCAAATGGATGCATTTAATGATGAAGATTTAGCTGAGAGATTGAATGGTGAGAAAATCAATGAAGAAGAGGCAAGACAAAAAGCGTTAGAATTTATTGGGATTGACGAAACTGTTGAGGTGCATGTGGCTGAAACAGGTGAGGGTTTAGCATATAAGGCATATAGCCTGACAATCGACGATCCAAATCATGAAACTAACTACTTTATGGATATTACCGAAAGTGGAGGACACGTTCTCTGGTTCCTTCAATATCGTGAAATTGCTGAACGTAATATTAGTTTGAATGAAGCGGCTGAAAATGCTAAAGAATTTTTAGAGAGAAATGGCATTGAAGGAATGCAGCTTGTAGATAGTAAACAATACGACTCGATTGGTGCTTTTGAATTTGCTTATGTACAAGATAATGTACGTGTATATGCTGACCATATCGTCATCGAAGTCGCATTAGATGATGGAGATGTTATTGCTTATGAAGCAGAGGACTATTTATTAAACCACAGGGATGATCGTGATCTCGATGAGCCTAACATAACAATAGAGGAAGCACGAGATCATTTAAATGGAAAACTTGAAGTGATGGAAGATAACCTTGCTATAATTGTAAATGACCTAGGTGAAGAGGTACTTTGTTATGAATTTTATGGTGTAATCGATAATGATACGTACCGTATATTCATTAATGTTGAAGATGGTCAAGAAGAGTTAGTAGAAAAATTAGATAATGCAGAACCAGTTTATAATCTTTCATAATTTTTACAAGAAGAAGCAATAATTGCTTCTTCTTTTTCTAAATTCATGCGATAATAAGGGAAGAAATGTACATATTGAGGAGGATTTTTCCTATGATAGAAATAGGAACTACGATCCATCTTGAGCCAAAAAATGACCTAGAAGGATTAGAAGATCAAGAAGTTTTATTTAAATGTCGCTTAGTAGATAAAGGGGAAAATACGCTTATTGTTGACCATCCGATGAATGAGTTAACTGGAAAATTAGGCTTTTTCTATGAAGGCTTTCAATTTAATGCCTGGTATGTCGGTAAAGATCAGGCGATATATAGTTTTGAGACTGCGTTACAGGGACGGAGGAGAGCAAACATCCCAATGTTCATCCTCTTAGACCCTGGTATTGCCTCATACATTCGAACACAAAGAAGAAACTACGTTCGAATTAACACTTCTGTAGATGTTGCAGTTCATCCAAAGGAAGTTCCTTTTGATCCGTTCACTGCGGTAACAATGGATATTAGTGGTGGAGGAGCAGCGCTAACACTTCCACCCGGAAAGATACTGCCACCTAGTGGTTTAGTTCATTGCTGGTTTGTTCTTCATATGCAATCAGGAGAAATTAATTATGTGCCTGTTGTTAGTAAAATCGTTAGAATCTTTAAAACAACACCAGATTCAAATGACCGTGTATCTTTACAATTTGTTGATATTAAAGATCAAGATCGCCAAAAGGTTATTCGCTTTTGCTTTGAGAAACAATTAGCGATGAAACGGGCGCAATAAATTTATTAGAATGTTAAGAAGATTTGTTTATTAGTTACAATCGTTAGACCTTTGTTAGCTCAATGTGGTATGATATGATAGTGTTATTAGATTATTTTACCTTTATTGGAATAAAAAATTTCACAACTAAGATGGATCGTAGTAGAGGTGGATTATGAAACGAAAATCAAATATAGCAATAGATGGACCAGCAGGGGCTGGAAAGAGCACAGTGGCAAAGATGGTAGCTGAAGAGTTATCCTATTTATATATCGATACTGGGGCAATGTACCGTGCGTTAACCTATTGTGCCTTAAAACGCTCAATTGACCCTAAGGACGGCGGACAGCTAAGGGAATTACTTGATAAGATTTCAATTATACTTAAACCTACTTTATCAGGTACTTTAGTTTACGTGAATGAGAAAGAAGTTACCGAAGAAATCCGATCAAGTGAAGTTACAAATACTGTGTCAATTGTAGCCAGCCATGAAGGAGTTCGCCTTGAAATGGTCAAGCAACAGCAAAAGATGGCTGAAAGTGGCGGCACCGTTATGGATGGAAGAGACATCGGTACTCATGTTTTACCTCAAGCTGAAGTGAAAGTCTTTTTAACTGCTTCAGTAGAAGAACGAGCGAAGAGAAGACATGAAGAAAATGTTCAAAAAGGTTTTTCTTCAGACCTCGAACAGTTAAAAGAGGAGATTGCTAGGCGTGATGAATTAGACTCAAATCGTGAGTTTGCCCCATTGCAACAAGCATCTGATGCGGTTGTAATTGACTCAACACATATGTCAATACCTGAAGTGGTTGAAAATATATTACATTTAGTTGAGGAGAGGTTCTAAATTTCATGAATTTATATGTATTTGGACGAGGGTTGTGCAGGTCATTTTTCTCTACAACTTATCGTGTCGAAACAATAGGATTAGACAATATACCTAAAGAAGGACCTGTTTTACTTTGTAGTAATCACATTCATAATTTTGACCCGCCCTTTTTAGGTTCATATGTACCGAGAAAAGTTCACTATATGGCCAAAGCAGAACTATTTAAGGTTCCCTTATTAGGCCGTTTAATTACAGCTGTTGGTGCCTTTCCTGTAAAAAGGGGGGCCGGTGATAAGCAAGCATTAAAACTAGGGTTGAGAATCCTTAAAGAAGGAGAAGCACTTGGTCTTTTTCCGGAAGGTACAAGGAGCAAAGATGGTAAGTTAGGAAAAGGGTTGGCGGGTGCTGGTTTTTTTGCATTGCGTACCGATGCAGTGGTCATTCCTTGTGCGATTATTGGAAGCTATAAACCTTTTAGTAAGTTGAGGGTTATATACGGTGAACCATTGGAAATGGAGAGCTTACGTGCTGCTAAAGCTTCGTCAGGTGAAGTGACTGACTATATTATGAAAGCAATTGCGGAGTTATTACATAAGCACAAGTAACTATATAATTATTGAAATGATACAGCTCTTTCACATCGTGAAAGGTGTAATAAAAAATTGTAATATTCGTCCCGATGCTGGACATTGAAGGAGGCAATCGTCATGGTGGAAGAAATGAACAGTGAAATGACAATTAAAGCTTTTAACGTAGGTGATACTGTAACTGGTAAAGTTACAAAAGTAGAGGATAAACAAGCTTTTGTTGATGTTGGTTTCAAAGTTGATGGCATTATTCCAATTAGTGAATTGTCAAGTCTTCACGTCGAAAAAGTAAGTGACGTATTAAATGTTGGAGATGAAGTAGAGTTAAAGGTAAGTAAAGTGCAGGATGATGAACTTGTACTTTCAAAACGTGCAGTACAAGCAGAAAAAGCATGGACTGAGTTACAGGAAAAGTTTGCAAATCAAGAAACGATTGAAGCTCAAGTAGCTGATGTTGTTAAAGGTGGGCTGGTTGTTGACTTAGGAGTGAGAGGATTTATTCCTGCGTCACTTGTTGAAAGACATTTTGTAGAGGATTTCTCAGATTATAAAGGACGTACACTTCGTCTTAAAGTTGTGGAAATGGAGCCAGAAAACAATAAGTTGATCCTATCTCAACGTGCTGTACTCGATGAAGAAGTTACAAATAAAAAATTATCTGTCCTAAGCTCTATAAATGAAGGCGATGTTGTAGAAGGAACTGTTCAACGTTTGACAGACTTTGGTGCATTCGTTGATCTAGGTGGTGTGGATGGGCTGGTACATATCTCACAACTGGCACACCATCGTGTTGAAAAACCTTCAGATGTTGTCAAAGAAGGGGACCGAGTAAAAGTTAAAGTGTTATCGGTAGATGCTCAAAAAGAGAGAGTTTCTCTTTCGCTAAAAGATACGTTGCCTGGCCCTTGGGAAACAGTTGCAGGTGAAATTAAAGCTGGTGATGTTGTAGAAGGAACTGTAAAGCGTCTAGTTTCGTTTGGTGCATTCGTTGAAGTAGCTCCAGGAGTAGAAGGACTTGTTCATATTTCACAAATTGCTAATCGTCATATCGGTACACCTCAAGAAGTTCTTACAGAAGGTGATAAGGTTGAAGCAAAAGTACTTGATATTAACCTTGGTGAAAAACGTATCTCTTTAAGTATTCGTGCATTACAAGAAGAAGATACAGTGGAAGAAGTTCCAGAACAATATACCAAAAATGAAGAAGAACATTCAGGTTTTTCTTTAGGAGATATGATTGGAGATCAATTAAAAAAGTATAAATCGTAGGTGATTACATTGACACTTCGTTCTGTAAGAAAAAATGAACATATTGCTCATGCGATCGAAACGGGGCAAGAAAAAAAGCATGGATTTGATGATGTGCAGTTTGTTCACCAAAGCTTGCCTAATATGAATAGTGAACGTGTTGATATATCTACGACTATCGGCGAACTTGTTATGAGTTCGCCGATTTTTATCAATGCAATGACAGGTGGCGGCGGCGAGCGTACGAAAGATGTAAATCAACGTTTAGCCGAAGTAGCTAAACGTGCAAACATTGGTATGGCGGTTGGTTCGCAGATGGCTGCGATTAAAAACGTAGAAGAACGTGAATCATATAGTATTGT
Source organism: Alkalihalobacterium sp. TH-98 (assembly GCF_057473385.1). Taxonomy (NCBI): domain Bacteria; kingdom Bacillati; phylum Bacillota; class Bacilli; order Caryophanales; family Bacillaceae; genus Alkalihalobacterium; species Alkalihalobacterium sp. TH-98. The sequence goes on along the minus strand of NZ_JBYCKM010000009.1, from coordinate 14,856 downwards.
AAGAAAAGTAAATCCAAAAGGTGTCATCATCGGGAACCTAGGGAGCGAAGCAACTGTTGAACAAGCGAAAATAGCTGTTGATATGCTTGAGGCGAATGCTTTACAAATCCACCTCAACGTTGTTCAAGAACTCGTTATGCCTGAAGGAGATCGAGACTTTTCAGGTGCTATTGACCGGATAGAAAAGATAGTGTGCGCATTACCTGTTCCTGTCATTGTTAAAGAAGTAGGATATGGGATGAGTAAAGAAGCAGCGAAAAAATTAGCTGATGCCGGTGTATCTATTGTTGATGTTGGCGGATTTGGCGGAACTAACTTTTCTAAAATTGAAAACATGAGGCGAGAAAAGGTACTGCAATTTTTTAATGACTGGGGGATACAAACCACCGCCTCCATCGTTGAAGTTGTAAAGAGTCAACCTTTTATGAACGTAATAGCCTCAGGTGGAATTCAGAATGCTCTCGATATTGTTAAGTCACTCTCTCTAGGTGCAACGGCCACTGGATTAGCAGGCTATTTTCTTAAAATATTATTAGATGATGGTGAAGAGACACTAGTTAAGGAAATTGAAAGTATGCATTCTGAGATTAAAATGCTTATGACGGCTTTAGGTGCGGAAAATGTTAATGAATTAAAAAAGGTCCCACTTGTCATAAGTGGGCAAACCTATCATTGGCTTCAACAAAGAGGTTTCTCTACTGATGAGTTTAGTCGGAGGTAGGAAACAGAGAAAAGAGGCTGTAGAGCCTCTTTTCTTAATTATGCTTTAAGTCTTTTTAGTTTTAATTATCGCTGGCGTTTACGTGCTTCTTCTGGTCCTTCGAGTTTTGTTGCACCACCATATTTTAAATCCTGGTCTCTGTCTAGTTCCACTTTATCTGACTTTCTTAATTTCCGCTCTTGGCGATCTTTTCCCATACTATTCCCTCCTTACTTATCTCTAAGAATCCTGAGTAGTGTCTCACACCCTTGTAAGTTTTATGCATAAATGATTAGTATTTTTAGAATTGTACATAATGTTAAGGTTAGGTGGTGATGAGCGCATGGAGGGCATTTGGTTTATTTGGTTTATGTGGATAAGCTGGATTATTTGTACCTTTTATTTAAGGAAGTCCAAAAAACGAACGTGGATATCTTTCTGGTTACTTGTAATCATTTTTTTATTTAATAAGTTTTTCACAATAGGTATGTACGAAATTTCTTATGCTTATTTACTCGTTTCGTTCATTTGTTATTGGTTTATTTCAAAATATAACTCGATTATGATGTTATACATGTTATTTATATCAATGATATTAACATTTTTGTTTGCAGGGCTTCATCTCGTTGAACTTTATGATCCTGTGATGTTTTTACTTGTTGATAAAATGTGGGTGATTTCCGCTCTTGTGGCAATTATTACAGTTGTGTTAGTAAAGGATTTACGTGGGAGGCTGGTCATTTCAGTCTCAGGCCTAATTCAAGGAGAGTTATTGTTTAAAAATTTTCTTTCAAGTATATATGGGGTGCAATTACTTGGAACGGCAACTTTTTTTGATCTGATCGCCATCGCTTCGTTTTTTATTATCAGCTGGCATGCTTTTGAGCAATTCTGTGAGTATATGGGTCAATATGTAAGAAAACTACCTGCATCAAGAGAGAAAGATATCCGTGTTTTTCGTTAATACTATTACAGCGATGTATGATATTTAGGCTGTTTAAAATAATCTAATTGTCGAATAGCAACTATATTTGTTAGAATAGATTAGTTGTGTTGCCAAAATCATCCGCACGACAAATACATTATTTGTAATGTTTAACTATAGAAAGAAAGGTAGTGAAAGTATGCCCAAACCAGTAGTTGCAATCGTTGGTCGTCCAAATGTAGGGAAGTCAACGATTTTTAATCGAATTGTTGGGGAAAGAGTTGCAATTGTTGAAGATATGCCAGGTGTAACTCGTGATCGTATTTATAGTTCTGGAGAATGGCTGCATCGGGATTTTAATTTAATTGATACAGGCGGTATAGAACTTAGTGATGAACCATTATTGGTGCAAATGCGTGAGCAAGCTGAGCTTGCAATTAAAGAAGCTGATGTAATTATCTTTATTGTTAATGGGAGAGAAGGAATTACAGGGGCTGATGAAGAAGTAGTGAAAATGTTATTTAAGTCGAAAAAGCCTGTAGTTCTTGGAGTTAATAAAATAGATAATCCTGAACAAAGAGAAAAAATTTATGAGTTTTATTCTTTAGGGCTTGGAGAACCTATTCCAATCTCGGGTTCTCATGGACTCGGTTTAGGTGACCTATTGGATGAAGTTATCAAGCACTTCCCTGACGAAGAAGAAGATCCGTATGATGAGGATACCATCCGAATATCATTAATTGGTCGTCCAAATGTAGGGAAATCTTCTTTAGTTAATGCCCTACTCGGTGAGGAACGAGTTATAGTTAGTAATATTCCGGGAACGACAAGAGACGCGATTGATACACCTTTCCAACGTGATGACCAAGAGTATGTACTAATAGATACAGCTGGTATGCGAAAACGTGGAAAAGTGTATGAAACAACTGAAAAGTATAGTGTCCTTAGATCTTTAAAAGCTATTGAACGTTCAGATGTTGTTTTAGTTGTCTTAAATGCAGAAGAAGGTATTATCGAGCAAGATAAGAAGATTGCAGGATACGCTCATGAAGCAGGACGAGCTGTAATTATTGTTGTCAACAAGTGGGATGCCATTGCCAAAGACGATAAGACGATGCAGAACTTTGAGCAAAAAATCCGCGATCATTTCTTATTTTTAAGTTATGCACCTATCTTGTTTACTTCAGCAAAATTAAAGCAAAGATTACAACATATTTTACCAATGGTTCAAAAAGTTTCTGAAAACCATAATCTACGTGTGTCTACTAGTGTCTTAAATGATATGGTAATGGATGCTGTTGCCATGAATCCAACACCTACAGACAAAGGCAAGCGTCTAAAAATTAATTATGCTACACAGGTCGCTGTTGGACCGCCGACCTTTGTTTTCTTTGTAAACGAACCTGAACTTATGCACTTTTCATATCAGCGCTTTCTTGAAAATCGTTTGAGGCAGACGTTTGAATTCGAAGGAACGCCAATTAAAATCTTTGCTCGTAAAAAAAGTGACTAAGTTAGGTTAAACTGAAGACTATTGATTAAAACAACGTAGGCAACTTTAGGGGAATGGGTTGCTGAAGCCGTTCGGTTAAAAATAGACGAAATGGCGCCCAGTGTAATGTGAACGAGTGAAAACTGGGCACTCACTTTATAATCAGTAGGGGAGAGTTAAATGGAAATTATAATTGCATTTGTTATTTCTTACTTAATTGGTTCAATTAGTTTCAGTTATATCATAACGAAAAAAATCAAAAAGGTTGATATTAGACAACATGGGAGTGGGAATGCAGGAGCAACAAATACACTGCGAGTACTTGGGGTCGGACCAGCAGTTACTGTCTTGTTATTAGATGCGGCAAAGGGAATCCTTGCCGTATTGGTCACATTGTGGATACTTGGTCCAGGATGGGCACCTGCTCTAGCGGGTTTAGCTGCTATTCTTGGACATAACTGGCCCGTTTATTACGGGTTTCGGGGTGGAAAAGGTGTGGCTACAACGATTGGTGTAATGGCTTCAATTGTATTCATTCCTGCTTTAATAGCTGGAGCAGTTGCAATAATTACCATTGCTTTAACCCGTTTTGTTTCATTAGGGTCTTTGCTTTTTATGGTCGCGACTACGATTGCTACGATTCTGCTTGCTAATGTTTATCAATATCCAATGGCTTACTTTTACTTAAGTTTGATCGTCACCATTCTATCCTTTTGGAGACACCGTCAAAATGTCGTCCGCCTTATACAAGGAACAGAAAGTAAACTGGGTAAAAAAGCGACAACTTAACGAAAGATGTAACCATTCAAGTTTTTTAGGGGAGAAAATCTTTTCTCCCTTTCATTCATTTTACTTAAACTAAGTGGCTGTAAGTTTAATTAGTAAAGAAAACATAGAGAGTTAAATAAACCGAGAAGTTAATTAAGGAGGTGTAATTCTGGTAATGAATTTTGCAGCTTTAACATAAGTTTTTGCTGCTCTTTGTTAGTTACCGGAATTTTCATATGTCAAAAATAGCTGTCTTAGGTGCGGGGAGTTGGGGAACCGCTTTAGCCATGGTGTTAGCAGATAATCATCATGATGTAAGAATGTGGGCAAGAAGAGAAGATCAAGTAACGGAAATAAATGAAAAACATACAAATGTGAAGTATTTACCTGACGTAGATTTACCTCACAATATTACTGCATATACAAATATTAAAGCGACTTTAACGGGAAGCGAAGCTATATTACTCGTTGTTCCGACGAAGTCTATGCGAACAGTTATGCAAGCGGTCAAACCTTACCTTAAAGATGGTGTGCCGATTATCCATGCAAGTAAAGGCATTGAACCTTCTTCATCAAAACGAGTTTCAGAAATGATTGCAGAAGAGCTTCCAGCTGGCTTTTCTAATTCAATTGTAGTCTTATCAGGACCAAGTCATGCCGAAGAGGTAAGTAAACGTCAGCCTACAACTGTAACCGTTTCGTCGTTGGATATGAATGCAGCCGAGCAAGCTCAGGACCTATTTATGAACCAAAGTTTCCGCGTATATACGAATGTAGATCTAATCGGTGTGGAACTTGGTGGGGCGCTTAAAAATATAATCGCCTTATGTGCAGGGTTAACGGATGGATTAGGATTTGGTGATAATGCTAAAGCCGCTCTGATGACGCGAGGTTTAGCCGAAATAACAAGGTTAGGTATTAAGCTTGGTGCAAACCCGTTAACATTTTCTGGATTATCAGGTTTAGGGGATCTCATAGTGACTTGTACAAGCGTACATAGTCGAAATTGGCGAGCTGGGAATATGTTAGGTAAAGGAAAGTCAATTGATGATGTACTTGATCAAATGGGGATGGTAGTTGAAGGAATTCGTACAACAGAAGCTGCTTTTTTACTTGCCCAAAAAGTGGATGTTGATATGCCTATTACAAGTGCTTTATACGAAGTTCTATTTAATAACAAGAAACCAGATGACGCTGTCGAAGAATTAATGGGTCGAGTTAAAAAACATGAAGGGGAAGACTTTTCCGGTTTACTTCCAAATCAAAATAGAGAGCAGTAAGTTATAAAAACAGTTAGATGCTGTCAACCAGTGCGAGCTAAATCCAGCCACCAGTTTGTTCTTCTGTTATTTATGAGTATTCATGCACATGCGAAATTGATGTCGCATACGATATGATGACAATACTCATGAGGGAGGACTATACATTGTCTAATAACTTTTTTGATAACATTGAAAAGAAAACAAATGTTAAGCAAGAAGATATTTTTAAGCTGGCGCAATCGGTTAGTAATGCGAACTTAAAAGATGAGCAAACAGTTCGTCAATTAATAGCGCAAGTTGCTAAATTGGCAAACAAACCGGTTTCAAAAGAAAAAGAAGATCAAATTGTGAAAGCGATTATTAACAATAACATGCCAATGGATTTTGGGTCTTTATCGAAAATGTTTGGTAAGAAATAGGTGGAGGAATAGGCTCCTGTATAAGACAAGAAAGCACCTATAGCATATAATGTATCGAACGGCTATCATCAAGGCTGTCACTGAGGGTGAAGGATTTAGTCAGGTTGGAGATAATAGGTGCCCCTATTCTCCAACTTTTTTCTTTTTGGACAAGTATTCAATTCATTGAAAAGTTTTGATATGATATAATAGATTTTGTTATTAAGGAGGTTGATGATATGTCACAAGCTATGATAAATATGTATATTTCATTTTTTGCAATGATCTTAATGTTTATTTCTGTTGCTACAGCAGTATTTAGTAAATTAAAACTTAGAGGTGTTTTTAGAGGAATCGTTCTTACATTTTCTTTTATTTGTCTCGTGGTTTCTGGACTTATCGTATTTTTAATTGTAATTGGGGGACCAACTGCTACACTATAACAAGAAATAGGATTGATATGCATGAAGAATTTTGTTGGAATCATATTTATGACGATAGGAGTACTGTTATTAACTGGATGCCTTTATCCAAGTGAACAGCGTGTAGAAAACCAAGTCCCTTATCCTGACCAATTGCTGTCTGTTCAACAGGCTGTTACCCAATTTAAAGAAGATACAGGGGTTCTACCAATAAAGAACAGAGATATTGATACACCAATCTACCAGAAGTATCCTGTAGATTTTAGACAATTAGTCCCCCGCTATTTGCAAAATCCACCGGGGAATTCATTTGAAAGCGGCGGGCTTTATCAGTACGTTTTAGTTAATGTAGAAGATGAGGTTGAGGTAAAACTTCTAGATCTTTCTGTAATGCGTGAGATACAAAGGCTGCAAGGTCAGTTGAATCAATATATGCGTAAAAATGATTTGGCCCCAATTGATGAAATGCTAGATACAGGGTTGTTTTCTCTACAGTTTGAAAAATTGAATTACAAAGAACCACCAACTGTAAGAACTCCTTACTTTGGAAATTACTTACCGTTACTTATAGATAATAGTGGTCAAATATTAATTGACTACCGTATGGATATTAATATGGCCTTACAAGAGTTTGAACATTCCTATACTTATGGCGATGACGTCAGAGAAATACTCGTTGAAAATTCTCCATTTGTACCGGCGTTTTCCATTCCATATACGATTGATGAACAAGGTGACCCTGTTTATTTTATGGATTTAGTATATGGAAGGGTTTCAAACTAAAAAATATTAACAGTGCTAGGTTCTCTTAATCATAGAGATACCTGGCACTTTTTTATATTTTTATAAGTTAAAGGGTTATAAAGTTGTTAGATGGTCATATACATACAAGAGGAAGGAGCATTTTTTTGTAGTTTACGATTAAATGCGTTCTTCATAACGATGATAAATACTGAAGTTTGTCTGCACCGTGCAACACATATCTTTTTTATAATATTTCATTCTTTTTTTAAGGGTTGTCATATTTTTTGGACAACAACATAAGTATGTAATGTCCAACAATTACGGTGCTAGATTTTAAACTTCTAAATTTATACATGATCGGGAGGGGATCACGTGGAAAAGATTGATATTTTCAAAGATATCGCTGAACGTACAGGTGGCGATATATACCTAGGAGTGGTAGGGGCAGTTCGAACAGGTAAATCTACCTTTATAAAAAAGTTTATGGAACTTGTTGTAATCCCCAACATTGAAAATGAAGGTGACAAAGCTAGAGCTCAAGATGAATTACCACAAAGTGCTGCTGGTAAAACGATTATGACAACTGAGCCGAAATTTGTTCCGAATACTGCAGTTTCCATTCATGTTGATGAAGGATTAGATGTAAATGTTCGGTTAGTAGATTGTGTAGGTTATGCTGTTCCGGGAGCTAAAGGTTATGAGGATGAAAACGGTCCTCGTATGATTAACACGCCTTGGTATGAAGAACCAATCCCGTTCCAAGAAGCAGCAGAAATTGGAACGAGAAAAGTCATTCAAGAACATTCTACTTTAGGTGTTGTTGTTACAACGGACGGATCAATTGGAGATATTCCGCGTTATGATTATCTTGAAGCGGAAGAGCGAGTAATTGAGGAGTTAAAAGAAGTCGGGAAACCGTTTATCGTAGTTATAAACAGTGTTAGACCGCATCACCCTGATACAGATCTACTTCGTCAGGAAATTTCTGAACGCCATGATGTACCGGTACTTGCCATGAGTATTGAAAGCATGACAGAAAGTGATATTAACAACGTTTTAAGAGAAGTACTCTTTGAATTTCCAGTGCATGAAGTCAATGTAAACCTTCCAAGCTGGGTAATGGTATTAAAAGAAGAGCATTGGTTACGCCAAAGCTATGAAGAAGCTGTAAGAAGTACAGTAAAAGACATTAAACGTCTTCGTGATGTTGACCGTGTTGTTGGACAATTTGGAGAATATGATTTTATTGACCAAGCGGGTCTGGCCGGAATCGAAATGGGGCAAGGTGTAGCTGAAATTGATCTTTACGCTCCAGACGATTTATATGATCAAATCTTAAAAGAAGTGGTCGGGGTTGAAATTCGAGGTAAAGATCATTTGCTTCAGTTGATGCAAGACTTTGCTCACGCGAAAGCAGAGTATGATCAAGTATCCGAAGCACTTCGTATGGTAAAACAAACAGGTTACGGAATTGCTGCACCGGCAATTACCGATATGAGCTTAGATGAGCCTGAAATCATTCGTCAAGGGTCTCGATTTGGCGTTCGATTAAAAGCAGTTGCGCCGTCCATTCATATGATTAAAGTAGATGTTGAATCAGAATTTGCGCCAATTATTGGTACAGAAAAACAAAGTGAAGAGCTGGTACGTTACCTGATGCAAGACTTTGAGGATAACCCATTATCGATTTGGGAGTCTGACATTTTCGGAAGGTCACTAAATTCGATCGTTCGAGAAGGTATTCAAGCGAAATTGTCACTTATGCCTGAAAATGCACGATACAAGTTGAAAGAAACATTAGAAAGAATTATAAACGAAGGATCAGGCGGATTAATCGCCATTATCCTATAACAAAAACAATAAAAAACAACGGTGCCAGGCACCTTTAGTCCGCTAAAGGTGCCTGGCACCGTTTTATTCTATTTTGTTGTGTTATTGTGGATAAGTTCAAATCATTTTTTTTGCTTTTCATGTGATGCTTGTGCTAAAATTTTCTAAGCTTACATATTATGATTGACTTAAGTGTTTGAATGGAGGCATTTATTTTGGATAATAAATTTGACTTAGAAAAAATTCAACAAGCTGTTACGATGATATTAGAAGCCATCGGTGAAGATCCGAGTCGTGAAGGCTTACAAGATACACCTAAACGTGTAGCAAAAATGTATGCGGAAGTTTTTAGTGGTTTGAACGAAGATCCTGCAGAACATTTTCAAACGGTATTTGGAGAAGATCATGAAGAAATCGTGCTCGTAAAAGATATTCCTTTCTTTTCAATGTGTGAGCATCACTTAGTACCTTTTTATGGAAAAGCTCACGTTGGGTATATTCCTAGAGGTGGAAAAGTTACAGGTTTAAGTAAACTTGCCCGTGCAGTTGATGCAGTTGCGAAAAGACCTCAACTCCAAGAACGAATTACTTCTACGATTGCGGATGCATTAGTTACAGAATTAGACCCTCATGGAGTAATTGTTGTTGTTGAAGCTGAGCATATGTGTATGACAATGCGTGGTGTGAGAAAGCCAGGTTCAAAAACGATTACTTCGGCTGTTAGAGGAACGTTTGCTGAGGATGCATCAGCACGTGCTGAAGTGTTATCTTTTATTAAAGAATAAGAAGTACTTTATGTCATTGACAAATAGTAGGGAATAAGGGATAGTAAGTTTATATTAAAGCTCTTAATGATAAAGAATTTTAAGAAGGGGGCTTTTGAATGAGTTCGAAACAAGATTTTATCTTGATTAAAGCAAAAGAAGACGGGGTAAATGTAATCGGTTTAACGCGGGGATCCGATACGAGGTTTCATCATCTAGAGAAATTAGATAAAGGTGAGATTATGATTGCTCAATTTACAGAGCACACATCTGCGATAAAAGTTCGTGGTAAGGCAGTAATTCAAACAAGTCATGGTGAGATGGATACTGAAGTATAGAAAAGCAGGTTTCCCCTGCTTTCTTTTAGTGTTTCTATAAAAAGGTAAGGCTTCCATAATGAAATTCATAGTGACTTTTTGTAAACGTGTTTATTGACGTTTTACAATTATGCTATAATATAGTTCGACGTTAATGAATACAGAAAAATAACATGAGCAACAAAAGATTAACGGGGGACTATATAAATGAATGATTTTAATGAACTGGTGAACGAATGTAAAGAGAAATTTTTTTCGCTCACTGAACACACATTTTTACAAAAATATATACAAAAACCAGATATCGATGAAGACAAGGTTCGATTTATATATGCAATGTTATCTGAGCAAGTACCCGAAATTGACATTAACAATATTGCGTTGGCTTCCACATTGGTTGATGCAGCTCTTAACACACACGAAAAAGTCTCCCTCAATAAAATTAATTCAGACTATGTGAAGAAAAATCGTCAATTGACTGTTCTCGCTGGTGATTATTTTAGCAGCTTGTATTACTATCTGCTGGCACATTCCGGTCAAATGTCAATGATCCGCTTATTTAGTATATCCATTCAAGAAATTAACGAGCACAAAATGAACATCTATCAGAATGAAAACTTGACATTTGAAGCAACTCATCGGGATATATGTTCCATTGAATCTGCCATTTTACAAAATATAGCAGAACACTTTCAGTTGCCAAAATGGAAACTAGCAATTTCTGAATTCTTCTTCTTAAAAAGACTGATTTCCGAACGAAGTCAATGGTTAGAAGGTAGAAAATTGCCGATTGTACGAGCTCTTATAAATGACCACAAGCAATCGAAACCTGAACAATATAACCCAACACATGATGAAGTTTTGCAACTCATTAACGAAAAAATTAGTGAAAGAAAAGAAAAGGTCGAGGAGCTTTTAGAAGACCCATTATTTCAACATGATGTTATAATGAAACAAATGGAACGACTTTTCTCGCCATTAAACTACAGTGAAAAAGTTGCGGAAGAAGGGTAAATAATGACACAAACAAAAGAACAACGCGTACACCAAGTTTTTGAGTCGATTTACAAAAAGTACGATATGATGAATTCGGTTATTAGCTTTCAACGCCATAAAGCTTGGCGTAAAGACACGATGAAAATAATGCAAGTAAAAGAAGGCAGTCAGGCATTAGACGTTTGCTGTGGTACAGCAGATTGGACAATGTCAATGGCTGAAGCTGTCGGACCGAAAGGGAAAGTCTATGGTTTAGATTTTAGCAAAAATATGCTTACGATTGGTGAAAAGAAAGTTAAAGATGCTAAACTTTCACAAGTGGAACTTCTTCACGGAAATGCAATGGAACTTCCATTTGAAGACAATCAATTTGATTATGTAACAATAGGTTTTGGTTTGAGAAATGTACCTGACTATATGACAGTTATGAAAGAGATGCATCGTGTTCTAAAACCAGGTGGAAAAGTCGTATGTCTAGAAACGTCTCAACCAACACTTTTCGGGTTTAAGCAATTATATCTTTTTTATTTTAAATATATCATGCCGATCTTTGGAAAACTTTTTGCAAAAAGCTATGATGAGTACTCATGGCTGCAAGAATCGACATTGAACTTCCCTGGTAAAGAAGAACTGGCTAACATGTTCCGTGAGGCTGGTTTTAAAGATGTACAAGTTAAATCGTATTCAGGCGGAGTATGTGCTATGCATTTAGGAATAAAATAGTAATCTTCAAAGAGAGAAGTAGAATCGGGGAAAATAAAGTGATTAGAAAAATAAAAATCATCTTGGAAATGATCAAATTTGAGCATACAGTATTTGCCTTACCATTTGCATTTTTAGGTGCAGTTGTAGGCAGTATAATGGTGAACGGTTCTTGGCCGACACTTCATCATTGGATATGGATCACATTAGCAATGGTTGGAGCAAGAAGTGCAGCTATGGCCTTAAATCGTCTAATTGATGAGAAAATTGATAAGCACAATCCTAGAACGGCTGACCGTGCAATCCCTGCCAATCTTATTTCAAAACTAGAGGTTATTGGGTTTACTATTTTATCTTTTGCACTCTTAATTTATTCCTCTTTCCAATTAAATTTACTTGCTGTTTATTTATTACCTATAGCCGTATTCTTTCTTTTTATCTATTCGTATACAAAGCGGTTTACATGGGCTTGTCACATTGTATTAGGAATTACAATTGGAATTGCGCCATTAGGTGGCTGGGTCGGTACGACGGGTACACTACCTTGGGTAGCAGCATTTTTATTTTTAGCAGTAGTATTCTGGATTGCAGGTTTTGATGTAATTTATGCAACACAAGATGCAGATTATGACAAAAGAGCAGGCCTATATTCGATCCCAAGTTACTTCGGTATAAAAAAAGCATTACAAATTGCTAGAGGTCTTCATGTATTAAGTTTTATTGCAATGTTAGCTATGTTCTTTGTTAGTCCATTAAGTTGGATTTATCTGATAGGCGTCCTTATTGCTGGTGGAATTATGGTGTACGAGCATATGATTATATCAGAGGACGATTTATCCAAAGTAGGTGTAGCGTTTTTTCCAATGAATGGAATAATTAGTATTGTCATGTTAGTATTTACTATAGGAGACTTACTATTATGAAAAAATTCGATGGAATTTATACGGTTGGTATAACTGGAGCAAGTGGCGCTATTTATGGTGTTAGACTTGTTCAAGAATTGCTAAGACAAGATTACAAAGTGCACTTAATCGTAACTGAAGCAGGATGGCAAGTGTTTCGTGAAGAACTAGAATTAGATACATCTAAGCGGAACGAAGTAATCAAGCAATTATTTAAAGAGAACGATGAACAGTTCTCCTATCACACTCTTCAAGATTTCACAGCACCCATTGCTAGTGGTTCCTATCAAAATGATGGCATGATAGTTATTCCGTGTTCAATGGGGACCATGTCAGGGATTGCTCATGGATCTTCTAAGAATTTATTAGAACGTACAGCGGATGTCATGCTGAAAGAAGGTCGTCCATTAATCATTGTGCCGAGGGAAACACCGTTAAACCAGATTCACTTAGAAAATATGTTAAAAATATCAAAAGTTGGTGGAAAAATCCTACCAGCAATGCCAGCCTTTTATCAAATGCCAAAGTCGATGGACGACCTAATAAACTTTGTTGTTGGAAAGGCGTTAGACAGTTTAGGTGTAGGGCACGAACTCTTTACCCGTTGGGGGGATCAAAAGTGACATTAATCGTCGGGGAAATTTCCTATACCAACATTCTACCTATTTTTTATTATCTAGATCGCCAAAAATTAAGCGATCTAGATTGTCGTTTTGTTCCGCAAATTCCAGCCGAATTAAATCGTGGTATGGCAAACGGAGCAGTAGATGTTGGTGGGATTTCATCATTTGCTTATGGAGAAAATTTTGACCGTTACACACTTTTACCGAACTTATCTGTTTCTGCGTATTCCAGAGTCGGGTCACTTTTTTTATTTTCAAAGGTACCGATTGAAGAGCTAAACGAAAAGTCCGTTGCCTTAACATCTAGCTCAGCGACGACCATTCACTTACTTAAAATTATATTAGAACGGTTCTATGAGTTTTCAGTAGAATATGATGTTATGAAGCCAAATTTTGAATCCATGCTTGAAACACATGATGCGTGCCTCTTAATAGGCGATGATGCAATTAAAACGGTTTGGAATAAATCAGATCGATATTATATGTATGATATAGGGCAACTATGGTATGAACATACGGGATTACCAATGACTTATGCGGTCTTTGCTGTGAGAAATGAAGTGCTTCAGGCAGAAACTGAAAAATTGAGTGTATTATATGAACAATTTATTAGTAGCAAAAGAAAAAGTATTGATATCAACTATCTACCGATGATCGATAGTATTAGAAATAACTTTGGTGGTAGTCAACAGTTCTGGGAACAATATTTCAAAGGTTTATCGTATGATCTTAATGATCAGATGTTAAAAGGTCTAAATTATTATTATCAATTAGCATATGATTTAGGCTATTTAAAGAAAAAGGTACAAACTATTTCATTATGGAGTGCTTTTGACCATTGTCATTCCATGTAGTTTAGGGTGGAAGAAATGAAATTAGCAGACGTATATTATAAATTACAGAAGGATATTAACATCATCGAGAAAGACTTAGAGGTGACAGTCCAAGCAGATCATGTCACTCTAAGTGAAGCTTCCACTCAACTACTCAAAGCAGGTGGAAAAAGAATACGTCCTGTCTTTGTTTTGTTAGCAGGAAAATTTGGTGATTATGATATTCATTCATTAAAGAATATTGCGGTTCCACTCGAACTCATTCATATGGCGTCATTAGTTCATGACGATGTCATTGATGACGCCGAAACTCGGAGAGGTAAGCGAACCGTTAAAGCACAGTGGGATAACCGTGTCGCTATGTATACTGGAGATTATATTTTCGCGCGGGCACTTGAAATATCAATGTATTTTGAAAACCCAAGGATTCATCAAATACTCTCTTACGCGATGATGGAGATGTGTATTGGGGAAGTGGAACAAATACGTGATCAATATAATTGGAATCAAAACTTTAAAAACTATTTACGACGCATTAAGAGAAAAACGGCTCTATTAATTGCAGTGAGCTGCGAATTAGGAGCAATTGCAGCTAATGCTCCATTACATATCCAAAAGCGCCTATATTATTTTGGCTATTTTGTCGGTATGAGCTTTCAAATTACAGATGATGTTCTAGATTTCATCGGTACACAGAAACAACTAGGAAAACCGGCTGGCAGTGATCTTTTACAAGGGAATGTCACATTACCTGCCTTATATGCAATGGACAAAGATCCAGAAATTAAGCGCCTCATCATGGAAACTCTCGATGATCCGTATGTTGATAAATTAGACATCAGAAATGTTTTGGATGAGATCAAAAATTCAGGTGGAATTGCATATTCTCTACAAATCAGTGATATGTACTTAAACAAGGCATTTAGATGCTTAGAAGAATTACCGGACATTGATGCCAAGAAGTATTTACATGAAATTGCAAGTTACATAGGGAAACGAAAGTTTTAATGAACCGACCTATGTTTCATATATAAATGACTTACGCATGTTCGCCTTAGCAGCCACATGCGTTTTTTGTTGTAGTGGTTTGAGAGAGTGGTGGGGGGGGGGGGTGGGGTTGTGGGTAGACAGCACAACAAAGAAAAGAAGAAAAAGAGGAACTAGGGAAATATTATATT
>NZ_JBYCKM010000008.1:0-11516 GCF_057473385.1 Alkalihalobacterium sp. TH-98 | reverse complement strand
TTTTTTTGGGGGTCAACACGCTCTTTGATCACCGTTTTTTCGCTGACTCTCTTTTTTCGGGGGTCATCACGCTCTTTGATCACCGTTTTTTCGCTGACTCTCTTTTTTCGGGGGTCATCACGCTCTTTGATCACCGTTCTTTCGCTGTTTCTCTTTTTTCGGGGGTCATCACGCTCTTTGATCACCGTTCTTTCGCTGACTCTCTCTTTTTTCGGGGGTCATCACACCCGCTACATAACTCGACCTACTTTTCACAACGTCACAAACGAACAAGTTAAACCTTTTTCTGTACATATTGATGTTCTGAGCAATAAGAAAAACACTCAGATCAATATCTGAGTGCTTCCTTATCATACTTATTTATTTGCTTTCGCTACTCTAACTGCGTTTAAGATACTTAGAGCTAAACCGCCCCAAACGATTGCGATACCGATAATCATCATTACAATTGCACTTGCACTCATTATAGTTCAGCTCCTTTTTCTTTCGGAATTTCTAAGTCATTTTGACCCCACTTGATCGCTGAGAAAATAAATCCGATCAGAATAGCTCCAATCGCAACGCCCCATCCTGAGTATAGTAAGAATGACGTCGCATAGCCTTCATAGTTCTCTTGAATATTGCCAATCAAGTTTTGAATTGCCATGTAACCTAGAACGATTGGAGTAATAACTCCTAAGCACACTTTCCACCATAAACCTAAACGAATATCTGATACGGAGTTTGCATGGCCTTGAAGTTCTGGAAGCTTCTTAACAAACCAAGAAACGGTAATAACTGATACTAGACCAGAAAGTGCTACACCAAATGTATTAATGAAGTGGTCAGCTGCATCTAGGAAGAATAGTCCCCCTTGAGTTGCAAAAAGAACTGAGATTAGAGCTGAAAGACCTCCACCAAAAATAACGGCTTTACCGCGAGAAATTTTAAACTTATCTTGCAGACCCGCTACAAAGGTTTGAACGATTGAAATTAAAGACGATAAACCTGCTAAAACTAAACAAGCGAAGAATAAGAAACCAAACAGCCCATTAAGTGCAGGGAATGTATTAATGATCTGCGGGAAGACAACGAACGCTAGACCAATACCTGCCGCTGCTACTTCGTTTAATGGAACACCCGCTTGTGTCGCCATGAAACCTAATGCAGCAAATACCCCAATACCAGCTAACACTTCAAAACTAGAGTTACTGAACCCTGTAATGAACGCGTTGTTCGTGATATCTGATTTCTTCCCAAGATAACTTGAATAAGTGATCATAATAGCAAATGCAATGGATAAACTGAAGAATACTTGACCATATGCTGCTACCCAAACACTAGGAGTCATAATTTCGCTCCAGTTTGGCTTGAAGAATGCGTCAAGACCAACAGCTGCACCTTCTAATGTTAAAGCACGAATTACGATAATTAAGAATAAAACGACAAGTGCAGGAATAAAAATACGGTTTGCCACTTCAATACCTTTTTTAACACCTTTAAATAAAACACCCAATGTAATAACCCATACTAGAATTAATGGGAAAAATACAGATGGTACTAAACTTCCAATTTGACCTGGTACTTCAGCTAGTTGGAGATACTCTCCAAATAAGAAACCACCAGTGTCTTCACCCCAGCGCTGACCGATTGCAAAATAAGCGTAAGCCATCGCCCAAGCGATAATGACAGCGTAGTATGTTGCAATAACAAACGATACCCCTACTTGCCACCAACCAATCCATTCTGTTTTCTTGTTCATTCTTGCATAAGATAATGGTGCCGAACCACGATACTTATGCCCCATTGTAAACTCCATAATAAGTAGTGGGATCCCCGCTGTTAGTAGTGCGAATAAATATGGGAAGAAGAAAGCTCCGCCTCCATTTTCATACGCAACATAAGGGAAACGCCAAATGTTACCTAAACCAACTGCCGAACCGACTGCTGCTAAAATAAACCCAGCACGTGTGCCCCATTGTTCACGTCCGTTCATTTCCATAACCCCTTTCTCTTTCTAATTTTCTAAATTTTCTATCTCTTAATAGCAAGTATATTCTACTTTCTCTAAGATAGTCTAGCAAAATATATTATTTTTAAAAATATTATGAATATTCATTTCAGACGAATCCCATAGCATTTAAGAACAGCTATTACGAATTCAATAGTTCATTCCCCTTTCTGTTACTAATTTTCAGATAATTCGTTTTTTTATTATAATAAGTTTGTCCTAGTTTGTAAATAGATTTGTCGAAATTAATCGAAAAAAAATAGAGACTAAACTTAGCCTCTATTTTTCTAGTCCTTATACTATTTTCTTTAAAACGATAACTGTTACGATAAAAGCAGCAAACGCAGCGATAAAACCGATCAACATGCTGCCTGTAATTCCAAGCACTAAAAAGCCTACAATTGAAATTAAAGCTACTAGAAGAGCATAAGGAAGCTGTGTAATGACGTGGTCAATATGATGACTGCCTGCTCCCGTGGATGACAGAATCGTCGTATCAGAAATTGGTGAACAATGGTCACCGAAAATCGCTCCCGCTAATACTGCTGCCAACATCGGAAGAAGCATCGTAATATCTAATGTTGCTGCAATATCACCTGCGATTGGCAACATCATACCGAACGTTCCCCAAGATGTTCCAGTAGAAAACGCCATGGCACCAGCAACAATAAAAATAATTACAGGTAAAAGCGCAAGTGGAATATTTCCGTCAATCAATGTTGCTAAGTACGCGCCAGTCCCTAAGTCGCCAATAATTTCAATAATCGTCCATGCAAAAATTAAAATATAAATGGCAGGAAGCATCGATTTAATACCTGCCCACAAACCAATTCCAAAGTCTTTCGCTGGAACTTTTTTCATTAATGTTAGAATAACAGCGGCTGCTAATCCAAGTAACCCTCCATAAACGAGAGCTGCGGCTACATCTGTATTTTCAAAGATTTCAAGAAGCGTTGCTGTTCCTTCAGTTCCTTGAATTCCCGTAATAATCATAAATAAGATCGTTCCAACAATTAAAGTAATAATCGGTAATACGAGGTCTCTTACTTTACCATTTTCCACAGGTTGAACATCCATGTTTTCCCCTGGAGGCGTTCCTTTTGCTTTATCGACCACTTCTCCTGTTTCAATGGCTAACCTTTCGTGCTTTTTCATCGCACCAAAATCAAGCTTAAACCACGCCACTGCAAGTACAAGCAGAACAGCAAATAAGGCATAGTAGTTCATTGGAACAATTATTAAAAAGGCCTGTAGTGCTTGATATTGAGTAACACTATGCGTCATTAAAATACCGCCGATGATTGCGATAATATACGCTCCCCAACTTGAAATCGGTGAAATGACACACATTGGAGCAGATGTCGAGTCAACGAGATACGCTAGCTTTGAGCGTGAAATTCGATGGCGATCAGTTAAAGGACGACTCACATTTCCAACTGTTAAACTATTAAAATAATCATCAATAAAGATAATAATACCTAACACTACGGTAACTAATTGAGCACCTACTCTTGTTTTTACACGTTTAAGCGCCCACTCACCAAACGCACGACTTCCACCTGATAAAGCAATTAATGAAGCGAGCATTCCTAATAACAATAAGAAAAAGATAATATAAAGCTCCCAATCATTGATTGCACCGTCAACATAGAAAATCGCTGCGACAATCCCAAAAATTTGCGTTAAAGAACTAATCGGATCAAATCCATTAAGTAATAACGCACCGACAATAATCCCTGCCCCTAGCGAAATTAATACACGTCTCGTTAAAATAACTAAGACTAACGCGAGCACGGGAGGAATTAATGATAAAATCGATGTTTCCATCTTTTAACCTCCTATTATTTTACTTGGAACCAAAAAAAAGGCTTACTCTAAAGTGTCAATCACTTCAAAACTAGTTAAAGTGGTGACTCTATCATTTGAGTAAGCCTCTATAATCAATCATCTATTGGCTCCCCATCAACTAAAGTAGTTCTCCACAGCAATCGCGCTGTGACAGTGTTACACTTATTCAATGCAACCCCAGCAAAAAGTACGTTGACGAGTACTCTCGCTTCGGCAAGTTTCCCTTTCATCAGTACTCACAGTTGTCATCCTCCTACTGATTACTATTGAAACCCGCGCCTCTACCTCATCAAGACTTGATGAGGTGTAATTATTCACTTTTTCATTGACCACGCTATAGTATAGCATCATTCTAAAAAAACGCCAATTGTAATTTCTGCTATTTTCGGCAGAGATAACACCTTCTATTGGGTAGGTTCCAAAAAGAGCTCACTATAGTAAAAGCCAATTAGATCACTGATTTAATTATCTCTTACAGCATCTTGAATGTCGGACTCTCTAATAAAAGTAGGTGCTGGCCCCGTGCCGCCCACATTATAGTATTCTGGAACTTTTCCTGGAACTAGCGTCATACCAATCGGGATCGACGTCTTTACAACTTCCATGTCTGTTGCGAACGGAATAACAATCTTAACATCAACTTGCAGATCGAGATATAGAGATAACATCGTATTATTGATGCCCGTATTTTCTACTTGATGCCTCATATTTGCCTTTACATCCCCAATCGCTGTAAAACGAACCGGAATTTGCGGACCTAAATGAGCGAGTAGAGCATTGTTTGTCGCTTGACCTAACGGAATAGTATAGATAATACCGTCTTGTGTATAAACTTCTTGATTAAAATCCACTTCCACACCATCAGGAAGGACCATCTCATGCACTCGGCCTTGTTCCATGAGTCGTAAATATCGTTGCACTCGTTGGGTAGCTTCCGCTTGAACACGAGCGACAATAGACGAATTAAATGTGATCGAGGAGATATCTCCATTTTGATCCTTTTCAATAATCAGTAACTCATCCATATCTAGCTGCTCAGCAATTTTCTTAGAAATCGCATCATTAATGGCTTCAGTACCTAATACTTGCGTTTCCGTTTTTGCAATATGAATTAGCGTCGGCCGAATCCCTTTCTCTACCAGCCATAGCCCTTGAGCCGTTAGGACCACAAATATAACAAATGATAATAACAAAACATAACGAAATGGGAGAGGACCTTTCCTCCCTGAATTTTGATTAAAGAGAGGACCATTCTTTCTTTTTCTTTTAAGGAGAGGGCCTTTCCACACCCCACGCTGTCTAAAACGAACCACACCAAAAACCCCCTTTGCAAGAAATATATGCAAGAGGGGGACGGCCTTGACCTGAAATTTATGAGAAATGCTTAATTTTCATACTAAGCCTCGTACACTGGTAGAACCAATATACATCCCTGGACGTTTTCTAACAGCTTCTAAACCTTCTAACACCTGTATTTGACATTCAACTTTCTTATCTCTAACAAATATGTATCACAGGTAAGGACCATTCGTTACTTTCTTTCATATACCGTAAAGTAATAATCATACGGATTTTTTTCGTCTTTTATCCCTTTCTCTCTCGACACTTCTTTCCACTCTTTATCACTAAACGCTGGAAAGTACGTATCGCCATCAAATTCTTCATCGATATGTGTGATATACAACTTGTCCGCGATTGGAAATGCCTCTTTAAAAATTTCAGCACCGCCGATAATAAACGTCTCTTTATCGTTTGCATCTACAACTTGTTTCACATCTGCTAACGAGTGAAGCACGGTACAACCATCTACACTATATTCTCGATTACGCGTGAGGATGATATTTTCTCGCCCCGGCAATGGTCGTCCGATCGACTCATACGTTTTCCGCCCCATAACGATGGGATGTCCCATGGTCACTTTTTTAAAATACGCCAGATCCGCAGGGAGACTCCACGGCAAATCGTTATCTTTACCAATCACACGGTTATTGTCCATCGCAACTAGAAATGAAATCAACGAAAACAACCCCTTTCAAAGTACGAAAAATACTCAAGGTCTATTATAACCTTGAGTATAGAAAAGCGAAAGGTGCCTGCTTAGCGGCGTATGGACTGGAGCTCCCCCGTATGAGATATAGGAAACACGGCGAACATGATATTGCACTAGAACGATGCATGTTTCTTATTTGGCGGACTCTGAGGCCCTTATTTTAAAGAAAAACACCCTTTTGAAGCAGTTAGCGGACTGTGTGGCCCTTATTTTCATGATTTTAATAGAAATCATCATGGATCAACACAAATAACGGCTTCTAAGTCCTCTTACCTTTAAAAAAATAAGGTTTTTGCTAAAATAACGGCCCTGGAGTCCGCTAATTTACTTTACTAGTCGCACTTACACTAAAGTGCTTTTTTGGGCCACAACATCAAACCGCAACGGGCGCTTTAATCGTTGGGTGCGGGTCGTATCCTTCAATTGAGATATCCTTCATTTCAAAATCAAAAACCGACTTTACATCCTCATTTAATACAAGCTTAGGAAGCGATTTAGGCTCTCGGCTTAACTGGGTTTCAACTTGCTCTATATGATTTAAATAGATATGAGCATCACCTAGTGTATGAATAAACTCCCCAACTTGTAAACCGCATTCATGAGCAATCAAATGGGTAAGTAAGGCATAGCTTGCAATATTAAAAGGAATGCCAAGGAAAATATCACCACTTCTTTGATACAATTGGCATGATAATTTTCCATCTAAAACATAAAACTGAAACAGCGTATGACAAGGCGGCAATGCCATGGATGGAACATCTTCAGGATTCCAAGCAGACACGATCAGGCGTCTTGAAGATGGATTTTTCTTAATCGTTTCAATTACATCGGCTAATTGGTCCAATGTTTCTCCTGCTGACGTTTGCCATGCTCTCCATTGCTTTCCGTAGACTTGTCCTAAATCTCCGTATTTTTCAGCAAATGTATCATCATTCAGTATACGGCTTTTGAACATTTCTAGTTGTTCCTCATACTGTATTCTAAATTCATCGTCTTGTTGCGAGCGTAACCCGAAGTTATCCATGTTTGGACCCTCATACTCTTCACTCGTAACCCAACGCTCAAACGCCCATTCATTCCAAATATTATTGTTTTCCTGTAATAAGTAACGGATATTCGTATCGCCTTTCATAAACCATAGTAACTCGCTAGCTATGAGTCGAAAAGGAACCCTTTTGGTCGTTAATAATGGAAAACCTTCATTTAGGTCAAAACGCATTTGGTAGCCAAAAATGGACATGGTACCTGTTCCTGTTCGATCTTCTTTTTTTGTTCCATTTTCAAGTACATGTCTACATAGTTGAAGATAATTCATTTCACTTGTACTCAACTTACATGCAGCCCCCTTTAAACTTTTACTTCCTAACCAACTGTCAAACCTACTGGGTACATCGAAATTATTGTTTCAAATACATCTATCAATTCTTTATCATACAACGTCCCTACCGCAGAATACAACCATTTAACTGTTCCATTATAGTTCAAGACTACAGTTCATAAGATTAGCAAATTTTAGTATAAGTATTTTGGACTTATTAACCCAATTCAAAAGAGACCAACGAAAAAGGTGCTACCCCTAAAAGTTAGTTTTCTACTCTAACTTTTGGGGGGCGGTACCAAAATAAAATCCGTCAGTCTCTTTTTATTGAACATGGATAGAGTATCCACTTGTTGAGTTAGAGCATCTTTAACAATGCATCTTTACCTTTCATTCCCGCTTTAACACCTACAGCTTCAGCTTCTAAAGTAATGGACTCAAGAGGAGCCTCGAGTAGTTGATCGATTGTACGAACACCAACGGCACGGCCAGCTATGATTTTACGCTCTTTCAGCTTTTCATTCAATAGTGCAACGTCAAGTGCCCCACACATTATATATCCTTTATCACTCATGACTGCCATAAAGTTTGTTTTTGGAAGCTTGAGGGTAACAGCAATGAAGGTATGACCCTCGATTGAAATTGGATTCATTTCAAGCACAGTATCACTCCTCCGTTTTTCGGATATGCATTTGTTCCATAGCCTTAATCCACTTAGGAATAGTCTCTAGAACAAAACAACGTGGTTGCTTATGAAGATAAATCTCCACAAGGCGTTTGACTTATCCTCGTTATACAATATGAAAAACAGACGAAAAAGTGCAAAGGTTGGTCGATTACCTAATTTGCTTTAACTTCCATAAGAAAACATCCCGAAGAAGCTCAGGCATAAAGAAAACTTTAGACGTAGACTCTGCGATAGCCGGATACAGTTTTCCAAATGTAAACATATCAAGAGTTGCTAATTGATACTCTTTTTTCATATCAATCGCTTGTCCGTCAATGAGAATCCGTTCTACGTGTTCGGCTTGATCTGCTAGCTTTTTAGTATGAACCTCAATTCCCGAGAAGGCCATTCTTCCTAATACTTCACCGCGGAAACCAAATCCTTTTAATTCAAGACGCTGCATCCGGTCTGTAAAAGCATGCAAGATCGTTTCTTTCAAACGGTCCCCCCGCAAGGTAACAATGCATGGGTTAATCGGATGAGGACAAATTCGATGAACATCGCCTCTTGAAATACCGCCTTTTGGAAGACTATCGAGCAGCACCCCTGAATTCACCATACTAATTTTCGTATTACACCACTCTTTTAATGCATCTGCTAACAGATCCGGACCCTTTGAAGGTTCAAACCACTTAACTGGTAAATCATACGGAAGCATCGCAACTTCTTCGTTCATAATGTGACGTTGGTTTTGGTCAAGACGCTCTAAAAGCTCTAGTGTTTCCTTTGATTGTGGCATTGTTGGCGTCTCGATAGCAGCCATTTCAATATCGACGATTTCCTTTGTTTCTTCATTAATGACAAGCTTCATTTGACCAATATGAAAGCCAAATTTCCCCGCTTGGCCGATGAATGTACCTTTTATGTTTTTACCTGATTGCAGGACGTGATGAGTGTGCGCCCCTAAAATAACATCAACGCCTTCAATGTGCTCGGCTATTTCTTGGTCTGCCGGGAAGCCGAGGTGTGATAAGAAAATCACAAAGTCAGCCTCAGCACGAACTTTTGCTACGAGATTGGGTAAGATCTCAAAAGGGTCGACAATGGTCCAGCCTAGTTTAACATAGAAAGGGAAAAATGGCGCTGTCATCCCGATTACACCAATTTTTGTTCCATTGTTTAACGTGATGTAGTGATAAGGCTTTGCCCAGGCCGGCACTTTATCGTGTTCATCTAACAAATTCGCTACTAAAACAGGAAATTGTGCATCTTCATACAACTCGTTTAACGTTCCTTTGGAAAAAGTTAAGCCTTCGTTATTCCCAATTGTAACCGCTTGAACGCCTGCTTGATTTAACAATTCAACATTTCCTTTGCCTTCTGTTGCCTCTGTCATTGGATTACATCGATCGGCATGATCCCCAATATCAAAATAAAGCATATTTTCCTGCTTTCGTTCATGAAAGCTGCGCTGCTTTTTTATAAATTCAACAATTTTTGGCCAATGTTCAAAATGACTATGTATATCGTTTGTATGATAAATAAATAAAGTCTGCTCAGAAGACACTCCAAAGCCTCCTTGTTATAATTGTCGCGCTGTCAGCGTTTGTTGATTGATGGTGCTGTTTTGACACGAATGACAAATTACCCTACCATCCATCCTTGCCATATTAATCTGGCACCAATAACCACTAAGAAAATTCGTAAAAACATAACTAATGTATCACTTTTTAGTTTTTGACCGATTGCAGCTCCTAATTTTCCACCGATCCATGCCCCTGGAATTAACGCTATCGCATACAGCCAATCGACGTTGCCTAAAGCGATATGAGAAATGGAACTAGAAATGGCTGAAAAGAAAATCATGAACATCGATGTTGCAACAGCCATATGAGGCGGAAAACCGAAGATCAGAATCATTGCTGGCACCATGAGCGAACCGCCGCCGATCCCAAATAGTCCTGAACACATACCGACAATAAAGGAAATCGGAATAGCAAGCCAAGGACTGAACCCATACTGAACGGTTTCCCCTAAGTCATTCACATATTCTCGTTTAACTCCTTTTTTTCCTACTTTTATCGGCTTTAAATACTTTCTTACCATTAAAATAAAAGAAACAATAATAATAAATAGTCCAAAATAAATAAGAAAGCTGGAAACTTCAATTCCTTTGTTTAAATAAACACCAAACAAAGCTCCTGGAATACTCCCAATTAAAAAAATCGACCCACTGATGTAGTCTACTTTCTTCTGCTTTATATAAGCTAGGGTAGAGGATGCTCCTGTAAAAATCATAATCAGTAAAGATGTACCCACGGCCACTTGTGGAGTGATACCGGCTAATATCCCAATGTAACCACTAAGAACCATTAAAGCAGGCACAACAATAATCCCGCCGCCCAAGCCCATTATACTACCTAATGTCCCGGCAATGAGTCCTAAAATAACTAAAACGATCCATTCCATACCTTTTCCCCAACTTTCTTTATCTGCGCTTTCTAATTTACTCTTCTTTCAAAGATAAAATGCAATACTACTATCATTCATCAAATAACGTTAATTGTCTAGGGGCAAGCCCCTCATATTCGATACCTAGCATCGCTTGAAATCGTTTCGCATTTTCTGCGGCGTCCCCACCAGAATTATTATTAAAAACGATATATATGTCTTTTGTAGACTTTTCGAGTCGTCTTATCCTTTCAACCCATTCACCCAGTTCCTCATCATTATAATTATATAAATAGCGAACATCCCGCCAATTTCCATCACCCGGATCACGCCAGCCATAGTAGTTACGGCCATGAAACCGTATGAGTGTCTTCTCTTCGTCGGTAGCTTCTAGTACGATCGGGACACTTCCAGTACCCGCTTGCGGTTCATCTCGTTGGTTTTGGTGAATAATTGTGTGAAATTCAACGAAAGTATGTATATCAATCGTTGGATGACATTACCCCCAAAGACTTTTGGGTGAAATAAATTTAATAACAATAGAAGTGGAAATATTTATGTATTTTCATGAATATTAATCCAAAAAGGACAATCGATTTTAACAATCAATACTACTGATATGGCGAATTTCGACTTTACTCCAAATGGACTTCCAATTCTTCTTTAAAACCCTACTTTCATAAACGTTTTTTAGCTCCTTTGAGTTTAAATAATACGGTGATGGTCTTACCTCTAAATTTACAACATCGGTAATCCCCCATGGTGCAGTTAATATTACGTTTTCCTTTTCATCCAGTTTAACTCCTAATGATGTTACGGTTTCAGGAAACTTTGATATACCATCGATAGATGAAGAATAAGGTTCCATATTATTAATTACGTGCATCCTTGCCTGATTCTTTACCGACCAAGGCACTCTTGGCACAAGGCATTTAAGTTTTTTTTCAATATTCTTTTCCTCTAATTCGTCTGTATTTGATGAATCAAAGTAAATTACATCAATATCAGGGATAGGCGTTCTTACACTAAAATCATGGATTACATCCCATATCTTTGAACGAACGAATCCTGCACAGATCCACCAATCAGGGAGGTTTAGAGTTTTTACATTTCTTAATAAATTCATCATCCATTCATCTTCTTGAATTACCTTTACAATATCATCTTCATTATAAATTATCATAGTTACACC